>JAJTFR010000002.1 GCA_021298455.1 Sphingomonadales bacterium | reverse complement strand
TCAGCGCCGATCATCCTCAGTGTTGCTGCCACACGTCTGCGGCATGGACATCAGATCAGGTTGGTGATCGAAGGTGAGGGGCAAGTACCAAAGACAGGGGCCGGGTACGCTGCGCCTAAGGGGTTGCCAGTCATCGCACCGCCACAACGTCTGCAACGACAACGGGATAGGAAGCTCATCGCGCTGCTGGCCGAGGCTCATGCCGCGCGTAAGCTCGTCCTTGCCTATCCCGATACCTCACTTGCTGATCTTGCCAAACAGCAGGGCAAATGTCGCAAGCATCTTGCAAAGCTCATCGAGCTATCCTGCCTCGCACCGGACATTGTCACGGCGGTACTTGCAGGCAAGCAGGCAAGCTCGCTGACGGCGACAAAACTACGCACCGCGGCGATCCCGGTCTCTTGGGCTGAGCAACGAGCTTTGTTCCAAATAAGCTAACTCGACAGAGCGATTGAGAGACGAATCTCGCGCTAATGTCTCGAATTTATTGGGGGCAAAGAACGTCTCCAATTTCGTCACTGGAGACTGGCGTCATTTTGAATACGCCGAGGCGGCAAACTGATGCTGTCTCCAGCCCAACATCTAACACGTCAAAACCGCCAAAAACTGCGCCCTTTTGGGTTCAGCCTGTCAGTAATATGTATGGAGATCAGCCGCTCTTTGGACTGTTTGGTGCGGTCGAGAAGACTCGAACTTCCACGGCCTTTCGGCCACAACGACCTCAACGTTGCGCGTCTACCAGTTCCGCCACGACCGCACTGCCCTGACAGGTAGGCGAGCGCCACTAGCAAAAGGCTAAGAGGGGTGCAACCGCTATATCCGGGTAATTGCAGCAAAAGCCCTTGTCGCAATATGGGGCAGTTCCGGGGACGAGCGCGGGAAAATGCTTTTCTGCGCCGGTTCGGGCGCAATTAACCCTCTTTGCGGCTTGCCGCCCAAGGTAAACGGCGCGTTAACCTTGGGCCATGTTCATGCCGCTCATTCTGATCGCTGCTGTCGCGACAGCCGTCGCGGACGGCGCACCCGCCCGAGCGAGGGTGACGGCAAGCGCGAGCGTCACCGTGATTGCCGCCGAATCGATCAATCTGTCGCAATTACAGCGCGGACAGGATCGGAACCGAGCGGACCGGCGGGTGAGCCGGCATGCAGGCGGCCTTTTGATCGAATATTATTGATTGCCTGCGGGCGTCAACTGCTGCCGAGAGCCCAGCTGACGCTGATTCGGGAGGCAGCGAGCGGCACATCACGGCGTAACTGGCTGAAATCGGTTTTTGCACCCGGTGCGAGCGTGCGCACCGGCGCCTTCATGGTCCAGCTATAGACCGAACGACCGCTGTCATCCTTTAAAGTCACCAGCAATTCAGGGACATTCTGCGCCGTTGCAGTAGGGTTTACGATTGACCCGCTGGCGATGAAGAAAGGCGATCCGTCCGCATCGCGGCCCAATTCCAGATTGTCATGGAGAACGATGGTGAGATCGGGCTCCTCGGCGCTGGTCGCAAAGCTATTATCGAGCCAGCCGAAATACCAAGTCGCCGTTCCAATCGACACGGCAAGCAAGGCAAAGGCTGCCGCCCCCCATGTCATCATCTTTGCCGGATTGCGGCGCGGCCGGAATGGCGGTTCATGGGCAAACTGGCTGCGGTTTTCGGACACGCGCGGCGGCGGCGGGATTTCGCGCGCCAGTTCGGCAACCGGCGGATCGCCCTGACCAAATCGGGACGGCCGATCGGCGTTGACAACGACACGCGGCGGCCCATCAAATGCAGAAAAGCCGGGTGAGGGTTCGTCGGATATGCTTGCAAAATCTGCCGCAGGCGCGGAATCCGGCTGAGCAACAACTGGCGGTGCAACAATTGGCGGCGCGGGCGGTGCAGGCGGCGATGCCACACCATCCTGAAACCAGCTGTGCCGGCAATTGGCGCAACGCACCTGCCGCCCGCTTGTGCCGATGGCACTATCGGGAACGACATATTTTGTCCGGCATTCGGGGCAAACCAGCAACATGTAACAGCATAAACATCAGCGATTCGCCTGATGCAAGCGAATCGGACGAATTTGCTGTGGACGGTGGGTGCTTTATCGTCCGTTCAGGGCACATTATCGCCCAAACATCCCTTTGCGCCACCGCCGCTTATGTGCCATTCGATAGGGCGATGCAAAGCGTAGCAGAATTTGACAATGTGGGTTTGCGATACGGTACCGATACCGAGACGCTGACCGATGTCAGCTTCAAGCTGTTTCCCGGCAGTTTCTATTTCCTAACCGGCGCATCGGGTGCCGGCAAAACGTCGCTGCTGAAACTCCTTTATCTCGCCCATCGCCCGAGCCGGGGTTCGATCCGCATGTTCGGCGAGGATCTGGTGCACATGCCGCGTACGCGGTTGCCCGGATTTCGCCGGCGCATCGGCGTAGTGTTTCAAGATTTCCGCCTGGTTCCGCATCTGAACACTTTTGACAATATCGCGCTGCCGCTGCGCATCGCGGGCATTTCGGAACGCGACCTCGACGGCCCGGTACGTGAAATGCTGTCATGGATCGGGCTGAGCGAACGTGCGGAGGCACGCCCCGCGACACTTTCGGGCGGCGAACAGCAACGCGTGGCGATTGCGCGCGCGGTAATCGGCCGACCCGAAATCCTCGTAGCGGACGAACCCACAGGCAATGTCGATCCCGACATGGCCGTGCGGTTGTTGAAGCTGTTTTCGGCATTGAACCGGCTGGGCACGACCGTTGTGGTGGCAACGCACGACATCCATTTGCTGCAGGAAATCGAGGGTGCCCAGATGATGCGGCTCGACAAGGGGCGGCTTTCCGATCCGACCGGCGCGCTCCGCCATCCGCCGCAACCTTTGATATTGCGCAACTGATGGCATTGCAGCGCACCCCTTTTGCTATCGCAGCGCATGAGCGAAAGCTGATCCCCGACGGCCGTTTTTCCGGCGCCATGCCTTGGGTGATGGCGATAATGATTTTTCTGGCGCTGTTGTCGGCTGCTGCCGCTCTCACACTTTTTGACGCTGCCCGCCAAGGGCGCAGCGAATTGACGCGGCAGGCAACGGTGCAGTTGCTGGAGGATGATCCGCAAATGCGTGCCGTCGAACAGCAAAGGCTCGCCAGCCGACTGCGCAACATGCCGGGGATCGCCAGCGTCCGCGCTGTTCCGGAATCCGAGGCGCGCGCCCTTTTGCAGCCTTGGCTCGGCGACAGCGCAGAAGCGGCGGGCATTCCCGTGCCGGCACTGATCGATGTCGAATTTGCGCAAGCCCCATCAGCCGAACGCCTTTTGCAAATGCGCCGCGAACTCGCGCGCGACAACGGAGGCAACCGGTCAGACATCCGGATTGACGGCAATGCCCAATGGCTGGAACCATGGTTCCGCCTGATGCGCACATTGCTTGTCATGGCAGGCGGAATTGTCCTGCTGCTGTTATTGGCTACGGCCGCTACGGTAGCGCTTGCAGTGCGCGGTGCGCTCAATACGCATAAGGGCACGATTGAGATCATGCACATGATGGGTTCAACCGACCTGCAGGCCGCCCGCCTCTTCCAGCGGCGCGTTGCCCTTGATTCACTCTTTGGCGGCGCGATCGGCCTTGCTTCAGCCACGGGGCTGCTGCTGCTGCTCGGCAACCGTGTCCAGGCGCTTGACCCAGGGTTGCTGGCGGGCGCGGGAATGCCGATTTATGGCTGGCTACTCTTGCTGTTGATTCCGCTGGCAGTTACAGGCTTGTCGATAGCGATGGCGCGGTGGACAGTGCTGTCGACACTCAAGAACATGTTATGATTCGACGCACGATTGCCTTTGTTTTTCTGGTCTGGGTGCTGGGCTTTGCCTGGTTTGCCCTGTTCCTGCCGCAACCTGCGGACCTGACCCGGACCGACGCAGTGGTGGTCTTGACCGGAGGTGCACAGCGCATCGACCGCGGCCTTGAAATCCTCGAGGCGAAAAAGGCCCGGCGCCTGCTGATTTCGGGCGTGGATCTTGATGTGAAACCCGGCGAACTGGCGGTGGAGTATAAACGCCCCGTTGCGCTGTTCGATTGCTGCATTGATCTGGGCTTTCGCGCACTCGACACCCGATCGAATGCGATTGAAACTGCGCGCTGGGTGAAACGGAACAAAATCCGCACGCTACGTCTTGTTACGCATGATTGGCATATGCGCCGTGCCAAGATGGAATTGGCGATCGCGCTTCCCGATTCGATCGACGTGATCGCCGACGCCGTGCCGACGCAACCCAGCCTTTATGTTCTGTTTCGGGAGTATAACAAATATTGGTTGCGCGGAACCGCTGCACTGATCGGGGTTTAACCCTGCAATGTATCTGGTCCGCTCGCTTCTTTTCGCCATCATCTTCTACATCGGGTCTGTTCCCTATGTGCTAACGGCATTGATCGGGGCCTATGTGTCGCGACCATTGTTGCGGGCGGGGGTGCATGGATGGAGCCGATACCATCTGTTCTGCGCCCGCTGGTTGCTCGGCATCCGCCTGAAGCTGGATGGCGTGTTACCGCAAGGTGCGGTGCTTTTTGCGATCAAACATGAAGCGATGTTCGAAACGATCGACATGCCGCGCCTGTTCCGGCTGCCTGCCGTCATCACCAAACGCGAATTGTTCGACATTCCTGGCTGGGGCCCGGCCGCAAAAGCCTATGGGATGATTCCGGTAGATCGCGAAGCGGGTGCGGGCGCATTGCGCGCGATGCTGACATTGGCCCGCCAGATTACTGCCGACGGCCGACCAATCGTGATATTTCCGGAAGGCACCCGCGTGCCCCATGGCGAGCGCCCGCCACTGCAATCGGGCTTTGCCGGACTGTATAAACTTCTGGGATTACCGGTCGTACCAATAGCGGTCGACAGCGGAAAATTAACGCCCAAGGGCAAGCCCTGGTGGAAAAGCGGAACAATCACTTACAAGGTCGGTGAAACCATTCCGCCCGGCCTGCCCCGTGATGAGGTCGAGGCTCGGGTGCATGCGGCGATCAACGCACTCAATGGATGAGGGTGAACGGATCGTCTATTTCCACGGTACGCCGGGATCCCCGGACGAATTGCTCCTTTTCCCTGCATCGGGACTGACGGGTTGCAACGGACTATGGGTCCTGCCTCGCCATGATCACCATAACGGCCTTTCGTCAGATCAATATTTCGATGCACTGGCATCAGAAATCGCAGCGCATTTTCCAAATGGCCCAATCAGGCTTGTCGGGTTTTCCCTCGGTGCATTTATTGCCATGAACGTCGTTTCCCGCCTTGATAATCGGATTATATCGCTAGACTTGATTTCTCCGGCAGGGCCCTTGGAACTCGGCGATTTTCTGGGTCAAATGGCTGGTGGGCCCGTTTTTCGAATGGCGCGCTATAGCCGCCTTCTGTTTTCTATAATGGTGAGCCTGCAGTCATGTCTGGCGCGCATTGCACCCGGATCATTATTCCATGTGCTGTTTGCCGATGTTGCGGGACATGATCGCGCCATGACCTCTCAACCGACGTTCAAGTCGGCAATGGTCCAGATGCTGCAGCATTCTATGGGCCGCAATCCGGCAGCTTATCGACGGGAGGTCACCTCATATGTCGAGGATTGGGCCAGCATTTTACCGCTTATCTCACCGCCGGTCACGCTCTGGTATGGTAATGAAGATAATTGGACCCCGCCATTGATGGTCGAGGCTTTAGGCAAGGCGCTACCCAATGTCGTCGCGCAGCATCGCCTGGCTGGCCATTCGCACTATTCGACCCTCGGATATTTTTTGGATAGGGGTTTGAATAGCGCTTCCAACAGGAGTTAATGTTTGCGCCCGAAATCGGGGGCATCATCATCCTGCCCCTGTTCGACAATCGAACGGCGGATCGTACGGGTACGGCTGAAAAGCGCTTCCAGTTCTTCACCCTTGTCATAGCGGATGGCGCGCTGCAGCGCGGTCAGATCTTCTGAAAAGCGCTGAAGCATTTCAAGCACGGCTTCCTTGTTGTTGAGGAAGACATCGCGCCACATCACCGGATCAGAAGCAGCGATGCGCGTGAAATCACGGAAACCGCCGGCCGAATATTTGATCACTTCGCTTTGCGTCACCTCGCCCAGATCGTCGGCCGTGCCGACAATGGTATAGGCAATAAGGTGCGGTAAATGGCTGGTAATCGCCAGGACAAGATCATGGTGCCGCGCCTCCATGATTTCGACATCGGATCCCAGCCGCTGCCAAAATGCACGCAATGCCTCAACTGCCGCTTCGGGGGCGTTGGCTGGGGGAGTAAGGATACACCAACGGCCCTGAAAAAGGGTTGCAAAGCCAGCATCGGGTCCGCTTTTTTCGGTACCGGCGACGGGGTGTGCGGGAATGATTGTCGCACCGGGAAGCACGGCTGCCAATGCGTCTGCAACACTTTGCTTACAGCTGCCGACATCGCTGACGACAGCATCAGCCGGAAGGTCCTCGGCAATTTCTGCCGCAACAACACCCATTGCACCGACGGGAACGCACAGCACAACCAGCCCGGCATCGATCACCGCCGCGCCCGCCGTATCGGTCACATCGTCACAGAAACCGAGTGCGCGCGCCCGTTCGCGCACCTGCGGATCGGCATCATGGCCTGTAACGCTCACATCGGGCATCGCGGCCTTCACAGCGCGCGCAACTGAGGAGCCAATCAGCCCCAGCCCGATGATCGTGACGCGTGCAAAGGGCAGCATCAGCTGTGCCGTTCCAATATATTGCGCAATGCCGCCATCAGCCCGCGATTTTCCTCTTCACTGCCAATGGTGATGCGCAGCCCGGTTGCCAGCCCCTGCCCCGGCAGCCAGCGGACGATATAGCCTTCGTCCATCAGCGCCTTGTACGCCGTCTCTGCGCTGACCGCGCCTTCGAACATCACCATCAGGAAGTTGGCGCGGCTGGGAATGACCTTGAGGCCATGATTTGAAAGCGCGGCGATTTCGGCCGCCATCCAGTCGCGCCATTCGCTGTTATGTTTGCGGCTATGGACCAAAAAGTCACTATCGGAGAGTGCGGCAATTGCGGCGGCCTGCCCGGCGCTGGTGACGTTGAACGGCGCGCGAATGCGGTTCAATGTCTCGATCAGCCCCGGCTGGCCATAGGCCCAGCCAATGCGTTCGGCGGCAAGACCATAGATTTTGGAAAAGGTGCGCGTGACCAGCACATTGGCATGTTTGCGCGCAAGATCGAACGCGGCGGGACCATCTTCTTCCAGATATTCGCCATAGGCCTGGTCGAGCACCAATACGCAGTCGGCCGGAAGCCCTGCATGCAGCCGCATGATTTCGCCATCGTCGGTCCAGGTGCCGGTCGGATTGTTCGGATTGGCAACAAAGACCACGCGTGTCTTGTCTGTCACCAGTGCCAACAACGCATCGACATCAGTGCCATAATGTTTGTCAGGCGCAACCACGACGGTGGCGGCGCATTTACGTGCGGCGATATCATAGACAGAAAAACCGTAACGCACGTAGATGATCTCGTCCCCCGCGCCGGCATAGCCGGCAGCGATCAGGTTCAAAAGTTCGTCAGATCCGGTACCGCAGACGATTCTGTCGGCTTCAAGATCATAGGCCTTGCCCAGCGCCTCGCGCAGCGCAGTCGATGCGGGGTCGGGATAGCGCGCCAAAGTTGCACGCGCGTCTGCCATGGCCGCCGTGGCATCAGGGCTGCATCCCAAAGGGTTTTCATTGGCAGAAAGCTTGATCAGAATGCGGCCATCATCGCTCTTCGCCTTGCCCGGCGTATAGGCATGAATGGCGTTGATCCAGGGCTTGGCTACAGGCTGTGTCATGCGCCGCGCCATAGCCCTGCCCAGCGGCCCGTGCAACCAAGCTATTGTTTTAGCCGCCTTGCCTGATATGGCGCTTTCTATGGGTGAAGATGGGCGTTTCGGCCTCGACAGGCGCACAAAGCTGCTGGGGCCGGTTAGGCTGGATAGCGGCGCTGCCTTTGCACCTGTTGAATTCGCCTATGAAACCTATGGCACACTCAACGCCGACAAATCGAATGCGATCCTGATCTGCCATGCGCTGACCGGGGATCAATATGTCGCATCTACCCATCCGGTAACGGGAAAGCCCGGCTGGTGGACGCGGTTGGTCGGCGAAGGAAAGCCCGTCGATCCGGCGCGCCATTGCGTCATCTGCATCAATGTTCTGGGTAGCTGCATGGGCAGTTCAGGGCCGGCCAGCTTCGACCCGGGCACTGGTGAGCCCTATGGCATGGAATTCCCCGTGATCACGATTGCCGACATGGTGCGCGCGCAAGCGATATTACTCGACCATCTGGGGATCGAAAGGCTCGCCTGCGTGATCGGCGGATCGATGGGCGGGATGCAGGCGCTGACATGGGCGTCGCTATTCCCCGACCGCGTGCAATCGGCGGTCGTCATTGCCTCGACCGCAAGACACAGCGCGCAAAATATCGCCTTTCACGAAGTCGGCAGGCAAGCGATCATGGCCGATCCGAATTGGCAGGGTGGCAATTATTATACGTCTGTCGACCAACCCGACGCCGGCCTCGCGGTCGCACGCATGGCGGCGCACATCACCTATCTGTCCGAAGCCGGGCTGACCGAGAAATTCGGGCGGCAGCTACAGGACCGCGAAACCAAGACCTTTGGTTTTGATGCCGATTTCCAGGTCGAAAGCTATCTGCGTCACCAGGGATTAAGCTTTGTCGAGCGCTTCGACGCCAACTCCTATCTCTACATCACCCGGGCAATGGACTATTATGACCTCGCCGAAGAGCATGGCGGCGTGCTGGCCAAGGCCTTTACCGGCAGCAAAACCCGTTTCTGCCTCGTCAGTTTCGACAGCGACTGGCTTTATCCGACCATCGAATCCAAGCGCATCGTTCGGGCCCTGAATGCCGCAGGTGCAGCGGCCAGCTTTGTCGAACTGTCGTCGCCCTTCGGCCATGATGCCTTCCTTCTGGACGCGCCCGAAATGAACCGGATCATCGACGGGTTCCTGAAAGCGGGTGGGCTATGATGCCGCTACGCCCCGATCTTGCGATTATCGCCGAGACAATTCCTGCCGGGACGCGCGTGCTGGATGTCGGGTGCGGCGATGGCGCGCTGATGGCGGCGCTACGCGACGCCAAGGGAATTGATGCACGCGGGATGGAAATTGATCCGATCAATGTCGCCAATGCCGTAACGCGCGGCCTTGCCGTGGTGCAGGGCGATGCCGATACCGACCTTGCCGACTATCCCGACAATGCATTCGATTATGCCATACTCAGCCAGACGCTGCAGACCACGCGCCGGCCTGACTTGGTGTTGGACCAGTTGCTGCGTATTGGCGGCCTCGCCTTTGTGTCCTTCCCCAATTTCGCCCAGTGGAAGATCCGTTTTGCCCATATGTTCGGCGGGCGGATGCCGGTGACCAAGCAATTGCCCCACCGTTGGTATGATTCGCCCAACATCCACCATGTGACGGTCGACGATTTCAAAAGCCTTGTCGCTGATCGCGGCTATCACATCGAAGGCGAATGGTATCTTACCGGCGAAAAAAGGCGCGGCGCGGGGCTTGCCAACCTGCTCGCCGAACATGCGGTTTTTCTGCTGAAACGCTGAGCCGCCGAAGCGTCAGCCCAATGTCGCCATGCCGCCCGCATCAATGTTGAGTTTCTGCCCCGAGCAATAGCTGTTGGCATCTGACACAAACCAGACGACCGCTGCGGCGACATCGTCTGGCGTCGGCACCCGGCCGAACGGGAATTTCGCGTCAAGATCATGAATGTCCGAAACCCCGGCGACCGCGCGCGCCAGCCTTTCGCCCATATCCGATACGGTCAGCGCAGGGGCGACGATGTTGACGCGGATGCCATTGGCTTGCTCTTCCTTGGCAAGCGTGAGAGCGAGCGCCTCGCTTGCTGCCTTGCCCATATTATAGGGCGCGCCATTGCGAGAATGCGACAGGGTCGCGACGCTGGAAATCATGATGATGTCGCCGCGCGGCGCAGCGCGCAAATGCGGGATCGCCAGTTTTGAAAGATAATGCGGGGCAAAGGCGTGAACCCGCATAACCCGTTCAAACTCGGCCGGATCGGTATCGGCAACGATGCGTCCCTTGCTGGCAATGCCGGCATTGTTGATCAGAATTGACAATCCACCAAAATCAGCAGCAACCGCAGAAACCATCGCTTCGCAGGCGGCATAATCGTCGACCGATGCCTGATAGGCCTTGGCCCGCTGCCCCAATGCCTCGATCACCGCCACGGTTTCAGCGGCCGCATCGGCATCGCGGGTATAGTTCACCGCGACATCTGCACCAGCACGCGCCAGCGCGATCGC
Organism: Sphingomonadales bacterium; assembly: GCA_021298455.1. Taxonomy (GTDB): domain Bacteria; phylum Pseudomonadota; class Alphaproteobacteria; order Sphingomonadales; family Sphingomonadaceae; genus Sphingorhabdus_B; species Sphingorhabdus_B rara. The sequence continues at coordinate 62,646 of JAJTFR010000002.1, read as the reverse complement.
AATGCCACGCCCGATTCCGCGCGATGCACCTGTGACCAGCGCGGTACGGCCGCTCAGCGATATCTCCATTTCCCTCTCCCCCGAAAAAATCGTCAGCCCAGCGCTGCCAGTTTGGCCAATGCGGTACCATCGACACGATAGATCGTCCATTCGTCCATCGGCTTTGCGCCCAATGCCTTATAGAATTGGATCGCAGGTTCATTCCAGTCGAGCACCGACCATTCAAGCCGTGCACAATCGCGCTCTACCGCAATCGCCGCCAGCTTTTTCAGCAATGCTTTGCCGAGGCCGGCCCCACGCGCCTCCGGACGGACGAACAGATCCTCTAAATAGACGCCGGGCTTACCTTCAAAGGTCGAAAAATTATGGAAGAACAGCGCAAAGCCTTGCGGCGAGCCGTCAATCTCTCCAATCAACACCTCGGCGTAGGGACGCGTTCCGAACAGTTTGGCTTCCAGCACCGCCTCGTCAAAGCGCACTTCATGCGCAAGCCGCTCATATTCGGCGAGATCGCGAATAAACTGCGCGATCAGCGGAATATCCCTCGCGCTGGCAGGCCGTATCGAAAGCGTCATTTTCCCAATCCCTGTTTAATCCGCGGCCATAGCATGCCGACTGACAAGCCTGCCATGACCAATGCAAACGCAATCAGTTTCCATGATTGCAAGGGCTCGCCAAGCACCAAGGCTGACGCGCCCATGCCAAACACCGGCACCATCAACGCCATCGGCGCAACGACTGCTGCCGGGTGCCGGTTGAGCAGCCAGCCCCACGCAGCATAGCCGAACATGGTGTTACCCACCGATTGCCACAGTACCGCCGCCCATGTGGCGCCGTCCGCGGCTTCGATGCCGGCGATCATGCGATCCGGCCCTTCGAGCACCAGCGCGAATAGCAAAAGCGGTGGCACAGCAAAAATGCTCGACCAGACGACATAGGATAGCATGTTCTGCGGCGCGGCGTGCCGAGCGACCATGTTGCCGCTCGACCAACTAAAGGCTGCAAGCAGCACCAAACCAAGGCCCAGCGGCGTGGCACTGCCATCGGTGTGAAAGGCAATGACGGCAAGGCCGCTACTCGCAAGCAGAAGCGCGACCAGCTGGTAGAGGCCGACTTTCTCCCCCGATAAGCGCATCGAGAGAAAAATCGTGAAAAACACCTGTGTTTGCACGACCAGCGAAGCAAGCCCGGGGGTGATGTCTGCCCGCATCGCCGTGAACAATATGCCGAACTGCCCTGCCCCAATCAGCACCCCATAAGCAGCAAGGCTACCCCAACCAACCTTTGGTCGGGGAAGAAAAAAAGCGAGCGGGAAGAAAGCGAGGGTGAAGCGGAGCAAAGCCAATGTCAGTGGCGGCAGATGTTCAAGCGCAAATTTGATAACAACAAAATTCGTTCCCCATACCGCCATAATCGCAATTGCGAGCAGCAGATGGGCGGGCGGAAGCCCGTGGCGCGTTGGCATTAACTCGACCCTGGCCGCGCTCAGGCGGCCTTGCCGTGCAGCGTATCCATGCTGACGCTGGTTCCGGCATCGATCTCGGCGGCCTTCGCCTCGACCAGCTTGACGATATGACCAATCATGTCGGCATCTTCGACATGATGATCGGTCACGCCCGAAAGATAGACCATATGCTTGCCATTACCGCCGCCGGTGATGCCGATATCGGTCTCGCGCGCTTCGCCGGGGCCGTTGACAACACAGCCGAGAACCGAGCGCGACATGGGTGTTTTGATGTGCTGCAGCGCATCTTCGAGTTTCTGCACGGTGCGGATCACGTCAAAACCCTGCCGCGCGCATGATGGGCAAGATACCACGCGGACGCCGCGGGTACGCAGGCCCAGCGTCTTCAATATTTCATAGCCAACGCGCACTTCCTCTTCAGGTTCTGCCGAGAGTGAAACGCGAATGGTATCGCCAATGCCTGCCCAGAGGAGGTTGCCGATACCGAGCGCGGATTTCACCGTGCCGCCAATCAGGCCACCCGCCTCGGTAATGCCCAGGTGGAGTGGGCAATCGACTGCCTCGGCAAGGCCCATATAGGCGGCAACTGCAAGGAACACGTCGGACGCCTTCACTGCGACCTTATATTCGTGGAAATCACGGTCCTGCAGCAGCTTGATATGATCAAGCGCGCTTTCGATCAGCGCCTCCGGGCAAGGCTCGCCATATTTTTCGAGCAGGTCTTTTTCGAGGGAGCCGGCATTCACGCCGATGCGGATCGCGCAGCCATTGGCCTTGGCCGCATTGACCACTTCGTTCACCCGCTCTGCGCTACCGATATTGCCTGGGTTGATGCGCAAGCAAGCTGCGCCCGCATCTGCTGCCTCAAGCGCGCGCTTATAATGGAAGTGGATATCAGCAACCACCGGCACGCGCGCCGCGCGCACAATCTGTTTCAGCGCCGCGGTCGATTCAACATCGGGGCAGGAAACGCGGATGATATCGACCCCTGCATCCTCGCAACGGCGGATCTGGTCAATCGTAGCCTTGGCGTCAGAGGTGAGCGTGTTGGTCATGGTCTGCACCGAAATCGGGGCATTGCCGCCGACGGGCACATTACCGACCATGATCTGGCGGGATTGGCGACGCGCGATATCGCGCCAAGGGCGTATAGAAGACATGGGCAGCGATATAGGCGAGGATCAGCCCTGCGGCAACGGCGGTTGCGCATCAGGTAGAAGCGCTTTGGGATCGCCGGTAATTCCCGCGCGCGGGGAGGATGGTCAATATCCCCATTGCACCAATTGAAAGCCGCGCTAGCGTAGCAAGCATGAGTTGGGAAACAGAGATTGCGCAGCTGCGCGCGCGCGAGGCGTTGGCCGAAAAAATGGGCGGCGAGGAGAAGCTCGCGAGGCAGCATGGGCAGGGCAAGCTTGATGCGCGCGAGCGGCTGAAGCGATTGCTCGATCCCGGCAGTTTCCGTGAAATTGGCAAGATTGCCGGCAAGGGCAGCTATGACGCGGCGGGCGAGCTTGCCGATTTCAGCCCGTCCAACTTCATTTTCGGGCGCGGCAATGTGAACGGCCGTCCCGTCGTAGCCAGCGCCGATGATTTCACCGTGCGCGGTGGTGCGGCCGACGCAGCGCTGCACCGCAAATTCATCCAGTGCGAGAAAATGGCACATAGCATGGGCCTGCCGCTGATCCGGATGATCGACGGGACGGGCGGCGGCGGATCGGTAAAGACGCTGGAGGATACTGGCTACACCTATGTGCCGGTCACACCGAGTTGGGACGATATTATCAAGAATCTTGAAACGGTTCCCGTCGTCGCGCTCGCGCTTGGCCCCACGGCGGGCATGGGTGCAGCGCGCACCGTAGCGAGCCATTATTCGATCATGGTGAAGGGTCTGTCCCAGATCTTTGCCGCCGGCCCGGTAGTGGCGGCACAGATTGGCGAGGAATTGTCGAAGGAGCAATTGGGCGGAAGCGAGATTCATGCCCGCAACGGGGTGGTCGATGAAGAAGTGGCGAACGAGGATGAGGCCTTTGCCTATGCCCGTGCCTTCCTGTCTTACCTGCCATCACAGGTCGGACAACATGCGGCACGCACCGTGCCGCATGATCCGGTTGATCGACGCGATGAAAAGCTGCTCTCCATTGTACCGCGTGAGGACAAGCAGGTCTATTCGATGCGGGCCGTCATGGCGTCGGTCTTTGACAGCGGCAGCGTCTTTGAAATGGGCCGCCGCTGGGGGCGGGCAGCAATCACCGCCTTTGCGCGGCTTGATGGTTGGCCGGTTGCAGTGCTGGCCAGCGATCCGACCTATCTGGGCGGATCATGGGAAGCCTTGACGTCGCAGAAAGTGAAACGCTTTGTCGAACTGGCTGGCCAGTTCCAGATGCCTGTCGTGCATCTGGTTGATAATCCCGGTTTCATGATCGGGCTGGAGGCTGAACGCAGCGGTACCATCCGCTATGGCGTCGAGGCGATGAACGCAGTGTATAAGGCGACAGTTCCCTGGGCGAGCGTGATCGTGCGCCGCGCCTATGGCATTGCCGGCAGTGCGATGTCGAACGGCGAACGGTTCCAATATCGCTTTGCCTGGCCGAGCGGCGACTGGGGATCGCTTCCCATCGCAGGTGGGCTGGAGGCAGCATATAAGTCAGAAATCGCAGCAGCGGATAATCCGGCAGCGAAACTGGAAGAAATCAAGGCGCGGCTGAATGCGGTGACTTCGCCTTTCCGGACAGCGGAAAAGTTCAATGTCGAGGATATCATCGATCCGCGCGATACCCGGCCGCTTCTGTGCGAATTTGCAGGGCTGGCCTGGGCGAAGCTGGGCGCTTGACCGCCCTAATCGCCTGACCCCCGACCACCCCTGCGCCATTTCCAGCCACCCTCGGTTCGTGCGGCATATATTGGCATTGGCGCCAGCGCGATGATCAATATCACCGGCAGCATCACAAGCGGCCTGTCCGCAAGCAGAAGCGATAGGCCAACAATCATGGCCATGTGAGAAAGCAGCAACACCCAGCCCTGCCATTTGAAGGGCAGGCCCGCGCCATAGCCAAAACGCTTTGCCCGAAACCATGGGCCTTTATCGCGTAAATGATGCAACATGCGGATCTCCTTCAGCCAAGCCTATTCATAGCCTGACGCTTCTTTGAGCGCCGGTCGTCCCCGTTTCGGTTTATCACTGACCACGACCTTCACCCCACGCCGTTCCAATGCCTCGCGCAGCAGAACTTCGATCTGTGCATTGGCACTGCGGAAATCGGCTGCTGCGGCCCGCTCGATCGCGGCATGAAGCGCGGGATCGAGACGGAGCGGAAAGGCTTTTTTCGCTATCGGCTTTGGAGAGACAGGCATTGCGTTCTGTTATTGATAAAGCGAACCGGCATTCACGACAGGCTGGGTATCCCGTTCGCCGCACAGGACGACCATCAGGTTCGATACCATAGCTGCCTTGCGCTCGTCGTCAAGATTAACGACGCCTTTGTCGCTCAATTGCTTTAGCGCCATTTCGACCATAGAGACGGCACCCTCGACCAGTTTCTTGCGCGCAGCGATCACCGCCTCGGCCTGCTGGCGGCGCAGCATCGCCCCGGCAATTTCCTGCGCATAGGCAAGATGCGTAAAGCCGCTTTCGTCAACGGTGATCCCCGCGACCGCAAGCCTTTCCATCAATACGGTGCGCAACTCGGCACCGACTTCATCATGGTTGCCACGAAGCGTGACTTCCTTATGCTCAATATCGTCATAGGGATAACGCGAACCGATGGTGCGCACCGCTGCCTCAATCTGCGCCAAGACAAAGGCCTTATAGTCATCAACATCAAACAATGCCTGCGCGGTATCGGTAACCCGCCACACCACTTGTGCCGCAATCTCGATTGGATTGCCGCGCAAGTCGTTGACCTTAATCTTTTCCGAAATCAGGTTGTTTGCACGCAGGCTGACCTTCGCCTTGATCATCCACGGCCAAACCCAACGCAGCCCTTCATTGCGATCGGTGCCCTTATAGGCGCCAAACAGGGTTAGCGCGACGCCCTGATTGGGTTGGATCATGTAGAAACCGGCGGAGATAAACAGGAAAACAGCAATGCTGGCAGCCATGCCGATGAAATCCGCATTTGGGTCATCCGCAATGATCGGCCCCATAGCCCAGACAAACCAGCCAATGCTGATCAGCATAAGCAACAACATCAAATAGCCATTAAAACTCCGCGCCGCATTCTCGTGGCTCGCATTTAATGCAACCGAATCAGACATGATCGCCTCCAAATAATTATGATATCATATTTATATCGTTTTTGGCGTCGGGCAAGACGAATCAGAGCAATGCATGATTGGCAAAGAAAAAGGGCGGGAAACCCGCCCTTTCCTTATTCAGCCGGAACCGGAAAGCCCCGCTTTTTCATGATGTACTTCACATCCGGATCACGGCCGCGGAAGGCACGATAGGCCTCGATCCGATCGCTTTCATTGCCGGTCGACAACAGCATCGAACGGAAGCGCTCTGCGGTCTCCTTGTCCCAGACATCACCCTTTTCGGTAAAGGCAGCCCAAGTATCGGCATCCATCGTTTCGGACCAGAGATAGCTGTAATAGCCGGCCGAATAGCCATCATCGGCGAACAGATGGTTGAACTGCGGCAAGCGGTGCCGCATCACCATTTCCTTGGGCATGCCAATCTCGCCCAATGCCGTCTTTTCAAAGGCGCGTGGATCGGTCACTGGATCGGTCCGGTTGTGGAGCATCATGTCGAGGATTGCGCTCGACAGATATTCAACCGTCGCAAAGCCTTGATTGAACGTATCACTGGCGCGGATCTTGTCGACCAGCGCCTGCGGGATCGGCTCCCCCGTCTGGTAATGTTTGGCATAAGTGTTGAGAATATAAGGCGTCAGCAACCAATTCTCATTCACCTGGCTGGGATATTCCACAAAATCGCGGGGGGTATTGCCAAGGCCGGGCCAGGTAATGTCATAATTGAGATAATGAATCGCGTGGCCAAATTCGTGAAACAGCGTTGATGCATCGTCGATGCTGATCAGCGTCGGTGTTCCGCCAGCGCCCTTCACAAAGTTATTATTGTTCGACGCAAGCGTGATGTCGCCATGTCCCGAAAGCTTGTTCTGGCTGCGATAGGTGGTCATCCACGCACCGGAACGTTTGCCCGCGCGGGCGAAGTTATCAAGGTAGAATAGGCCGATCACCTTGCCGTCACGCTTGACCTCGAACGTACGGACGTCCTTTTCAAACACCGGAACGGTGCCGGTGTTTTCAGTGAAGCTCATACCGTAAAGCCGACCGGCCGCATCGAACATGGCGGCAACCATCTGATCGAGCTGGAAATAGGGTTTGATCTCATTCTGATCGAGATCATATTTCGCCTTGCGGACCTTTTCCGCATAATAGCGATAGTCCCAAGGCTCGATCGTGATCGCGGCATTTTCCTTGTCGGCGACGGACTGCATGTCGGCCACCTCTTCCTTGACGCGCGCAACGGCTGCCGGCCAGACCTTCATCATCAGATCCATCGCACGATCGGGTTCTTTCGCCATCGTATCTGCCATACGGAAATGCGCGTGCGTCTTGAAACCGAGCAGCTCGGCGCGCTGTTGGCGGATTTTCAAGATCTCGGCGATTGTCGCATTAGTATCATTCGCATCGCCATTGTCGCCGCGCATAACGAAGGCGCGCCAGATTTTCTCACGCAGGTCACGGCGGGGCGAGTTTTCAAGGAAGGGCTGGATCGCCGAACGCGTGTTCGCCACTGCCCAGCCCTGCTTGCCTTTCGCTTCCGCCGCAGCCTTAAGAGAGGCAACAAAACTGTCGGGTAGACCGGCAACATCTGACGGGTCGGTCAGCAGGATATAACTTTCCTCGTCGGCCAGCACCTTATTCTGGAACTGCGAAAATTTCTTCGCCAGATCGGTTTCATAGCCGATCAGCTTTGCCTTTTGCTGGGCATCGAGCCTTGCGCCGTTGCGCACCAACCCTTCATAGGTACGTTCGAGCAAGCGCATCTGGGCCTTGTCCAGCCCGAGGCTGTCACGCTGCTGATACAGATATTGCACGCGCTGGAACCAGCGGGCGTCGAGGTTCAGTTCGTTGAAAAAAGCGCTGAGTTTCGGTTCCCAGTCGGCCTGGATCTTACGGATTTCAGGGTTGGAAAGGTTGGATGAATGAACCCCCCAAAGCGCAAACAGACGTTCCATATGCGCGCTCGAAAGCTCGCTCGCTTTGATTGTATTGTCGAAGGTAATCGGCGCCGGATTGGTAAGGATAGCTTCGAATTCCGCCTTGGTGCGCTTCATTGCGACATTGAAGGTAGCCGGAAAGTCCGACGGCTTCACCTTATCCCAAGGCGGCACGCCATCATAAGGGCCGGTCCAGGGATCAAGCATCACAGAGCCGGCATCGGCAGCTGGCGCTGCAGCCGTACGTGCCTCAACAGCGACCGGCATGGCTGCCCCCGTCAGTAATGCAATTGCCAATGGCCATGTCTTCATTCCTTTGCGCACAGTTTCTCTCCTGAAACAGGTACCGCAGCAGCCGGGGTACGGCCGTTGCCACCAATGTTCGATACTTAGCGCGGTGGCATGCAACTCGCAAAGCGGCAAATTGCGCTGGACAACCGGCTCCATAATGGAGAGATGTGGTGGCGGGTGGTGGTCCACAAGAGTCATTATGGCTCTGACAATATTTTGAGGGCCCACCTTTTCATGTCCGATCATTTCAACGCCCGGCCACGCATGTCTGCTGCCGTTATCGCAACACCTGCGGCGCGCCTGCAGGAGCTGGAAACACTAGCGCGAGAATGCGGCTGCCTGCTGCGCCAGTTTGGCGAGGAATGTGATTTCCTTTTGATCGCCCGATCATCCGAAACGGAGCCGGATGTGCATGTATGGAGCGATATTGCCAATTATCTGGACATTTATGACACCGAGGCACTGGTATGGTCCGATCTTGACGCAATTGATGCTGCTTATGCTGCATTGCCGGCGGGCAGATGCCATTTCTTTATCGACACGGCAGACTGGCAAGCGGTGGCAATCTTGAGCGGGATCGGGCGGCGTCTGCAACGATATAGGGTGCATGAAGGTGGCCAACAGGATGAAACTGTGGCGCTGCACTGGATCAGCAGCGAGCTTGCCGATTTTGCCCGCACTCTGGCGCGTATCGCCGAACAGGAGGAGGCAGGATCAAGCAGCGTGCGCGACAAGCCGGTCGGCTTTCGGTCAGCGCCACAAGGCTTGCTCGACAATATGGTCAAGGCCAAGGCGCGACCACGTAACATCCGAGCGATGATCAAGCTGCGCCGGATGCGTGACCGCTTTTTTGATCCCGCACTTTTCGCCGATCCAGGCTGGGACATATTGCTCGATCTTTATGCAGCGCAGGATAAGGGCAAGGCGGTATCAGTTTCCAGCCTGTGCATCGCCGCCGCAGTGCCACCGACAACCGCGCTACGCTGGATCACCAACATGACAGAGGCCGGATTGCTGATTCGCGTCCAGGATCCGGGCGATGCGCGCAGGGTGTTTATCGAACTGTCACCCGATACGCGCCAGCAACTGGAAACTTATTTCGAAGCCGCATCTGCGATGAGCGGAGTGGCGATTTGACTTGCACGCAGGCACGGGCTTTGGCAAAGCGCCTGCCGGAACCTGAAGGGCGCTTAGCTCAGTTGGTAGAGCATCTCGTTTACACCGAGAGGGTCAGCGGTTCGAGACCGTTAGCTCCCACCAGGTTTCCCGATCGTCGTTCATATGACGGTAAGGTTCAAAGAGGCAGATTATGGGCATGGCAAACAGGGCCCGAATTGCAAATGGGATATTGGCAACTGCGCTGATCGCGGGCTTTTCCGCGCCCGCCGCTGCCACACGCGGACCCACACAAACCGCCTCTGCTGAACCCTTCACCCTCGTCAAGGAAAAGGGCGACAAGGAAAGCACGGCTGACGCGAAGCTTCCGACGGGTTGCCGACCTATTGCAAAAAATCTGGGCGACGCCCGACCCACGCGCAACACCAACTGTCTGAAACCGCGTCCGATTCTGATGTAGTGTCCAGCCTAGGGGGCGGGATCAAACCGCTTCGTCGAGCAGTTTCTTCACCTCTGCATCATCCCATTCGACACCGCCAATAATCCGCCACACTTCGCGACCCTTGCTGTCGTAGAGGATCGTCAGCGGGAGCACCACCGCACCGCCCACCGCACCTGAAAGCCGGTTATCGGGATCGGTATAGGGCTCCAGATTGGCAACGCCCGTCGCATCGAAAAAGCTTTGAACAGGCTTCAGTCCCTGCAGATCCTGCGAAACGGCGATAACCGACATCTTGCCCTCTTCAAGTTTGGCAAGCGCATCCAGCGTCGGCATTTCTGCTTTACAAGGCGCACACCACGTCGCCCAGATATTCACCAGAAGCGGCTTACCGACAAAATCGGAAAGCGAAACCTCTCCCGTCTCTGCATCGGCGAAGATCACGTCGGGTGCCGGCCGCCCCACAAATTCATAGCTGAGTTCAGCCTTCAGCCCGCTCTCACTGACCAGCCCGAACCCTTGTTTTGCGGCCTTTCCAGTGGCAGCGGGTTCCGCTTGCTCCTTCGGCGCGCTTTGCCTATCGCAAGCGCCAAGAAACAGCGGCAAAGCAATCAGAAGGGATCGGAAGATTACCCGCGACACAACAAACTCCAGTAGCATTTGGGGCGGACGGTTCGGTGCCGGCCCGGCAGATGTCATGCGCGAGATAAACGCGTCTATCCCGGTCGACAAGCGACTTTGGCAGCAGGATATTGCGGGCAGCATCGCCCATGCCGCAATGCTTGGCGCACAAGGCATCATCACCGCCGAGGATTCGGCCGCAATCATCGCCGGCCTCAAAACGATCCAGCAGGAATATGCAGCGCAGGGCGTTCCCGAGCATATCGAGCTTGAAGACATCCATATGCAGGTCGAAACCCGTTTGCGCGAACTGATCGGCGATGCCGCCGGGCGCCTGCACACCGCACGTTCGCGCAATGATCAGGTTGCAACCGATTTCCGCCTTTGGGTACGGGAAGCCTGTCGCGAGATGGACCGCGCGCTCAAGGCGCTGCAAGTCGCCCTTGTCGATCGCGCAGACCAGAATGCCGACAGCATCATGCCCGGCTTTACCCATTTGCAGGTAGCCCAGCCGGTGACACTCGGCCACCACCTGATGGCCTATTATGAAATGGCCAAGCGTGATCGCAGCCGCTTTGCCGATTGTGCGCGCAGGCTGAACCGCTCGCCGCTCGGATCAGCAGCGCTGGCAGGCACGTCCTTCCCGATCGATCGCGAAGCCACTGCTTCTGCCCTTGGTTTTGACGGGCCGACCGCGAACAGCATGGATGGCGTATCCGACCGCGATTTCGCAATCGAATATCTGGCCTGCGCAGCGCAAGCAGCGATTCATCTTTCGCGCCTGGCAGAGGAAATCATCCTTTGGGCGTCGCAACCCTTTGGGTTTATCAAGCTGCCTGACCAATGGTCGACCGGCAGTTCGATCATGCCGCAAAAGCGCAACCCCGATGCCGCTGAACTGGTTCGCGGGCATTGCGGGCGGATCATCGGTGCCTTTACCGGTCTGATGATCACGATGAAGGGTTTGCCGCTGACCTATTCAAAGGACATGCAGGACGACAAGGCACCTTTGTTCGAGGCGCATGATCTGCTCGACCTCAGCCTTGCAGCGATGACCGGCATGATCGGAGATGTCGTTTTCAACACTGACCGAATGCGCACTGTTGCCTCCACCGGATTTTCGACCGCAACCGATCTGGCGGACTGGCTGGTGCGCGAACATGGCGTTCCTTTCCGTGAAGCACACCACATAACCGGTGCAGCAGTGAAATTGTGCGAGGCGCGAGGCGGCGAACTGGAATTGCTGACAGCGGCCGATCTTGGCGGCATTGATCCCCGTCTGGCCAATGCCCAGCTGCCCGATCTTTCGGTCGCAGGGTCCGTAAACAGCCGAACCAGCGCTGGCGGCACTGCCCCGCTTCGGGTAAAGGAAGCGATCGCGGCCGCGCGGAAGGAATTGGGATCATGACTCGGACGAACAAGTTGCTGATTGCCTGCTGTGCCATGGCTGCACTTGGCGGGTGCGGCAAGGTTGGCGAGTTGCAGCCAAAGGCAGGTCAGGCAATGCCAGACAAGGCCTATGGCCAAAGTGAACCCGCCACCGCCGACACATTGACCACCCCTTCGGTTCAAGCGCGGCCTGGCCGCAGCGATGAATTGATGCGCAGGTCAGAACGCCGCCGTGATGATCCGTTTGATCTGCCACCGGGTGCGGACAACACAAAAGACGAAACACCGCCTGCAAATTCAGAACCTAAAGACAAGACACCGGACTGACGCTTCTTCCATGGATTATTTTCAGATTATTGATGGCGTGATGCACGTCGAAGACATGCCGCTGACCCGCATTGCGGAGGACGTAGGATCGCCAGTCTATGTATATTCGCAGGCAACGCTCATCCGCCATGCCCAGGTTTTTCGGGAAGCACTGACCAAGGCAGGCATCACCAATCCCCATATCGCCTTTGCAATCAAGGCTAATCCCAACCTTGCCGTACTGAAAGTATTGGCAGGCGAGGGCTATGGCGCCGACGTTGTGTCAGGCGGCGAAATGCGTCGGGCCCTGGCCGCCGGAATTCCGGCCAAGGACATCGTCTTTTCGGGCGTGGGCAAGGATGATGCGGAAATGGCCGCCGCGCTGAAGGCCGGCATTGGCCAATTCAACATCGAGTCCGAAGAGGAAGGCCGCGATCTTGCTGCCCTTGCCGAAACATTGGGCCTGCGCGCAGATGCGGTGCTGCGCGTCAACCCTGACGTCGATGCCCAGACCAACGCCAAGATTTCGACGGGCAAGGCGGAGAACAAGTTCGGCATCGGACTGCACCAGACGCCTGCCATCTATGGTCTCCTTGCAGCCCTGCCAGGATTGAACATGCGCGGCGTGGCACTTCATATTGGGAGCCAGCTGCTCAACTTGGAACCGCTGGAAACCGCGTTCGGCAAGATCGGAAAGTTGATTACCGACCTGCGCAATGCCGGCCATAGCATCAGCCATGTCGACCTCGGCGGCGGTCTAGGCGTGCGCTACAAGGAAGGCGACGTTCCGCCGCATCCGGATGAATATGGAGCAATGGTTGCCCGTGCGACCAAGGATTGGGGCGTACAACTGATGTTCGAACCGGGCCGTGTGATCTGCGGTAATGCCGGTGTGCTGGTGACCAAGGTGATCCGCGTAAAACCGGGTTCAGGGAACACACCCTTTGTCATCGTCGATGCGGCAATGAACGATCTTGCCCGCCCAGCGCTCTACGATGCTTGGCATGATTTCGAGGCGGTCTCGCCAACAGGCGACCGTTTCACCGCCAACATCGTTGGCCCTGTTTGCGAAACCGGTGATACTTTCGCGATGGGACGCGAGATCGACAAGGTAATCGCGGGTGATCTTGCAATCTTTCGCACTGCCGGTGCCTATGGCGCAACGATGGCGAGCACCTATAACAGCCGCGGGTTGGTCCCTGAAGTATTGGTGAGCGGTGATCGTTATGCAGTCGTCGCCGAGCGGATCGAGCCGGCAACGATCCTTGCCGCCGAACATGTGCCCGACTGGCTTGCCTGACCCCCGATGGACCAACTGCCGCTTTTCCTGAATGTCAGGGGCAAGCCCATTATCCTTGTAGGCGAAGGTGAAGCGGCCGATGCAAAACGGCGACTGATTGAACGTGCCGGCGGGCACTGCGTATGCGAAGAATCGCAAAATGCCCGCCTCGCCTTTGTTGCGATCGAGGATGAATTGCTGGCCAAAGCTGCCAGCACCCGTTTGAAAATGCGCGGCTTGCTGGTCAATGTCGTCGATCGGCCGAAACTGTGCGACTTTACCGTGCCTGCAATTGTCGACCGCGATCCCTTGCTCGTCGCAGTTGGAACCGGCGGTGCGTCAGCGGGGCTGGCAAAGATGGTGCGCCAGGCAATCGAACGGCTGTTGCCCGCACGTCTTGGCGAACTGGCCATGCGCCTGAAAAGTGCCCGCGATGCCATGCGACTGCGCTGGAACGAAGGTGCAGAGCGACGGCGACGCCTCGATGCAGCACTGGTACCGGGCGGCTTACTCGATCCGCTCGACGATGATTCGGCCGATAGGGTCGATAGCTGGCTGGCATCGGACACCGTGCTGCACCCTTCACGTGTGGTGACAATTGATCTGCACTCCTCCGATCCAGACGATCTGACACTTAAGACCGCAAGGCTTTTGGGGCAGGCTGATCATTTGTTCGTCGATGGCGAGATAGGCGAAGCACTGATCAACCGCGCGCGCGCCGATGCTGCACGCCATGAAGGCCCGCCCTCCGATCCACCGCCGCCGGGACTTGTCATCCATTTGCGGCTGCGCCACGATCCGCGACATGACTGATCTTTCGCCTGATAATCCTCTGCTTTTCTTTGGTTGCGGCAATATGGGCCGCGCGATGCTCGACGGTTGGCTGCGCAGCGACATCAACCCCGCTGCCTTCATCATCGTCGATCCGGCAGCGGCAGATTACCCCGCTGGCGTACAGCATTTCACCGATGCCGCTTTATATGCCGGACAGGTCAGCACAGCGGTGATCGCGGTGAAGCCGCAAATGTTCCCACAATTGGCACCGCGCCTTTCGGCCCTGTTGCACCCCGACGCCCGCGCGATTTCGGTGATGGCAGGTGTACGGCTCGATCAACTCGCCGATGCCCTCCCCGGACGGCAGATAATTCGGCTGATGCCCAATCTTGCGGCAGCACTTGGCAAATCGCCATTGGGTTTATGCGCAGCACAACAGGCAGCAGCAAGCCGGTTAGCCATAGAAGAGCTGGTATCGCCTTTGGGTACGCCAGTGTGGATTGAGGATGAGGCGCTGATGGACGCTGTCACTGCGCTCGCAGGGTCGGGGCCGGCCTTTGTCTATCGCTTTATCGAGGCACTTTCGCGCGCCGGCGAAGCGCTGGGTCTAGATCCCGACATTGCATCGAAGCTGGCAATGGCAATGGTCGATGGCGCGGTGGACCTTGCGGCTAACTCGGACCTCTCACCGCAGGAACTGGCGACACGCGTAACCAGCCCGGGCGGAACGACTGCAGCAGGACTGGCGGTTCTGGATGCAGACGAGGCACTGGCTATGTTGGTCGGCGATACCTTGCGCGCGGCGCGGGATCGCGGTGTGGAACTGGCCAAATCCTAACGAAAAAGGGCCGCAACTTTGCAGCGCGGCCCTCTTATCGTTCGGAAAATCTGCCAATCAGCGGTAAAAAACATGATTGTCGACGGCGCCCATGCGCTTCAGGCGCCAGCCCGGTGAGACATGGCGGGCGTGAAAGAACAGCGCACCTTCAACAGGGCTTTGCCAACTGGCGTCGCGCGCGATCTTGCTGATCGCGACGGCATTGCGCCAGTGGCGGCTGCCGATGTTGATCGATGGCATCCGTCCGCCACGAACAAATGAGAATTGGCTGGGCTGGTAAACCACGCCGCAGATCGTGCTTGGAAAACGGCCCGATTGGGTCCGCGCAATCACGACACGGGCGACAGCAAGCTGGCCCTCAAGCGATTCGCCCTTAGATTCAAAATAAACCGCCGATGCCAGGCACTGTTCTTCCGAGCCGAGATCTTCGGCTGCACCATGTGCCTCGACCAGGTCGGCAAGGCTGTCAGCATTGAGGATTTTTTCGCCTTCTTGCGGGGGTGCTTCGGCTTCAGCGTGAACTGAAGGCACGCCGGTTCCAGGCGTAAAGATAATTTCGCTATTTTTGGGAAGCGATGCCGAGACCGGTTCGATGCTGGCTGCATCGCGCACCGCAGTGTCAGCTGCGAGGACATTGGCATCGACGTGGATTGTTTCCGTCGTCAGAGCCTCGCTATTGTTGGCGCCATAGGCAAAGCCGGCGTCCGAATAAGCCGCTCCGCCGATAAGCATGAGCGACAACACCGCAGCAGGTGCGGCTTTAAATAGGATTTTCATTCATCTGGTTCGTTGTGCGGCTGTGGAGCCAAAGACGCGCTGTTGGTACTCGAATATTATTGCGTCTAATCTTCCACGTCCGACTTGCGTGTTTACCCTGTTCCACCCCAGAACGTATGGGCAACCTTCGCTATTCGTGAGCCGCCTCTGATTGCGCGGCGGCGTAAAGTCAACTTATCGCTGCCAGAATGTCGGTGAAGCGTTGTGCAAACGGGACGTCCAGTTCGATAATCCATATATCGGGGTCCCGGCTAGCAAGGCGCTGGCAATATTTGGAAATATATTCATCAGAATCAATAACTTGATGCACAATTTCGCGCCATTCCCGGGTAGCGGATGAACCGGGAACAGGTTCGAAAATTGTCGGATTCTCGCCCTTTTCGCGTCTTATGATCATCAGCGAACCCGCTTCTGGATCACCTTTGCGGATCACCATAGCAAAACCGCCATGCGCTTCCGCCTGGCGCCGTAATGCCGACACCAGCATGTGCGCCGCCAGCCGTGGTTCGATCATTTCGTAAACAGCCAGACTTCGTCAGGCCGCATTGCGTTCCTCAATGGGGGAAAGCAGCGCGAACAGCGCCGACGCGTCGCTCGCGCCGCGCAATTGGGCGCAACTGGCTTCGTCGCGGAACATCCGCGAGACCTCGGCCAATGCCTTCAAATGTGCTGCCCCGTCATTGATTGGCGAGAACAACGCAAAGGCGAGATCGACAGGTTCGTCATCGACGGCGCCATAATCGATCGCACGCGCAAGGCGGACAAAAACGCCTGTCGGCGCCTCGAGACCTTCGACCTTGCAATGCGGGATAGCGGTACCACCGCCAAAACCTGTCGGCCCAAGACGTTCACGCTCTAACAGGCCTTCATGCGCCGTCGAAGAATCGACACCGTAATTCTGCGCCGCGAGAGCCGCCAATTGATCCAATAGTCCATTTTTATCAGCACAATCGATGTCAGCGAGCACCGCGCCATCGACTAGCCGCGAAGAAATGCGAATTATTATTTCACCCCATTGCTTCAGCGACCCCCCGCTGAGGCAATTTCTAAGCTATTGATCCCTAATGTGAAACTTTATGAACTGGGTCGAATTCTAGGGTGTGGACTTCGGTTCAACCCAACCGATCGTGCCATCTTCGCGGCGGTAAACCATATTATGGCGGCCAGTTCCAGCATTTTTGAAAAGAAGTGCCGGAGTGTTTCGCAGATCCATTAACATCACGGCATCAGAAACCGATGCTTCCGGAATGTCGACGCGCATTTCGGCAACGATCACAGGCGCCTCTGGAGGGGGCGCTTCGGCTTCGATGTCCCCGGCATCAAACACCGTATAGGCGGCCTCTTCCATCGCGAGTGCATGCGCCGTCTGCGAATGGCGGTTTTGCAGCCGTCGCATATAGCGGCGCAGCTGCTTCTCAATCTTTTCAGCAGCACTATCAAAGGCAATACGCGCCTCGTTGGCCTCGCCCCGGCCCTTCAGGATCAGCCCTTGCATCACATGGGCAACAATATCGCAGGAAAACTTGTCGTGCGGTGCACGGCCGAATGTCGCTTGCGCGGAGATGGCCTTCGAAAAATATTTGTCGGCAATCGCCCCCAAGCGGGTTTCGACATGGGTTCGCAGTGCTTCGCCTGTTTCCAACTGGTGCCCCGAAACCCTTATTTCCATGGTTCTTCTCCTCATATGGGCACCGCGACAAACGGTGCGATCAATCAACTGTGCGCTTTCTCCCGACGATTCTGGTCGGTCCAGATTGCGTCCTTTAAACTGTCAACAAAGGCTCGATGGCGTTCAAGCTCCTCTGGCAATGGCTGAAACAGCCGTGGTTGCCGAAAAGGACGGTCGCTTCGCACCAGCGAAACCCGCATGGTCTCGACCACCATCTCGCTGCCCGCATCATCGGCAAGGCCAAGGCCGATCTGGCGGCCACCGGTCAGTTCGATGTAAAGCTGGGCCAAAAGTTCGGCATCAAGCAGCGCGCCATGCTTGGTCCGGTGGCTGCGGTCTATGCCGTAGCGGCTGCATAGGGCATCAAGCGAGAGCTTCGCGCCGGGGTGCTTGCTGCGAGCCAGGGCAATCGTATCGACCATGCGACCCATGTCGACAGGTGGGTGACCGCACCGGCCCAGTTCCATATTGAGGAAGCCGAAGTCGAAACTGGCATTGTGCGCGACCAGCGGGCTATCGCCGATGAATTCCAGCAGTTCCTGCGCCTTGCTCGCAAAAAGCGGTTTATCGGAGAGGAATTTGGTCGAAAGGCCATGCACAGCCTCTGCACCTGCCGGCATATCGCGTTCGGGATTATAATAGCAATGGAAGGTTGCACCGGTCATCACCCGGCCAACCATTTCGATGCACCCAATCTCAACCATCCTGTCGCCGGAGAGTGGGTCGAAACCCGTGGTTTCGGTATCGAAAATGATTTCTCGCATTCTAATAACTCATATCGGCTTATTCTTTTGAGTCCGCAAGGTCGTCGCGTAATTTTTTGATCAATGCACGCACCTGTTCGCGTGTTTCCGCAATCGAAACGCCGGTATCGATGACATAATCGGCGCGTTTGCGCTTTTCGGAATCGGGCATCTGCAGTGAGAGGATATGTTCGAATTTTTCGACCGTCATTCCTTCACGCGCCAAGGCGCGGCGGCGCTGCTGATCAGCCGGAGCAGAGACAACGACGACCTTGTCGACCCCTGCAGCACCACCTTTTTCAAAAAGCAGCGGAACATCGAACAGCACAATCGGTGCATCGCGGTGCTTCTCCAGAAATTGTGCGCGCATCGCGCCAACCGCAGGATGAATGATTGATTCCAACCGGGCCAGTTTTTCACGGTTGCCCAACACAATCGGGCCGAGTTTCTGCCGGTCGACACCGGCCAGCCCAGTCGTCCCGGGAAAAGCTGCCTCAATCTCGGAAACGAGCGCACCGGCCGGCCCCTGCAACAGGTGTACCGCAGCATCAGCATCAAAATGGGGGATAGCTTCGTCAACAAAGATCTGCGCCACGGTCGATTTACCCATGGCAATCGAACCCGTGAGACCAAGAACCAATGGTTTCCCCGTCATTTGAGTAACAAATCGCGCAATTCATCCTCACAATCATCAGGTGGGGCCTGACCAAAGAAGAGTTCAAACGCCACCGCTGCCTGGCCGATCAACATATCAAGGCCGTCAATGGTTGCGAGGCCACGCTGGCGCGCCGCGGCAAGCAAGGGAGTTTCAATGGGGGTGTAGACAATATCATAGACCAGCGCATCTTCAGGGAGTGGCGACAGATCCAGGTCGAGCGGCAATTGCCCCACCATTCCCAAAGGACTGGAATTCACCAGTAGGTCAGCAGGCGGCAAGGGCTTATCCATCTGGAGCACCTGTCCCTTCAACCCGAAATGGCTGAGCAGTGCCGCCGCTTTCAACGGACTGCGCGCCATGATCGTCACCGTTCCGATGTCAGCCTGCGCAAGCGCAAACAAAATCGCACGCGCCGCACCGCCCGCCCCTACAACAATGGCATTGCGATGCGCCCAATCATCCTCGCTGATCGGCGCAAAAAAGCCCGCAGCATCCGTATTGGTGCAGAGCAGATCGCCATCACCGGATCGGAAAACGGTATTGGCAGCACCTATCGACTCTCGCACCCCACCCGGATCGGTTACGAAATCGAGTGTTGCGACTTTGTGCGGTAGGGTGATGTTGCAACCACGCCATTGATCATCGCTGCGACGCGTGTGGAAATAATCCCCTAACGCTTCTGCGGTCACATGATGGGCGCGATATTCGGCTGCGATTCCCAGTTTTTTAAGCCAAAAGCCATGAATCAACGGGGATTTGCTATGTTTAATCGGATCGCCAATAACTTCGGCATATGGCGTCATGACAGCAATTCCTTTCGGTCGCGCAGGAAGGCAAGAAGGGGAAGAAGGGGAAGCCCGAGAATATCGAAATGGTCGCCTTCGATCCGGGTAAAGAGTTGCGCACCCTCTCCCTCGATCTGGTAACAACCGACGCAGTGGCGGATGCCATCCCAGTTCCGTTCAACATAGGAATCGATGAAAGCATCGCTCAGTTTTCGGACATTGAGGCGCACAATCCCGACATGGCGCCAAACCGGTACGCCGGCAGCGGCAACGACAGCCGCACTGAAAAGGCGGTGCGATTTTCCCGACATTTCGGCCAATTGCGATTTGGCCATATCCGGACTTTGCGGCTTGTCGAAAAGCGGGCCATCATCAAGCGCCAGCATTTGGTCAGCACCGATGACCAGTGCTGCGGGAAATTTGGTCGACATCTTGGTCGCCTTGGCTTCGGCAAGGGCATCCGCCATGTCACGCGGCGACAGACCGTCTGCGGACAACGCGTCTTTCAACGCCTCCTCATCAACCATTGGCGCCATGGCGTCAAAAACCAGCCCCGCATTTTTAAGCATCGAAACGCGCGTAGCGCTGGTCGATGCAAGAATCAGAGGTGTCGTCACGGAATTTGCTCCAAGATTCGGCCCTGTCGTTCGTTGAACAAATTGATGATTGCGGCTGCGCTTTCTTCGATCGACCGCCGTGTCACATCGATCACCGGCCAGCCATTGTCGGCAAATATGCGCCGGGCATAGGAAATTTCAGCCTTCACCTTGTCTTCATCGACATAATCGGTATCCGGCGCCTGATTCAGTGACAGCAGCCGGTTGCGGCGTACCTGCACCAATCTGTCCGCACTTGTGACGAGCCCGACCACCATCGGGCGTTTCAGCGTATAGAGCGCCCCAGGCGGGGGAGATTCCGGCACCAAAGGAATATTGGCGGTTTTATATCCGCGATTGGCGAGGTAAATACTGGTCGGGGTCTTTGACGTGCGCGAAACGCCGGCCAGAAGGATATCGGCCTGTTCCCAATCCTGATGATTCAGACCATCATCATGCGCGATAGTGAACTGGATCGCTTCAACCCGCGCAAAATAAGCGGCGTCAAGGGCGTGTTGCCGGCCAGGGCGGGCCTTGGCCTGCTGACCCAAGACAGCGGAGAGGGCATCGGTAACGGCGTCGAGCGCGGCAACAGTGGGCAATCCTAATGCCCGGCACCGGTCTTCCAGCTTCGTGCGCATCGTACCGCTGACTAGGGTGAACAATACAAGCCCGGGATTGGCCGCCACATCGACCAGGATGCGTTCAAGATGCGCTTCAGAGCGGACCATCGGCCAGAAATGCTTTACCGTTTCAACTTCATCGAACTGGGCCAGCGCCGCCTTGGCGATATTCTCCAGTGTTTCCCCGGTGGAGTCGGAAAGAAGGTGTAGATGGATACGGTTTTGCAAATCTCAGGTCCTTGCGGGACAGTCTTGTGGGGTAGCTGGGGATAAATCAAGGGATGAAACGGTGGGCAGCTTTTCTACCCAGATCGTACCAGTTTCATCCTTCGATTCGGGCACAGACAATCCACAAGCGAAACCATCATTCCACAGCCTGTGAATAACGGGGATGAATGTAATCGAATCGTGCCACTGCAAGCAACGGCCGGAGTCAATATGTTGGCAAAACAGGCATTCCCCCCTAAAGGCACGACTTACCCACAGACCATCATCTGTCATCATCCTTATATAAATATAGATATTATTGGATTCTCCATGGCGACCGAAACTCCACAGCGCAAATTGCTCGCGACGCTGCGCGGTCAAAAATTCGATACGCCGCCAATATGGTTGATGCGTCAAGCTGGGCGTTATCTGCCCGAATATCGTGAACTGCGCGCACAAAAAGGTGGGTTTCTAGAACTTGCCTATGATAGCGATGCGGCTACAGAGATTACACTGCAACCCATTCGCCGTTTCGGTTTTGACGGAGCGATCTTGTTTTCGGACATTTTGGTCGTGCCGCATGCCATGGGACAAGATTTGTGGTTTGAAACGGGCGAGGGACCGCGGCTTGCGCCCAAGCTGACCGATGCTGATTGGCGCGATTTCACGCCGATGCCGCAGCGGCTCGACCCGGTGATTGAAACCGTGCGTAAGGTTCGTGCGGCACTACCCGCGGAAACCACCTTTCTCGGCTTTGCAGGAAGCCCCTGGACAGTTGCAACCTATATGGTTGCAGGCCAGGGCAGCAAGGATCATGCAGAGGCAAGGGCGATGGCCTATGCCGATCCATCGCGTTTCGGTGCGTTGATCGATGCCATTGTAGGCGTGACGATCGATTATCTCTCGCGGCAGATTGCGGCTGGGGTTGATGCTGTCCAGTTGTTCGACAGTTGGGCGGGATCATTATCGCCGGCTCAGTTCGAACGATGGGTGATTGCGCCAAATGCTGCGATTATCGCCGGATTGAAGGCGCGCCATCCCGATACGCCGATCATCGGCTTTCCAAAAGGTGCGGGTGGCAAATTGCCGGCATATGCGCGGGAAACCGGCGCTGATGCGATCGGGCTTGATGAAACGGTCGATCCGATTTGGGCAAATGTGGCACTGCCACAGGGAATGCCTGTACAGGGCAATCTCGATCCATTGGCATTGGTTGCAGGCGGAGACGCGCTTGAAGCTGCAGTGAAGCAGATATTGACGGCATTCCCCGATCGACCCCATGTCTTCAACCTCGGTCATGGAATTGTGCCGCACGCGCCCATTGCGCATGTCGAAAAATTGCTTAGCTTGGTGCGTGAGGGATAAGTCTTTTCTCGGAAATCCCATAAATGGCGGAAACAATTGCAGTGCTCTATTTTTGGCTGAAATCGGCGCATCTGATCTTTGTGATATTCTGGATGGCCGGCCTGTTCATGCTGCCCCGCTTTTTCGTCTATCATCAGGAAAGTGCGGAAGGGTCTGAAGAGGCGGCACGTTGGGTCGAGCGTGAAAGGCGTCTTCTTAAGATCATCCTCAACCCGTCAATGGTAATTGTTTGGGTTCTTGGTTTGCTGCTCGCATGGCATATTTCGGCCTTTAGCGAAGGTTGGTTCCATGCTAAGTTACTCGCGGTCCTGGGCCTTTCGGCCTATCATGGCTGGATGGCCGGTTATGCCCGGAAACTTTCAACTGGCGAACGTCCCTTGGCGGGAAAGACGCTGCGGATTTTGAATGAGGTACCGGGTATTGCGGCTGCGCTTATTGTCATCCTTGTAGTCATCAAACCTTTCTGACCTTGTCGGGATCATGGCCGGTCAATCGTGCCATGTATTCGCAATTCAAGGTGATTGGGCGAAAGAGACCATGGCGGCTTATGTCCGCGCGGTTTGACAAAATTGCGAAACTACCCTACCCAGCGTTTCAAGCCCGTTCTGGGCGTGAGGCGCATTTCGATAACAACGCGCCACCAAACTTTTCCATAATGATCCGGCAGTTTTTGACGCCGGTAGTCTGTCCATTTGAGCGGAACATCGCACATGCATTTGAAAGAATTGAAGAACAAGAAGCCTGCTGAACTGGTTTCGATGGCCGAAGAATTGGAAATCGAAGGTGCTTCGACGCTGCGCAAGCAGGATTTGATGTTCGCTATTCTGAAAGAATTGGCCGAAGATGGCGAGCAGATCATGGGCGTCGGCACAATCGAAGTGCTGCCAGACAGTTTTGGTTTTCTTCGTAGTCCCGAGGCTAATTATCTCGCCGGTCCTGACGATATCTATGTCTCCCCCAACATGGTGCGTCAATTTGGCCTGCGGACGGGGGATACAGTCGAAGGTGAAATCCGCGCGCCGAAGGATGGCGAGCGCTATTTTGCACTGACCAAGGTTTTAAAGGTCAATTTTGATGATCCCGATGCTGTGCGTCACCGTGTCAATTTCGATAATCTCACCCCGCTCTATCCCGACCAGAAACTGACACTCGATGCCACCGACCCGACGATCAAGGACAAGTCGGCACGTGTAATCGACATCATATCGCCGCAGGGCAAGGGACAACGCGCATTGATTGTGGCGCCGCCACGTACCGGTAAGACCGTGTTGCTGCAGAATATCGCGAAAGCGATTACAGACAACCATCCAGAGGTTTTCCTGATTGTCTTGCTGATCGACGAGCGCCCCGAGGAAGTCACCGATATGCAACGCAGCGTGAAGGGAGAGGTCGTCTCCTCAACCTTTGACGAGCCTGCAACCCGCCACGTTCAGGTCGCCGAAATGGTGATCGAAAAGGCAAAGCGCCTTGTGGAGCACAAGCATGACGTTGTGATCCTGCTCGACTCGATCACCCGTCTTGGCCGCGCCTACAACACCGTCGTTCCGTCATCGGGCAAAGTGTTGACCGGCGGTGTCGACGCCAACGCGCTCCAGCGCCCCAAGCGTTTCTTCGGTGCTGCCCGTAATATCGAAGAAGGCGGTTCACTTTCCATCATTGCGACTGCGCTGATTGATACTGGCAGCCGTATGGACGAAGTGATCTTTGAAGAATTCAAGGGTACAGGCAATTCTGAAATCGTTCTCGACCGCAAGGTTGCGGATAAGCGCATTTTCCCTGCTTTGGACGTCGGTAAATCGGGTACGCGCAAGGAAGAGTTGCTGGTCGAGAAGGACAAGCTCACCAAGATGTGGGTGTTGCGCCGCATTCTCATGCAAATGGGTACAGTCGACGCGATGGAATTCCTCCTCGACAAGATGAAGGATTCCAAAACCAACGAGGATTTCTTCGACTCGATGAACCAGTAATTGGTTCCTATCGCGGCGGAGTATTGAGTAGGCGGCAAAGCCGATGCACCGACGATAATCTCGTTGGCGCGCGGAACAATTGCATCACGAACTTGCTTCCCCAGAACGATAATCCTATGCCCACGCTGTAAATTTCGGGGAAACAATAGTGCTTGATGTGATATTCGCGACGGCTGCGGCTGTGCCGTCCTTGGGTGGTCCCGCCGACATATGGGCTGCGATCGTCAAGGATTTTTCTAACATCACCAGCCCGTCGGCTTTCACCGCATTTTTGCAGGTGTTGATGATCGACATCGTGTTGGCCGGCGACAATGCCATCGTCGTGGGCGCATTGGCCGCAGGTCTGCCTGCGGACCAGCGGCGCAAGGTGATCATGATTGGCGTGCTCGCGGCTCTGGTGCTGCGCGTCGCTTTCGCCTTGATGGTAACATGGCTGCTTGGGTTGATCGGGCTGATTTTCGCAGGTGGCATTCTGCTGCTGTGGGTAGCCTGGAAAATGTACCGTGAAATCGGCGCGAGCCATTCCGATGATTCACCCGGTTCACCCGAAATCGAAGGCGATGAGAATTCGGGCATTAAGTCTGCCAAGAGCTTCTGGGGCGCTGCTTGGGCCGTCGCCCTCGCCGACGTGTCGATGAGCCTCGACAATGTTCTTGCGGTGGCAGGTGCGGCCAAGGACCATCCGGGCATCATGATCGTTGGTCTGGTCTTTGCTGTCGCGCTCATGGGTGTCGCTGCGAATATCATCGCCAAATATATCGAACGCTATCGCTGGATTGCCTGGTTCGGTCTTATCGTGATCGTCTATGTTGCGATTAAGATGATCTATGAAGGTTGGATCGACCCGAATCTGGGTGTCGGTCGCTATGTTTATGCGATGATCGGCGGATAGGGCCTGTCAAATGGCAGGCCCTTGGACCGACCAGCCGGTTTTGGAGGGCCGCCATATATTGCTGCGGCCCATGGTTCGCGGCGACGGACCTGCCATTGTTGACGCTGCTAGCGACGGTAAGTTGTGGGAATTATTCTACACCGTTGTACCCGGGCCGGAGTCGATAAACGCCTATCTGGATCGCGCCGAACGCGAGCAAGGCTGGGGCCGGATAATGCCTTTTTCTGTGATCGAAAAGGCCTCTGGTGATCTTGTTGGTGCCACGCGCTATATGCGGATGAATGCGCCGCATCGCCGTTTAGAAATCGGCACGACCTTTTATGCGAGCCGGGTTCAGCGTACGCCGATCAATAGTGAGGCAAAGCTGCTTCTGCTCACCCACGCTTTTGAATCGATGAATTGCGTTTGCGTGCAATTCCGTACTGACCATTTCAATTTCGCTTCGCAACGCGCGATCGAACGGCTGGGTGCCAAGCGCGACGGCTTGATCCGTAACCATCAGATTATTGACGGCCGCGTCCGTGACACAGTGCTTTATTCGATCCTCGCCAATGAATGGGAGGGCGTGAAGCGTAATCTGCAGATGAGGTTGTCGCGCGGCTGAAGCCTAGCCCAGATGCTCCGCGAAAAACGCAATCGTTCGCGAATCTGCGAGCTGCGCGCCAGATTCATCACGGCGGTTGCCCATTTCAGCGGCAAAGCCGTGATCCAGGCCCTGATAGTCGTGTAAGACGACTTTCGGGTGTGAATCCAGACCAGCATGGATCGCTGCCTGCGCTTCGGGGCCAACAAAATGATCGGCTGTTGGAATATGCAGCATCAGTGGATTGGCAATCGCATGGGATTCGTCGAGCATGGTGTCGATCATGACGCCATAATAGCCGACCGATGCGTCGATATCGGTGCGCGCCGCAGCCATATAGGCGAGGCGACCACCCAGGCAGTAACCGACGCAACCTACCTTTTGCACCGCAGGCGCACCGAGCTCTCCACGACGGATGGCGTGGATGGCTGCTTCGATATCTTTGACCCCGTCATTGGGTTCATATTGCCCGAAATAACCGAATGCTTCCTGCAACTGCGCCTCTACGTCGGGATCGAGCTCGACGCCCGGCGCAAAACGCCAGAAAATGTCGATGGCGACGGCAAGATAGCCCGCGCCTGCCCATTTGTCGCATTTCTGCCTTATGCCTTCATTTACACCGAAGATTTCAGGGATAACAATCATTGCGGCTTTGGCCTTGCCCGTCGGTTTCGCAACATAGGCGTTGAACAATGCGTCTTCATCAAATGCGCGGATCTTGATCATTTCACCCATGATTGTGCACTCCTGCTATCAAAAAATTGCCGACCGCGCTTATGGCACTATAGTGCCTTCCACAATCGGGTTATTTGGCTCCTAAGCCAGCAAATTGGGAAGAGGCGATATGAAATTCAACATCGAAGTCGATACGACCCCAGAGGAAGTTCGCCGCCTGGTGGGCTTGCCAGATCTTTCCGAAGTGCACGACGTCTATTTGGAAAAGATGAAGGCGGTTGCCGACAAGGGGCTGACTCCTGAAATGGTACACGGGATGATCCGCAACTGGGTACCAATGGGTGATCAGAGCATGGATTTCATCAAGGGACTGATGGGCGGACTTGCCGGCGGCGGTCTCGGCGCGAAAGACAAGAAATAACCGCATTTCATGGGGCTTGGCGAAACGATCTTTGCGCTGTCCAGTGGCGCGCCCCCTGCGGCCATAGCGATCATCCGGATCAGTGGTTCGGCAGCAGTTGCCGCCGCGGAATCGCTTATGGGAAAATTGCCGTCCCCGCGACAGGCGGGGTTGCGTCGTCTGATCGATCCGCTTGATGGCAGCCTGCTTGATGAGGCGCTGGTTCTGCTATTTCCCGGGCCCGATACGGCCACTGGCGAGGATCTGGTTGAACTGCATCTGCATGGCGGTCGAGCCGTAGTGCGCGGCGTTGAAACTGCTCTCGGCCGCATAGCTGGATTGCGGATGGCTGAGGCTGGGGAGTTTACCCGCCGCGCCTTTGCCAATGGCAGGATCGACCTTAACGAAGCCGAGGGTCTCGCTGATTTGCTGACGGCTGAAACCGAATGGCAACGTCGCGCCGCTGCGGCTATGGCAGGCGGCACATTTACCCGGCTGGTGGAACAATGGCGGGAGAGTTTGTTGCAGCTGTGCGCGCGGGTTGAAGCGCTGATCGACTTTTCCGATGAAGATGACGTTGGAGACGAAGATTATTTATTAATAACAAATAGTTGTGAACAATTACGTGGTGCCATAGGTGCGCATTTATCTGCGCCAGTTGCAGAAAAACTGCGCGATGGATTGCGGGTGGTGCTCGCCGGCCCACCCAATAGCGGCAAGTCAACGCTGCTCAACGCACTGGTGGCGCGTGAAGCGGCCATCGTTTCAGACATTGCCGGCACCACGCGTGATGTGATCGAGGTGCCCGCTGCATTTGAAGGCATTCCTTTCATCTTTGCCGACACCGCCGGTCTGCGATCGGATAGCGGCGATGCCATTGAGGTGATCGGAATTGACCGCGCGAGAAGGATGATCGCTGAGGCCGACATCTTGCTGTGGCTCGGCGCCGAGGGTGAGGCGCCCGCGCATTCCCATTGTATCGAAATTGAAGGACGCATCGATGATCCTGCCCATGTGGTGAAATCCGCCACCGCTCGCAGATTGTCTGCCTTAACAGGCGAGGGAGTTGCGGCACTGATTGGGGATATTGTTGCGCTGGGTCGGTCGCTATTGCCGCCGCCCGATATGTTTGCGCTCAATGAACGTCAACATCATGCCTTGCAGTCTGTTACGTTGTTTCTTGACCATGCCTCTGACGCAAGGGATTTACTGATTGTCGCTGAAGAACTGCGCCAGGCGCGGCTGGCATTTGATGTGTTGACGGGCCGGGCTGGGACCGAGGACATGCTCGACGCGTTGTTCGGTCGCTTTTGTATCGGCAAGTAAAGATGTTCCACGTGGAACAGATCGACAGCTTTTGACGCCTCACGCCGCTTAGGCTATGCGCACCGATAATGTCCTGCACTGCAAAGCCCGATTTTGATGTTCTTGTAGTTGGTGGCGGCCATGCCGGTGTTGAGGCAGCGGCTGTGGCTGCGCGCATGGGCGCGCGTGTCGCCTTGGTCAGTTTCGAACGTGATACAATCGGTGCCATGTCGTGCAATCCTGCGATTGGCGGCTTGGGCAAAGGCCATCTTGTTCGCGAAGTCGATGCATTTGACGGATTGATCGCCCGCGCGGCTGATGAGGCGGCGATCCATTATCGAATGCTCAATGCATCAAAGGGCGCAGCGGTCCAAGGACCCCGGATCCAAGCCGACCGGAAATTGTTCCGACAGTCGATCCATCGGCAGCTAGCGGGAACAGCTGATTTGGCGATCGTTGAGGGTGAGGTGGCAGCGTTGCGTTTTGCACCCGGCAGTGATCGCAGCATTGCTGGACTGGTCTTGTCTGATGGTTCCGAAATTTCGGCCTATGCGGTGATATTGTGCACGGGCACATTTCTGGGCGGAACATTATTTCGCGGAGAGGAGCGGCTTACTGGTGGCCGTATCGGCGAAGCCTCCGCCTTGAAGTTGGCTGAGCAGATTCGCGGCAGTCAGTTGCCCATGGCGCGATTGAAAACGGGGACGCCGCCGCGACTCGATGGTCGGACGATGGACTGGGCGCAACTGGAAGAACAGCCATCCGATGACGACGGCTGGACAATGTCTGCGATGACGGCACGGCGTATGGTTCCGCAATTATATTGTGCAATCACGCGAACGAATAATCAAACGCACGACATCATCCGCAGCGGCCTTGATCGATCACCGCTTTTCGGAGGTGCAATCCAAGGGCAGGGGCCGCGTTATTGCCCTTCGATCGAGGACAAGATTTTCCGCTTTGGCGATCGCGAAGGGCATCAGGTTTTCCTTGAGCCGGAGGGACTGCAATCGCACCTCATCTATCCCAACGGGATTTCGACATCACTGCCGACTGATGTACAGCTGGCAATGTTGCGGTCGATGGCTGGGCTGCAACAGGTCGAAATGGTCGTTCCGGGCTATGCAGTTGAATATGACCATATAGACCCGCGCGCCTTAGATCGTCGGCTCGCGGTCCGGGGATTTGAAGGCTTGTATTGCGCCGGCCAGATCAATGGCACGACTGGATATGAAGAGGCTGCGGCCCAAGGCTTGGTTGCAGGGATAGGCGCGGCTTGCCAGGTTCTGAATCGAGACTTTCCTGCGCTCGTTCGTTCCAACAGCTATATTGCGGTGATGGTCGATGATCTTGTGCTGCATGGTGTGACGGAGCCTTACCGCATGCTGACCGCGCGTGCTGAGTACCGCTTGCGGCTGCGGGCTGACAATGCGGGCACACGACTGACGCCGCTTGCTATTGCCGCCGGAGCTGCTGGGGAAGGTCGTCTGCGGGCCTTTACCGCGCGCGAGGAACGCAAAAGCCAGCTTCGTGAAGCTTTGCGCGAAGATGCGAGTGCGGATCAACTGATTGCAAATGGCATTCCGGTGAAGCGCGATTCAGGAAAAATGCCCTTGTTTGACTGGTTGCGCTTTCCCGACGTGGCGCTTTCGTCCCTATTGGATGTTTCACGTGAAACAGCTTGTCATGGGGATGATGCGATCATTGGTGAGTTGGAACAGGACGGTCGTTACGCACCCTATGTGGACCGGCAGGCGGCCGAATTGCGCGATCTTGCCGCCAATGAGCAGATGCGTATTCCGGACGAAATCGACTATGGTTCGATGGCTGGTCTTTCAAACGAGATGGTTGAACGGTTGACAGTGGCCAGACCCGAAACTTTGGCAGCGGCCAGTCGTATTCGTGGAATTACGCCGGCCGCACTTGCCGCGATCTTGGTGCACGCTCGCCGTGCGGCGCAGGCAAAGCAAGCGGCATGACGGAAGATGAAGCGCGTCTATGGTTGTCGGCCAATCTCGATGTTTCACGTGAAACAGAGGAAAAGCTGGGGGCGTTTGTCGCTTTCCTAATCGAAGAGGCCAAGCTGCAAAATTTGATATCTGCCGCGACTCTCAACCTTATCTGGGCGCGTCACATCGTCGACAGTGCCCAATTGCTGCGCTTTGCCGAAAAGACGGGAAGCTGGATTGACCTAGGATCAGGCGCGGGCTTTCCTGGCCTCGTCATTGCGTTGCTCAGCGATCATCGCGTTACTTTGGTCGAATCGCGGGCCCGTCGTATTGACTATCTTTCGCGGGCAGTGGATTTTCTCGGACTAAATGATCGGGTATGCGTTGCAGGTTCGTCGATCGAACGCGTAGAAACTGCCCCATTTTCGGTCATTTCGGCACGTGCCTTTGCCCCTTTGCCCCTGTTGCTTGACCTCGCCGTCCGATTTTCCACAGTAAAGACCTTATGGTTGTTACCAAAGGGCAAAAATGCCGGAAGGAATTGCATGAGGCGCACGGACGATGGAATCTCGACTTCAACGTCGAAACCAGCATTACCGATAGCGAAGCGGGAATATTGGTTGGTCATGTTTTGGGTGAGCGCCCGAGGGCCAGCATGAAAGGACGGCGGAAACGATGATCCGGATCGCCATAGCGAACCAGAAGGGTGGCGTGGGAAAGACCACGACCGCAATCAACCTCGCTACCGCGCTTGCGGCTTGTGGTCGGCGCTGTCTGCTGATCGACCTCGACCCCCAGGGCAATGCGTCGACGGGGCTTGGCGTTAACGCATCGGACCGCAAATATAGCAGCTATGATCTGCTGATGGGCGATGCGACGCTGGCTGAGGCTGTTGTAAAAACCATGATTCCCGGGCTTGATCTGCTGCCTGCAACGGTGGATCTTTCGGGTACCGAAGTTGAACTGGTCGACCATGCCGACCGGGCGCACAAATTGCAAAAAGCATTGGCGGAGGATGAGGCGCGCTGGGATGTCTGTCTGATTGATTGTCCGCCTTCACTCGGCATGTTGACGATTAATGCGCTGGTTGCGGCCGATTCGATCCTTGTTCCGCTGCAGTGTGAATTTTTCGCATTGGAAGGGCTCAGCCAACTGTTGCAAACGGTCGAGCGCATCCAGAATCGCTTCAATTCCTCGCTTTCGATCCTTGGCATTGCGTTGACCATGTTCGACCGTCGCAACCGCCTGACTGATCAGGTTGCTGAAGATGTTCGAAACTGCCTCGGCGGATTGGTGTTTGACACGGTAATACCGCGCAATGTCCGTCTGTCAGAGGCGCCCAGTCACGGTTTGCCGGCGCTGATCTATGATCATCGCTGTTCGGGATCGGAAGCCTATATGGGTTTGGCGCGAGAGCTGATCGGCCGCCTACCCGCCTCGAAGGAATTGGCTGCGTGAGCGACACTGAAAAGCCATTGCGCAAGAAGATGGGTCTTGGGCGCGGACTTGATGCCCTTTTGGGCGAGGTCTCACTCGATCGAACGGCCGATCGTGTTGCGGGCGGTGGCTCAACAGAGAGGCCCGTTGGTACGCCTCCGACCAATACAGAAGGCGTAAGCACTATTGCGATTGCCGATATCCACCCGAATCCGGCACAGCCGCGCCGCCATTTCAGCGAGGAATCGCTTCAGGAACTGGCGGCGAGCCTGAAACGGCACGGTTTGATCCAGCCGATTCTCGTTCGTCCACATGGTGCGGGATACCAGATTGTTGCCGGCGAACGGCGTTGGCGTGCGGCGCAGCGAGCGCAACTGCACAATGTCAAAGCGATCGTGCGGGAGCTTTCGGACGAAGAGACGCTCGAAATTGCGCTCATCGAAAACATTCAGCGCCAGGATCTGAACCCTATTGAAGAAGCAGAGGCCTATCGCAAACTCTGCCAGGATTTCGGTCATAGCCAGAGCGAGCTAGCCGCGATCGTCGAGAAATCGCGTAGCCATGTGGCAAATATGATGCGCCTTCTCGACCTGCCGGTGCTTGTCCGCGAACTGGTGGTTGAGGGCAAAATCAGCATGGGTCATGCGCGTGCGCTTCTCGGGTCGGATGATAGCGCCCGTCTGGCGGCGATTGTCTTGAAGCAGGGACTTTCGGTCCGGCAGACCGAGGCCCTCGTGCGCAAGTCCCGCGTTGAAGAAGGCAAGGTAGCCAAGCCGCGAATCGATGCGGGCGGCGGC
This sequence comes from Sphingomonadales bacterium, assembly GCA_021298455.1. Taxonomy (GTDB): domain Bacteria; phylum Pseudomonadota; class Alphaproteobacteria; order Sphingomonadales; family Sphingomonadaceae; genus Sphingorhabdus_B; species Sphingorhabdus_B rara. Next base: position 30,512 of record JAJTFR010000002.1, on the reverse strand, counting down.
GATGCCGATATTCGCGCCGTGGAGCAGCATTTGGGCGACCTTCTCGGTCTTAAGGTACGAATCGTCCATGATGGTTCGGGTGGAGCTGGTGCGGTGACTTTTGAATATCGCAGCCTTGATCAGCTCGACATGCTGTGCCAGCGGCTCACAGGCGAGCAATTCTGATCTAAATGGCTGTAAATCTGGCGCTAGATTCACAGCGTTAACCAACCAAGATACTGTTTCTAAATCAAAATCTGAAAAATTCCTATTTTGGCGTTAACCATAAGCCGAAGCGTGCTTTTATGGTTTGCCTGCCAAAAGCGATGATGAATGCAGTGGGGCATTCCGAATTTTCGTTCGTCGCAAAAGGACCAGATGATGATCAAAAAGATGAAGCTCGCAGTTGCGGGCGCAGTACTTGCCGCAAGCATGGCATCCAACGCCGCTTATGCCGCCACCGAACAGGCCGATGCCACCGTGCAGGTGCTTGCAGCCGTGCAGCTGTCGGCTGTCAGTGACCTCAACTTTGGCATTGTTGCCGCTTCGGCTGCAGGCGGCACCGTTACGCTGGCACCGACCGCTACGGCAGTTCCCGTTGGTTCGGGCGTCATTCCGATCGGCGGTGGTTCGTCCGCCAGCTTTCAGGTAACCCAGGCCACTAACGGAGAGACGATCGCGCTGAGCGTCGGCAATCCGTCGCCCTTGACTTCGGGTACCAACTCGATTCCGTTGTCGGGCCTGACGCTTTCGAACAGCAGCATTCTTTTCAGCTCGGCTTCGCTGCAGACAGTTTACGTTGGCGGCACGATTTCGCTTGGTGCCAACCAGGCTGCGGGCACCTATGTCGGTTCGTTCGATGTAACCGCTGAATATCAATAAGATATGCCGGGCGGGATTGCCGCCTGATCAATCATTTCAGACCCCGGTTGCCGTGTGCAGCCGGGGTTTTTCTTTGCCTGCCGGGCAGCGTTAGCAGCTTGGTAACCATGTCCTGATAATCCGAAATGGATCAGAAGACCGGCAGACCAGGCCGGAACGGACCAGATCGGGCATGAAACCATTATGACTATTTTGCGCAAAGCTTTCGCGTGGGCGCTGGGCGGCCTTGCCGTCCTTATGACATCTGCGTCACCAGTCCATGCATCGGGCGATCTCCTTGTCGCCCCCACCCGCGTCATTCTTGATGGAAAACGTGGAACTCAGGTCATCCTGAACAATGTCGGCAGCGAAGAAACCACCTACCGGATTACGTTAGAGATAAAGCGGATGTCCGAAATGGGGGAGTTGGTCGACATCGACACAGCTTCAACCAGTGAAGCAGAAAAAGCTGCGCTTGGCCTCGTCCGCTATGCGCCGCGTCGGGTGACCCTGCTTCCCAACCAGCCGCAATCGATACGTATCGGGCTGAATGCGGCCGAAGGCCTGCCAGACGGGGAATATCGCGTGCACATGTTGTTTCGCGCCGTCCCAAAGACCAATGCCGTGACTGAAGAAACGGCAACGAACGAGGTGAAGATCCAGCTCATTCCTCTCTATGGTATCGCAATTCCGGTTATTATTCGTAAGGGCGAATTGAGCGTGACAGCAGCACTCGCCAATGCCCGCCTTGATCAGGGGGAGGATGGCCCGCTGTTGGCCTTTGATGCAACCCGAAAGGGCAACCGTTCGGTCTATGGTGAGTTTCGCGTCACCAAACCGGGTCAGGCCGAACCGTTATTGGTGCAAAAGGGCATTGCGATTTATCCCGAGATAGAACGCCGCAAGGTGGAACTGCAGCTTAGTCCCGAAGAAGCATCGGCGATCCGTGGCGGTGAAGTTGTGATTTCCTATCACGACACGCCCGAAAATGGTGGCGGCATGATTGCCCAGCTTCGTACGGTGGTGCGCTAACTCCTCGGCACCCGCCGATTGGCAGCAATCCTCATGTGGCGCTTCCTGCCCATATTTTGGCGAGGTCTATTGGCCATCGTACTTGCCACCGGCACCTTTGCGGTACCGGTGGCTTCAGCGCGTGCAGCCGATGGAGCGGTACGCTGGACTGCCAATGATGATGACCAGCTTTTGCTTGATGTCCGCGTCGGGCGGTTTCGCGTCGGTGATGGCGTGCGCGGCTATCAGACCGATAATGGAATATGTGTAGATTTTGCGGACATCATCATTGCGTTCGACCTTCCGGTGCGCCTCGATAAAAAGTCGCGCCGCGCAACTGGCTGGTTATTTGAGGAAAGCCGCACTTTCACCCTCGACCGCGACAGTGGAAGAGTACAAATCATGAACAAATCTGCATCTTTGGGTGCAGCCGACATTCGTGACACGCCGGAAGGCTGGTGCGTCGATACGCGTGCGCTGGGCCGCTGGCTCGATGTGACGTTGACCCCGGCGCTGAATGACGCACTGTTGGTGGTTGCTGCCGATCGCAAATTGCCATTCGAACTTGCAGAAGAACGGAAAGATCGGGCCGCACGGGTGCGCCCCACCGCCACATTCGACCTGCGTAGCCTGCCCCAGGCCAAGGATCCTTATCGTTTTTGGCGAACACCGTCGGTCGACGTCGTGGCGTCAGCGGGAGTTCAGCGGGAAAAGGGACGCCCGACCGCGCTTAACGGCCGCTATGATATCTTTGTTGCAGGTGAAATCGCCCGTGCGGCGTTTGATGCACGATTGTCGTCAAATGATCAGGGAACACCTGAAAGCTTTCGGGTTCGCGCTTATCGCACCAGCGCCGAGGGTGGACTGCTCGGGCCGCTCAACGCCACACATTTCGGGGTGGGCGACGTTTCGTTGCCCAGTTCGTTCATCGGCAGCCGATCAACCCCCGGGCGCGGGCTGTATGTCACCAACCGCCCGCTGACCCGCCCCGACAATTTCGACCGAACCAGCTTTCGCGGCGAATTGCCCGATGGTTGGGAGGCCGAGCTTTACCGCAATGATCAGCTGATCGGCTATTTCCAGAGCCGCGGTGACGGTCGCTACGAGTTTCTCGATGTGCCGCTGTTGTACGGCCAGAATCGCCTTGAAGTCGTTCTTTACGGCCCACAAGGGCAGATCAAACGGGATGTGCGGATGATTCCGGTCGGCCCCAATTCGATCCCGCCACGCGAAACCTATTACTGGGCCGGTATCCAGGATGCCGGCCGCGACCTCGTCAACCTCGGATCGAGCGATGCGCAGCCCTTTAATGGTTGGCGTGCCGGGTTCGGATTCGAACGGGGTATTGATGCCCGCATGTCGGTCGGGTTGTCGGCACTAACTTCGGTCTATGAAGGCCGGCGCGACAGCTATGCCGAGGCCATGATGCGGCGCGCCATTGGCCCTTCGCTGGTCGAGATAGCGGCGGCAGCTGATATTCGCGGCGGCAGCGCGCTGCGTGGCCAGATGCTGGCGCAAATCGGCCCAGCGATGATTGGCGCGCAATCCATCTGGCTGTTTGGCGGTTTCCGCAGTGAGCAGTATCTGCCCGGGCTGCGCGCCGAACATATGGCATCTTTCGATCACACTATTAAAATTGGTTCTAGATCAATACCTTATGGATTTGACGCTACCTATCGACAATCGCACAATGGCAATAGTTCGATTGAAGCCAAGGCGCGCACGTCTTTCAACATTGGTGGCATGACGGCAACGACCGATGTGATCTGGGAACAGATGAAATTTGCCTTTGGCAGTGATCCGCCGTCGCGCCTCGATGTCGCACTCCGCCTGAGCGGTCGTGCGGGCGGCTTGCGCCTGCGCGGCGAAGCGCGTTTTGGCGTGATGGGTGCTGCCGGCTTCAAGGAATCGCGGCTCACGGCCGAATGGCGTTCGGACGATAAGGCCAATTGGCGGGCTGAACTGGGTTATGAAGCGCTGAACCGCCGCGGGCGGCTCGGCTTTGGCTATACGCGCCAGTTCGAGAAGTTTGCGCTGACCGGGCAGCTTACTGCTGCGACCGATGGATCGGTTGCGGCACAAATGAGTCTTGCGTTCAGCCTGGGGCCGAACCCCAATGGCGGCGGTTTCCATATGTCGTCTGAAAAGCTGGCTTCCAGCGGGCAGGCAGCCGTACTGGTTTATCAGGATCTGAATGCCGACGGCCAACCCTATGTTCCCATTCTTGTCGGGATCGACGCGGATAGCCTGCCCGATCCTTATGTCCAGCCGGCGTCGAGCGGTGTGGTAGTTACCCCGCGCCCTGGTGTTGCGATTGTCGTTGAACTGCCGCTTGTGGCCGCAGGGGAGGTTAGTGGCTATCTGGTGCGTGAAGGTGGCAAGATCATGGGCGGCCTTGATGTGGAATTGCTCGATGCTGCAGGGCGTATGATTCGATCAACCCGCAGCGAATATGACGGTTTCTTCCTCTTTGAACGTGTGCCCTATGGGCAATATCGTCTGCGTGTCGGGGCAATGGGGGCAAATATCGTTGGCGTTCAGTCGGAAATTGCCGTTCCGGTGCGGCTCGACCGGGCTAAGCCAACTGTCGATATGGGAACGGTTCAACTGAAGCCGGCGACGCGAATTGCTGCTAGCGAATAAGCGCATAGCTTGACCTTTGAAGTAGAAGCCGCTTTGGCAGCAACCATGAGCATTGAAACATTATCCACCAACCGCGCCTTCAGTGGCGTTCAGGGCGTTTATCGCCACGCTTCTTCGGAAACCGGAACCGACATGACTTTCTCGGTTTTTGTTCCCGATCATGCACCGGGCGCAAAACTTCCGGTGGTCTGGTATCTGTCCGGCTTGACCTGTACCCATGCTAATGTGACCGAAAAGGGTGAGTTTCGCCGTGCTTGCGCTGAACTTGGTCTGATTTTTGTCGCGCCTGATACCAGCCCCCGGGGCGAGGACGTGCCCGACGATGCAGAGGGCGCCTATGATTTCGGGCTTGGTGCCGGCTTTTATGTCGATGCCACCGCTGCGCCGTTCGACCGGCATTACCGGATGCGCAGCTATATCGAGCATGAACTGCCCCGGCTGGTCGCGGAGCATTTTCCGGTCGATATGGACCGGCAGGGCATTATGGGCCATTCGATGGGCGGGCATGGCGCGCTCACAATTGCGCTCCGCAATCCCGGACGTTTCCGCGCAACCTCGGCTTTTGCTCCGATTGTTGCACCAAGCCAGGTCCCCTGGGGTCAAAAGGCGCTGGGCGGTTATCTGGGATCCGATTCTACCGGATGGGCGGATTATGATGCCTGCGCGCTGATTGAATCGGGTGCGCGGCTTCCTGACCTGTTGGTCGATCAGGGCGAAGCCGACAATTTCCTTGCCGAACAGCTGAAAACCCATTTGCTCGAGGAGGTTTGCTCAGCCGCAGGACAAAAGGCGACGATCCGGATGCAGCCCGGCTATGATCACAGCTATTATTTCATATCGACTTTCATGGCCGAGCATCTGGCGTGGCATGCCGAACGGCTTGCATGAAGATATTGGGCGCGATTCTTGCCGGCGGGCAATCGCGCCGTTTTGGATCGGACAAAGCGCTCGCAGAATATGACGGGCGCAGGCTGATCGACCATGTCGCTGCTGCGCTGCTCCCACAGGTTGACGGGTTGGTTGTCGCGGGGCGCGATTGGCCCGATATGGAAACAGTTGCCGATCTTCCCCGGCCGGGCATGGGGCCGCTCGCCGGTCTGGCAGGCGCGCTCGATCATGCCAGGCGCTATGGCTATGATGCCGTTCTCAGCAGCGGATGCGACATTCTCGGTCTTCCGGTCGATCTGGGACCGCAATTGGGTGCTGCGCCTGCAATTGTCGAGGATTTGCCGCTCGTCGGCATCTGGCCCGCAGCCATGGCCGACCAATTGCTGCACTGGCTTGACAGCAGTGACCGCCATTCGGTTTACGCCTTCGTCGACTATAGCGGCGCGCGGCGGATTCGGTTGCAGCTTCCGCTGCGCAACATCAACCAGCCGTCCGATCTGGTTTAGGATATTGGCACTGCGCACAGAGTCGGCTTAAGAGGCGTTGCGAATCGCGGGTGTAGCTCAATGGTAGAGCAGCAGCTTCCCAAGCTGACGACGGGGGTTCGATTCCCCTCACCCGCTCCACGCCGCTTTCCCTTGTACAGCATAACGTTATAGCGAGACACGATGATCGATCCCGCGACGCCTTTTGTCCTGCTCGACGATGCCCGCGTTGCGGATGCCTCTCCGGCGCGGCTGTACAGTGATCCTATTGAGATTCTGTGCGCCCGCCGGCCCGAAAATGTTGATTCCGTGCTCGCCGCCGCTCGCGCAGCGCAGCGTGCCGGGCACCATGTTGCAGGCTATCTCGCTTATGAAGCGGGCTTTGCACTGGAATCCAAACTTGCCGCTCATTTGCAGGCAAGGCTGCCGCATACACCGTTGATCTGGTTTGGTATTTTTGAACGATACCATGAAATAGACAGCGCGGCGGTGGCCGGGCTGTTCCCGGATCCTGCCGGGGCGTGGTTGGGCCCTGTGCAGCCAAAAGTGACACGCGGCGATTATGGATCGGCCTTTGATGCGGTCGAAAACTATATCGCGGCTGGTGATATCTATCAGGCCAACCTCACCTTCCGGGCCGAAGCATGCTATGCTGGCGATCCGCTGGCGTTATATGCTGCCATCCGGCCCCGTGCGGCAGCGGGTTATGGCGGTATTGTCTGGACGGGTGAAGATTGGTTCCTTTCCTTTTCGCCCGAACTGTTCTTTGCGCTGCAGCACGGCCGGGTGACAGCCAAGCCGATGAAGGGTACCGCCAAGCGCGGGCGCAATGCCGCGGCGGATGAGCGTCTCGCTCTTGAATTGCGTGAAGACCCAAAGCAGCGCGCCGAAAATCTGATGATTGTTGATCTGCTGCGCAACGATCTTTCGCGCGTTGCGCTACCCGCCTCGGTCTCTGTACCTAATTTGTTTGCGATCGAAAGCTATCCGACCGTGCACCAGATGATCTCGACCGTCACAGCTGATCTTGATCCCGACAAGGACGCGATCGATCTCCTCAGCGCCATTTATCCGTGCGGTTCGATTACCGGTGCGCCGAAAATCCGTGCCATGGAGATTATTTCAGAGGTCGAAACTGCCCCGCGCGGTATTTATTGTGGTTCAATCGGGCGGATGGATCCATCGGGCGACGCTGCGTTCAACGTGGCAATACGCACTTTTCACTTGAATGAGGATCGCAAGCGGGCTTCTCTCGGGCTTGGGTCAGGTATCGTTGCAGATTCCGTTATGGCGGCGGAATGGGCGGAGTGTCTGGCCAAGGGGGAATTTGCACGGGTGCAACGGCGGGACTTCGATCTTATCGAGACCATGCGCTTCGAACCGGCCAAGGGTTTGCTGCGGCTTGAACTGCATCTGGAACGGATGAAGGAAAGTGCGCGGGCGCTTGGTTTTGAATTTGACCGGCACGAAGCCCGCAATCGGCTGCATGCGGCGGTTTTCCATCTCGATGCCGATGCCAAGGCGCGCCTGCTTGCCTCACGCAACGGCACGCTGGCCATCGCTATAACCGCCGCCCCAGTTATATCTGAAACGGCTCTTCGTGTGGCGGTGGTGCCGATGCCGGTCGACCAAGGTGATTTCCGTTTGCGGCACAAGACGACCGATCGGGCTTTTTACGATGAAGCGCGGCTAGCCTCAGGTGCTGATGAAGTTGTTTTTGCCGATCCCAAGGGACAGCTCACCGAAGGCAGCTTCACAGCTGTGTTTGTGGAACGGGATGGTAAGTTGCTCACCCCGCCGCTTTCTAACGGTCTACTCCCTTCGGTGTTGCGGCGTGCCTTGATCGAATCAGGCGAGGCAATTGAGGCGGAACTTTCGGTGACCGATCTGATGGCCGGTTTCTTCGTCGGAAACAGCCTGCGCGGCCTGCTTCCGGCCAAACGGGTTGCGTAATTTTCGAACGCGCGATAGGGGGTTTCGCGCAATCCTCCGTCACCGCTCCAGCTTCGGGAACAGCAAATGATCGACAGGCTCTCCGCCGCCCTGGGCCGCATCGCGCCCTCAGCCACCCTTGCCATGTCGGGCCGTGTGCTCGAAATGAAAGCGCGCGGAATTGACGTGATTGGCCTGTCCGCCGGCGAACCCGATTATGACACTCCGGATTTCGTGAAGGATGCTGCGATTGAGGCGATCCGCGCGGGAAAAACGAAATATACCGCCGTCGACGGCATTCCCGAATTGAAGGCAGCGATCGCGGCAAAGTTCAAGCGCGACAATGGCATCGATTATGGACCGAAGCAGATCAGCGTCAATGCGGGCGGTAAGCACACGCTGTTCAACGCGCTGGTTGCCACGGTCGACGCCGGTGATGAAGTGATCATTCCGGCGCCCTATTGGGTCAGCTATCCCGATATCGTCCAGTTTGCTGGTGGAACGCCAGTGGTGCTGCCGGCATCGGCGGACAAGGCCTACAAGATCACCCCTGATCAGCTGGATGCCGCGATCACTCCGCGCACACGCTGGCTGATCCTCAATTCGCCTTCGAACCCGACAGGCGCGGCTTATAGTGCCACCGAGCTTAAGGCGCTGGGCGAAGTGCTGCTGCGCCATCCCCATGTCCTGCTGCTCACGGACGATATGTATGAGCATATCTGGTATGCACCGCAGCCTTTTGCGACAATGTTGCAGGTCTGTCCCGATCTCTATGATCGCACGCTGACGATGAACGGCGCGTCAAAAGCCTATGCGATGACCGGCTGGCGTATCGGCTATGCTGGTGGTCCGCAATGGCTGATCAAGGCAATGGGCGATCTGCAATCGCAATCGACCAGCAATCCTTGCTCGATCAGCCAATATGCTGTGACAGCTGCACTCAACGGGCCACAGGATTTCCTGAAAGAGCGTAACGCCAAGTTCAAGGAACGGCGCGACCTTGTCGTCGCAATGCTCAACGATGCCCCCGGGCTCAACTGCCCCGTCCCTGAAGGTGCCTTTTATGTCTATCCCGACGCTAGCGGCGTGAAGGGCAAGACGACGCCCAAGGGCCGGAAAATCGAAACCGATGCTGATCTGATCGACTATTTCCTCGACGACTGGAATGTCGCAGCGGTGCATGGCGGCGCCTTTGGCCTATCGCCCGGTTTCCGCATCAGCTATGCGACTTCGAACGAAGCGCTGAAAACTGCATGCGAGCGCATCCAGTCGGCGTGTGCAGAACTCGTCTGATCGCAAATTAACGGCTGTTAATCAGTGTTTAACCGTCGCCATGTTGAGGTTGGTTCAGGGTCGCTGTAGCGGCGATCTTGTAAAATGACTCAAGATAAGAGCCCTTCGATGACGCGCACCCTTGCATTTTTCCGGTCCGATCTTTTCCTCAGCCTGTTTGGTGGATTTGCGCTTGGTATTGCCGGCATCGCCCTTGTGCGTCCGGCCAGTGCCGAGACTCAGGGCCATGAAAGCAAGGCGGTGGTGATCGAAGCCCCGCTAGTGGCAATCGCACCCTAAGCGTCGATCATCCCTTATAGGCCGGAATGGCCAACCCCTTGTAAATTGCTGCCGCACGCAAGCCGAACCCGGCTACTGCACTAATCGCTGCGGCCATTAAAAACGGCATGTCGAGTGAGAAGAGCAGGACGAACAGACCTGCTGACAGGGCCGACGCCGTGACATAGATTTCCGGTCGCAGGATGATTGAGGGGATGCCTGCCAGCATGTCGCGGATAACGCCGCCGACACAGGCCGTGATCACGCCCATCATCATCGCCGGTAACGGACCTACGCCAAGGCTCAATGATTTCCACGCGCCAAACACCGAATAGACGGCAAGGCCCACCGCGTCGAACCAGTCAAGCGCACGCGGGCTCCAGAGCCGTGCCGGTGTCATCCACACGAGTAATGCGGCGCCAAGGCAGGTTGCCGGAAAGTGCCAATCCTGAACCCAGAATACCGGCGCGCCAATCAACAGGTCGCGAACTGTTCCGCCGCCAACACCTGTCAACAATGCGAAAAAGGCAAAAGTAACAAGCGTCTGCCGTTGTTGTGCCGCGGCCAGTGCGCCCGATGCAGCGAACAGCGCGATGCCAAACAGGTCTAGCGCGGAAATCAGCCCCGGGGCTATCTGGACGACGCCTTCGTTCACCAGATCACATGTGGATCGGTTTGCCCTGCACGGCCATCGCCGCTTCCTTCAGCGCTTCCGAATGGGTCGGATGCGCATGACAGGTATAGGCTATATCTTCCGAGGTTGCGCCAAACTCCATCGCCTGCGCCGCCTGTGCGATCATCGTGCCGGCAACGCTGGCGATGCACCAGACACCAAGCACGCGATCGGTTGCTGCGTCGGCAATAACCTTCACGAAACCGTCTGGTTCATGGTTGGTCTTGGCGCGGCTGTTGGCTAGCATCGGGAATTTCCCGACCTTCACCTCGCCTTTGGCCTTGGCGGCTTCTTCGGTCAGGCCGACGCCGGCGATTTCGGGCCAAGTATAGACGACCGATGGGATTACATCATGGTTGATGATCCCCGTCAGACCGGCGATATTTTCGGCGCAGGCAATGCCCTCATCCTCGGCCTTGTGCGCAAGCATCGGGCCGGGAACGACATCGCCGACAGCCCAGATGCCCGGAACGGCTGTGCGGAATTCATGGTCGATTTCGATCTGACCGCGCGCATTGACCGAAAGGCCCGCCTTGTCGAGTGCCAGCCCATCCGTGTTTGGACGGCGGCCGATAGACACGAGTACGCAATCAGCTTCGATCGTTTCGCTGGTGCCGCCTGCGGCAGGTTCGACGGTCAGAAGGGCGACTTTACCCTTCACTTCGACGTCGGTCACCTTGGTCGAAAGCTTGAAGACAATGCCCTGTTTCTTGAAGATCTTGTTCGCTTCTTTGCGGACATCACCATCCATGCCGGGCAGAATTTGATCGAGATATTCGACCACCGTCACCTTTGCACCCAGGCGCCGCCAGACAGAACCAAGCTCAAGCCCAATCACGCCGCCGCCGATGACCACCATATGGTTAGGTACCTTGGGCAGTTCGAGCGCACCGGTCGAATCGACAATGATCGCCTTGTCATTGTCGACGGTAACACCAGGCAATGGCGTAACCGACGAACCCGTCGCGATGATGAAATTGTCTGCCGTATAGCTTTGCCCAGCCACCTCGATGCTGTTGGCAGAGGTGAAGGCGGCGCGGCCCTTGATCCAGCTGACCTTGTTCTTCTTGAACAGGAATTCGATGCCGCCAGTCAGGCTTTTCACTGCGTCGCGGCGCTGGCCATGCATGACTTCTAGGTTGAGCTCTGGCTTCACATTGACGCCCATTGCCGCCATCGATCCATTGGCTGCCGCATCGAAATATTCGGATGCATGCAGCATCGCCTTGGACGGGATGCAGCCGACATTGAGGCACGTGCCGCCAAGCGTTTCGCGCGATTCGACACAGGCGGTCTTCAGGCCGAGCTGTGCCGCCCGGATTGCGGCCACATAGCCGCCGGGGCCGGATCCGATAACGATGAGATCAAAATCAGCCATGGTTTCGGCTCCTTAAAGGTCGATCAGCAGGCGTGTGGGGTCTTCAATTGCTTCCTTGATGATTTTCAGGAAGGTTACAGCTTCGCGGCCGTCGATTAGACGATGATCATAGCTGAGCGCCAGATACATCATCGGGCGTGCTACAATCTGCCCGTCGCGAACTACCGGGCGTTCCTCGATCCGGTGCAGACCCAGCACGGCGGACTGCGGCGGGTTGATGATCGGGGTCGACATCAGTGAACCGAACACACCGCCGTTGGAAATGGTGAAGGTACCGCCGGTCATGTCGTTCATGGTCAGCGTTCCATCCTTGGCGCGCTTGCCGAAATCACCGATCGTCTTTTCGATCTCGGCAAAGCTCATCGTTTCGGCATTGCGGATGACGGGGACGACAAGGCCATTAGGCGCGGATACCGCGACCGACACGTCGAAATAATTATGATAGACGATCTCGTCGCCTTCGATCCGCGCGTTGACCGCCGGAATGTCCTTTGCGGCTAGCGCTGCGGCCTTGGTGAAGAAGCCCATAAAGCCGAGGCGCACGCCATGCTTCTTTTCGAACATGTCCTTGTAACGGTTCCGCGCGTCGATCACCGCCGACATGTCGACATCGTTGAAGGTGGTGAGCAGCGCCGCAGTGTCTTGCGCGTCCTTCAGGCGGCGGGCGACTGTCTGGCGCAGACGCGTCATCTTGATGCGTTCTTCCTGACGGCCGGCACCTGCCGCTGCAACAGGCGCAGCGGTCGGCTGGGCCGCTGCCGGCGCGGTGGGTGAACTACCCTTGGCGGCCGCAAGCACATCTTCCTTGGTCAGTCGGCCATCCTTGCCGCTTCCCTTGACCTTGGTCGGATCAATGCCGAGTTCGAGCACCAAGCGGCGTACGGCCGGCGACAGCGTCAGGTCGGCGCTGGCGGCGGGTGCGGTGTCCTGTGTCAGCTTCTGCTCGTCGACCGACTTTGCTGTTTCGGTTCGCGGCGCGTCCGGAACATTGCCTGCAGCCGAAGCCGAATCGCCGATCAGTGCGATGACTGCGTCGACATTCACGGTATCGCCTTCCTTCACCAGTTGGTCGGTCAGAATGCCTGCCACCGGGCTTGCAACCTCGATTGCGACCTTGTCGGTTTCAAGGCTTGCGATCGGTTCGTCGAGCTTTACTGTTTCGCCGGGCTTTTTCAGCCACTGGCCAAGCGTTGCTTCGGTGATCGATTCACCCAGTGTCGGGACTTTGACTTCGGTGCTCATATCTTTGCTCCTTGGGGCTACTTCCCCCTTGGGTCGTTATTTCTTCTTCGGGTTGCGTTGGCGGCGGATTTCATCGCGCACGCCATGGCCGAGTGCATGGGCAACCAAGGCAGCCTGTTCCGCTTGGTGGCGCTTCATAAGTCCGGTTGCTGGCGATGCGGCGGCTTTGCGACCGGCATAACGTGCCCTGGCGGGGCCAACGCCTGCATCGGCAAGGCATTGTTCGATCAACGGTTCGACAAAGAACCAGCTGCCATTATTCTGCGGTTCTTCCTGCGCCCAGACGATGTCTTCCAGATTGGGCATGCGCTTCAACCGCACCGTTAGCGGTTCGCCGGGAAAGGGGTATAGTTGTTCGATGCGGACGATAGCGGTGTTGGTGTCGCCGCTCGCGTTACGCGCCTCCATCAGATCATAGGCGACCTTGCCCGAACAGAGCACCAGCCGCTTCACATCCTTGTCTGCCGGAGCCCAGGGATCCGAAAGAATCCGCATGAAATGGCTTTCGCCCTGGAAATCCTCGGCCTTCGATACTGCCAGTTTGTGCCGCAGCAGCGACTTTGGCGTCATGACGATCAATGGCTTGCGGAATGACCGGTGCATCTGCCGCCGTAACAGGTGGAAGAAGTTGGCGGGCGTGGTGCAGTTTGCGACCTGAATATTATCTTCAGCGCAAAGCTGCAGGAAACGTTCCAGACGAGCGGAGCTATGTTCGGGGCCCTGGCCTTCAAACCCGTGTGGCAACAGCATGACGAGGCCGTTGGCACGAAGCCATTTCGATTCGCCGGATGCAATGAACTGGTCGATCATGGTCTGCGCGCCGTTGACGAAATCGCCAAACTGCGCCTCCCACATCACCAGCGTTTTGGGATCTGCACCGGCAAAACCATATTCATAACCCAGCACACCAAATTCTGAGAGAGGGCTATCATGCACTTCGAAACGGCCATGTGGCAGTGTCGAGAGGGGGATATATTTGGTTTCGTTATTCTGGTCGACCCAGACAGCATGACGATGGCTGAACGTGCCGCGGCCTGAATCTTGACCCGACAGCCGAACGCCATAGCCTTCGGACAGCAAAGAGCCAAAAGCGAGCGCTTCGCCTGTCGCCCAGTCGAAATTTTCGCCGGTTGCGAACATTGCCTTTTTGGCTTCGAGAACGCGGCCAAGCGTCGGGTGGATGATATGCCCTTCGGGAACGGTGGTCAGCGTGCGACCTAGCCCGTCCATTAGCTTCTTCGCGATGCCGGTGGGTACATTGCGGCGCGCGGTTTCGGGGTCGGCGGGTTTGTTGAACCCGGCCCAACGACCACCAAACCAGTCGGCTTCATTGGCTTTGTAGTTTTTGCCGGCTTCGAATTCCTGTTCAAGGATCTGCGTGAAGCGCATCGCATGTTCGCTCGCCCAATTGGCGTCGATCACATCTTCGGACACAAGGCGTGACGCGTAAACTTCGCTCACCCCGGGCTTGCCCTTGATCACCTTGTACATCAGCGGTTGGGTGAAACCGGGCTCATCGCCTTCATTATGGCCGAAGCGGCGATAGCACCACATGTCGATCACAATGTCGCGCTTGAAGCGCTGGCGGAATTCGATCGCCATCTTGCAGGCAAAAGTTACTGCCTCGGGATCATCGCCATTGACGTGGAAGATCGGTGCCTGAACGCCCTTGGCAACGTCGCTCGGATAGGGCGATGAACGGGCAAATTGCGGGCTAGTGGTAAATCCAACCTGGTTGTTGACGATGAAATGGATGCAACCACCGGTATTGTAGCCGCGGATGCCTGAAAAGCCGAGGCATTCCCACACAATGCCTTGGCCAGCAAAGGCAGCATCGCCGTGCAGCAGGACCGGCAATACCTGTTCGTGCTTTTCCTTGCCGATATCGTCGCGGATCGTCTGGTTGGCGCGAACCTTGCCCAGCACCACCGGATTGACAGCTTCAAGGTGTGACGGATTGGGCACCAGCGACATATGTACCTTGATCCCGTCAAATTCCCGGTCGGTTGAGGTGCCGAGGTGATATTTCACATCGCCCGAGCCGCCGACATCTTCGGGGTTGGCAGAGCCACCGGAAAATTCGTGGAAGATGATCCGATAGGGTTTCGCCATCACATTTGCGAGCACGTTGAGACGGCCGCGATGCGGCATGCCATAGACTATCTCGCGAATGCCAAGCTGGCCGCCATATTTGATGATCGCTTCAAGCGCCGGGATCATCGCCTCGCCGCCATCCAGCCCGAAACGCTTTGTGCCGACATATTTCTTGGCGAGGAATTTCTCGTACTGCTCGGCTTCGATCACCTTGCCAAGGATCGCCTTCTTTCCTTCCGCTGTGAACGAAATGGCGGCGTCCCGGCCTTCCATCCGTTCCTGCAGAAAGCGGCGTTCCTCGACGTCGGCGATGTGCATATATTCAAGGCCCACGGGCCCGCAATAATTGGCGCGCAGGGTGGCTACGAGCTCCCGAACGCTGACCCAGTCAAAACCCAGTGTTCCACCGACATAGACCTTGCGATCCAGATCGGCGTCTGTGAATCCATGATAGGCCGGGTCCAAGTCAGCCGGAACTTCCTGTTTTGAAAGCCCTAGCGGATCGAGATTGGCCGCAAGGTGGCCGCGCACGCGATAGGTGCGCACCAACATCATCGCACGGATTGAATCGCCCGCTGCGGCAACTGCGTCGCCATCACTTAGGGGTTTGCCCGCTGCCTTGGCCGCAGTCTTGATCTCGACCACCATTTGCATGGGGTCAAGTGCGCCTGTCAGATCGTCGGTATCGCCGATTCGCCAGTTTGGTCGCTGCCAGCTGGGGCCGCGTTCCGGTTCATTGGCGGATTCGAATTCGTGGTTTTCGTAACCCATCTCACTTCCTTTCCCCTCTCCCGTCGGGAGAGGGTTGCGCAGACTTGGCGTGATGTCGCCAAGTCGAAGCTGGGTGAAGGGATTTGCCCTATCGAGAGCGTAAAGCCCCTCACCAACTGCGCCTAGGCCAGCGGCCAAGGCTTCCTATCCTCTCCTTTGGGGAAAGGAGTTTCACCCCTTCAATACGCTCATCAAGGTTGTTCCCAGTTCGCTCGGGCTGGCAGCAACGCGGATTCCGGCGGCTTCCATCGCTGCGATCTTGGATTCGGCATCGCCCTTGCCACCAGACACGATCGCACCGGCATGGCCCATACGACGGCCCGGAGGCGCAGTCCGTCCGGCAATGAAGCCGGCCATCGGCTTTTTACGGCCGCGCTTGGCTTCGTCGATCAGGAACTGGGCAGCCTGTTCTTCGGCATCGCCGCCGATTTCACCGATCATGATGATGCTCTCGGTGGCGTCGTCCGCCAGGAAGAGTTCGAGCACGTCGATGAAGTTGGTGCCATTGACCGGATCGCCGCCAATGCCGACAGCCGTGGTTTGGCCAAGGCCTTCATTGGTCGTCTGGAACACAGCTTCATAAGTCAGTGTGCCCGAACGCGATACGACGCCGACCGAACCTTTGGAAAAGATGTTCCCCGGCATGATGCCGATCTTGCATTCACCCGGCGTCAGCACGCCCGGGCAGTTGGGGCCGATAAGGCGCGATTTCGAACCCGAAAGTGCGCGCTTCACGCGCACCATGTCGAGCACCGGAATGCCTTCGGTGATGCAGACAATCAACGGAACTTCGGCATCAATCGCTTCCAGAATCGAATCAGCTGCAAATGGCGGCGGCACATAGACGACCGAGGCATCGGCACCCGTCATCTGCACTGCTTCGGCGACGGTATCGAACACCGGCAGGCCGATATGCGTGCTGCCGCCCTTGCCGGGGGTCACGCCGCCGACCATCTGCGTGCCATAAGCAAGCGCCGCCTGGGTATGGAATGTGCCGGTTTCACCAGTCATCCCCTGCGTGATGACCTTCGTATTCTTGTGGACCAAAATGCTCATGAACGCCTCTCTGAGATATGTGTCGTGCCAGCCTGCTCAGGCGAGCGAAGGATCGATGTTTTTGCAGGCGACGAGCAGTTCCTTCACTGCATCGACACTGATCTGCAGATTGCCCTTTGCTTCATCATCGAGGGCGATCTCGACAATTTCCTCGATGCCGCCTGCGCCGATGATGCAGGGCACGCCGACATAGAGACCGTCGAGACCATATTTGCCGTCAACATAGGCGGCGCAGGGCAGAAGGCGTTTCTGGTCGAAGAGATACGCTTCTGCCATCGCAATACCGCTGGTCGCTGGTGCGTAATAGGCCGAGCCGGTTCCGAGCAGAGCAACGATTTCGCCGCCGCCGCCGCGTGTGCGCTTGACGATCGCGTCAATGCGCTCCTGCGTCGATTTGCCCATTTTAATGAGGTCGGGAACGGGTATGCCCGCGAATTCACGCAATGCCCAGACCATCGCATCGAGCGGGTTGGTGATGCAGATTACAAAAGCGTCGGGTGCATTGTTCTTGATGCCCTCGCCAACGGCCTTCATCACTTTCAAATTGATACCAAGCAAATCGTCACGGCTCATGCCGGGCTTGCGTGCGACGCCAGCGGTGACGATGATCACATCTGCGCCAGCGATATCCTTATAATCGTTCGAGCCGGTGATTTTGGCGTCGAACCCTTCGATCGGTCCGCATTGCGACAGGTCAAGCGCCTTGCCCTGCGGTACGCCTTCGACGACGTCAAACAGGACGATATCGCCCAGTTCCTTTTGTGCTGCGAGGTGAGCGAGCGTGCCGCCGATATTACCAGCGCCGATCAGCGCAATCTTCTTGCGGGCCATATCATGTCCTTCCGTTGGGCCAGATGCCGTAACGGTCCAACCGCTACGTCTTTAAGGGAATTGCGGTCCCGTTAAGCGGAAACACTCCCTACGGCAACCCCTATAAAGGCCGAAGGTAAAGGCTTTTTCTGATATCAGTTCGCAATAGCATTAGTGGCGAAGATTTCGTCGTTCTGAAACCCGTTCAAGGTCTATTTGTAGCCCAATCTTTATCCCGAAATGCATTCTGGCGCACGCTTTGGGCTAGAGACTAACCCGCAACGCGCTTCAGCATTTCCATCCATATCGGTATCTGGCCATGAAAGCCGTCGGCATTGACCCGTTCGTCAAGCCCGTGCGCGCCTTCGCGTTCGCCAACGATACTCCACAGCCCGCCAAAGCCGTAAACTGGAATGCCATTAGCGCGCAAAAAGGCCCCGTCAGTGGCGCCTGCCGACTGATAGGGAACGACGGGCGCATCTTTGAACCGCGTCGCCACCGCTGCCTTATAGGCATCGAGTATATCCTGCCGGATCGCCGTAGGCGAGGTTTCGGGGGTTTGCGAACCCTCAACAGCAGTTACCGTAACATCCGGACCTGCCAGTGTCTGAAGCTGCTGGCGCACATCCTCTACCTTCACGCCCGGAAAGATGCGGCAGTTGACATTGGCCTCCGCCTTTTGGGGCAGGGCATTGGGAGCATGGCCGCCTGAAAGCATGGTTGCAACGCATCGGGTGCGCGTGCTTCCCGGATCATTGGCTTCTACGAGATCTGCCGTTTCCCGGTCGTTCGGATCAGCCAGAAAACGCTTGATCAATTCGCCATACTGCCCGCCATCCTTCGCGGCGAGCAAAGCAAATCCTGCCCGTGTCGCATCATTCACCATTGCCGGAAATCGGTGGGCTTCAAGTGCGGTCAATGCATTAGACAGTGCATAGATGGCATTGTCCGGCCGTGGGGCGCTGCTATGTCCGCCGCGATTGGTGGCCGTCAGCTTGAAATCGGCATAGGTTTTTTCGGCGATTTGCATCGCGAACAGTTCCGGTCGCCCATCCTTATACACCGATCCGCCACCTGCATCACTGTTGAGGCCATATTCGGCGTCGATCAATGAACGCCATTCGGTTGCTGCGCGGCGCGCACCATTGCCGGTAGTTTCCTCGTCGCCGGTAAACAGCACGATCAGGTCGCGTGTCGGCTGAAAGCCCGCGGCTTTTAGATATTGCAGCGCAATCAATATGCCGGTCAGTCCTGCCTTGTTGTCATTGGCCCCCCGGCCGAGATACCAGCCGTCTTCTTCACGGAACTTGAATGGTGGATTCTTCCAGTCACTTTCCTTGGCTTCGACGACATCCATATGCGCCATCAGCAGGATTGGCTTCTTCCCGCTGGGTTTGGCCGCAGGCCAGCGCGCGATCAGTGTCTGAGTGCCATCATGATCCTTCACGATGACGTTTGTAATCCCCGCTTTCCGGAATTCGGCTGTCAGCAATTCGGTCAGCTTGCCAAACTCAGCTGTTCGCCCTTCGACGGTCGGGATCTCCACAATCTTTGCAAACAACTCGCGCTCTTCCTGCCGCTTCGGGGCTTCCGCAGCAAAGGCCTGGCTGGTAGCGAAGGCCAGCAGGGCTGCCATTGTCGCTGATACGGCTTTCTTCATGAAACTCTCCCTTGTAAGCGAACTACCGCGGACCGTGGCCCTCTGCCAGATAGTCTTCGCTTTGCATTTCAAGCAGACGCGACACCGTCCGTTCAAATTCGAATTTACCATCGCCTTCGGGATAAAGATCGTCAGGCGCGGCATTGGCTGCGGCGATCAGCTTAACGCGATATTCGTAAAGCGCATCAATCAGCGTGACAAAACGTGCGGCCTCGTTGCGATTATGCGGGCCAAGCACCGGAATGCCAACGATGATGGCGCTATGGTAACGCCGCGCCACCGCCAGATAATCAGCGGCACCCCGCGCCTCTGCGCAAAGCCGCTTGAATGAGAATACGCCAACGCCCTTGAGCGATTTCGGAACATGCAGAATCCGTCCCGCACCCACGTCAATGTCCGCGCTGGGCACATGGGCCCGATCCTCCGGTGGATAATCGGTCAGCTTGAAAAAGGTTTCTGAAAGTGAGGCGGTTGCCACCGGCCCGTTTGGTACCAGCCAGGTCGCCGCATTGCCCAGCCGATCACGGCGGTAATCTGTCGGTCCATCCAGTGCCATGACGTCAAGCCGTTCCTTCACCGTTGCGATAAAGGGAAGGAACAGCTGGCGATTGAGGCCATCCTTGTAAAGGTCGTCGGGATGCCGGTTCGACGTGGTGACGACGGTAACGCCTGCATCAAACAGACCAGCAAACAGCCGCGACATGATCGCAGCGTCGGCCATATTGTTCACCACCATCTCGTCAAAACATAGCAGCCGGGCTTCATTCGCGAGCGCCGCAACCACGGGTGGTATGGGATCGCCTTTTTCCTTTTCACGCTCAACCTTCAGCCGAGCATGGATGTCGAGCATGAATTCATGGAAATGTGCGCGCCGCTTCCGATCAATCTGCACCGCATCGAAAAACAAATCCATCAGCATCGATTTGCCGCGGCCAACTCCGCCCCAGAGATAAAGCCCGCGCACCGCTTCTGTCCTGCGGCCGATCAACCGCCACAATGCGCCTGGGCGGGCAGAGGCGGTTTCCAGCTGTTCCTGAATTTCGGTTAGTTTGGCCGCGGCAACGGCCTGATCGGGATCGCGCTTGAGTTCCCCTGCAGCGACCAGTTCCAGGTACCGCGTCTGAACGGTCGCGCTCATCTTTTGTCTTGCGACGCCTTGCGGATCGTGCCGGAGAAAGAGGCAACGATATGTTCGTCATTCGGGCCTTGCACCACCATACCGCGCAGGAAAATCAGCCGCCCGGTTTCGCGCACCTGTTCGACAACGGCGTCCAAAGGCTCGTCAATCCGGCCGCCACCGATGAATTGCGTGCCCAGATCGAGCGTGACTGAAAAACCGGCATTGAGTGAACCAAATTGGTGCGATGCCGCGAATAGCGAAACATCGATCAGTGCGAGTGTGACTGCACCATGGACATTGTCGCCCAGATTACTGTGCTTTCGCGTCGGATGCATGCGCAAACGGGCCCGAGGCCTGCCATCGGGCAGGGGGTCTTCGAGACGTACGAACAGTGGCTCGATAAATGCGTTGAAGCGGCTTTTGTCGTTAAGGTTCCAGCTTAGCCAGCCGTCGCCTTGGGCCTCGGCATCAAAATATTCAGCGCGCCGGGGCTCCTCAATGCCGTCGTTCAAATCTGCCGCTCCACGAGCAGCTTTTTGGTCTCGGCAATCGCCTTGGCCGGGTTCAGGCCCTTCGGGCAGGCATTGGCGCAGTTCATGATCGTATGGCAGCGATAGAGGCGGAAGGGATCTTCCAGATCGTCCAGCCGTTCACCCGTCATCTCGTCGCGGCTGTCAGCCAGCCAGCGATAGGCTTGCAGCAGGATGGCCGGACCAAGAAATTTGTCACTATTCCACCAGTAAGACGGGCAGCTTGTCGAACAGCAGGCGCACAGAATGCACTCGTAAAGACCGTCCAGTTTGGCGCGGTCTTCGGGGCTCTGCAGCCGCTCCTTGCCCGAAGGCGTGGGCGTTACCGTCTGCAGCCAAGGTTTGATCGATGCATATTGCGCATAGAAATGCGTCATGTCTGGGACGAGGTCCTTGATCACTTCCATATGCGGAAGCGGTGTCAGCGTGACGTCGCCCTTGCAGTCTTCGATTGCTGTCGTGCAGGCAAGGCCGTTCTTGCCGTTGATGTTCATCGAACAGGATCCGCAAATACCTTCACGGCACGAACGGCGGAAGGTCAATGAAGGGTCTTGATCGCTCTTCATCTTGATCAGCGCGTCGAGCACCATCGGGCCGCAATTTTCGGTATCGACCTCGAACGTGTCATAACGGGGATTATCCCCGCTATCCGGATCGTAGCGATAGACCTTGAACTTGCGCGATTTGCCTCCGCCCTGTGCGGAGTGCGTGGTTCCGGTGCGGACCTTGCTATTCTTGGGCAAAGTGAATTCGGCCATGTCTTTATCCCGTTACGACTTTGTACGATGCCCTAACCAAGCGGCACCGCCCAAGCAATTGCAATTTTCATCGCGCGATTAAAGCTGAAATCACGCTTTCGGCATCAACCCACGCCGAATCAGGCTTTCGGCAACGATAGTCTCGATCAGGTCTTCCTGGCTCCAGCCCATCAATACCGCCGACCGGCCATAGACCTTTTGTGACCATAGGTTGCACTGCAAATTGACCTCAAGCAGGTTGATCTCCCCGCTTTCCTCGTTGAAGCGGAATTCGAAGCGACCGAAATCGAACGGACGGAAAATCTCGGCGAGGGTCAGCGTCATTGCCTTGATCTTGTCCCAGGCGGCATCTGCCTCAAACGGAACCAGCGTATATTTATTCTCACGTTCGACCAGGTCACGCTTTTCCGCATGGGTACGCAGATGTGAAGGGTCATTCTGCTTGAACAGCATGGGTGGCATTACAAAGGGTGCGCCGTCCTTGAAGATAACGGGTACTTCGACATCGCTACCGTTCATGAAAGGCTCGACGATCGCATCATGCCCTTCGGCGTGGATGCGCAATATGGCCGCCTTTACGCCTTCCCAGTCATTGGCATCGCCGATACCCCAGCTGGCAGAGCTGTTATTGGGCTTGATGACAAAGCGACTGCCCTTGGGGCAACGGGCTTCTTCTACCGGTGCGCCGGAGCGATAGACCGCCCAGTCACAGGTTGGCACACCGCGGGCAACGCCTTCCAGTTTTGTCAGATGCTTGTCGTCTGCAAGGCCGCGCAAAATGGGGTTGGCGCCCAGATAGGGAACGCCAAGCCTTTCGCATAAAAGCGGGCACAGCATTTCCGAATTGAAAAAGCCGCCACGGTTCAGCATCGGCCAAACGAAATCTACGCCCGGGTCGGTGAACAGCGCGTCATAGGCATTGGCAACACTGAGATTCTCGAACAATCCGGACAGGATCGTCTTCATCTCATAATGATAGGGCGAATGGTTGCCGTCAGTTCCATGCAGACTTCCGTCGCCAAGTGCATGCTTGGCAATGAAAAGGATGCGCAGATTTTTGCGGATGTCAGCGGAAAGGCGTGTCGGTTCGGTCATTTTTCCAGTCCTGTCGGGGCAGGAACCCCCTGAATGCCGCCGCTCTTAGACGCTTCACCGATTTTCGCAATTTCCTAATTGCAATGCGGCGTCTATAGGCTGCCCCACTTGAGGGAAACACGGGCCGGTTTAGCGCTTATGAACATTTCCGAATTGGCCCGCTGGATGACCTGCGGGGGCGATGCACGCATCGTCTTGGATGCAGTGTCCGGCCTTAACCGCTACCACAGCGCACCCTATTCGCGCGACGTGCTGGCTTTTGCCTCTTCGACCGCAAACGATCTTTCGGCCGATGCTATGGCCTTCCTTGAAAGCGAAGTTGGCGATGCAGCGGAAGGGCTTGGTTCGGGGCCGGCTTATCGGGCCTATCTCGATACGCTGCGCGGCCGCATCGCCAGCGCCTATCGCCTGCCTGAAGGCACCGACATTTTCTTTGCACCGTCGGGAACCGATCTAGAATATGTCGCCTTGCTGGCTGTGGCGCAGCGCAAGGCCAATGGCATCGCCAATCTTTTGCTCGGCGCGGATGAGGTCGGCTCCGGCTGCATTCACAGCGCTGCTGGCCGCTATTTCGCGAATGAAACCGCGCTGGTTGCCAATGTCTGTCCCGGACAGGATGTCGAGGGGCTGCCGCCGATTATCATGGGAGACTTTCCGGTCCGCAATCAAGAGGGCGAGGCCTTTGACAGCGCAACGCTGGCAAGCCAGATGGAAAGCTCGATTGCCAGCGCGCTTGGCAATGGATGTTTCCCGCTGGTGCATGTCGTCCATGGGTCAAAGACCGGGCTGGTGCTGCCGCATCTTGACGATATCGACCGTCTACAAAGCCGTTTCGGCGGCGACGTCGCGTTTGTGGTTGATGCCTGCCAGGCGCGGATCACGACCCGTGCGATCCATGATTATCTGGCGCGCGGGATTATCGTTTTTCTCACCGGATCGAAATTCATGGGGGGTCCGCCGTTCAGTGGCTTTGCCTTGCTCCCGCAGGGGCTGGTCGCCCAGGCGGCTCCGCTGGCGCAGGGTATGGCAACGATCTTTCGTCGTGCCGAAGTTCCAGCCGGATGGGCCGGACGTGACCTTTTGGACGATGCTGGCAATTGCGGCCTTGCGCTCCGGCTTTCAGCTTCGCTTTTCGAGCTTAATCGGTTCCAGTCGCTCGCCTTTGACCGGGTCAAGCGGGTAGTCACCGCATTCAACGCATCAGCAAGCCGGCTCGCTGAAACGCTAGCGGCCCGCAAGGTTGCTGCTGCGCCCGTCGAAGATGCCGATGAAGAAGCCGGCCACCCATGATGGCCAGGGTGCGGTCAGCCGCATGCTCGATTTTGATGCCGCTGTCGCTATCCATAAGGCAATGATCGCCGATGGCGTGCGGCTGGGGCAGCCGGTGCGCTGTGTGAAGCTGGCCGATGGCCGCTGGGGAGCAACATTGCGCGTCGGGCTTTCAATGCCGCAGGTCGTAATGCTCGATCAGCTGGCCGATGCCGCGCTTGAAAGCTGGCTCGATGCGGCGATGGACCGGATTGCAGCGTCGCTTTTGCCGAGACTTGCTTCTGCCTGAGCCCGAGCTAGACGCGCGTCAGGGCCGCGGGGCTTTGGTAAAGGCAATGATATCGTCGATCACCGGTGCTTTCCCACGGAACGGACGAGCGATTGCCATTACGATGCCGCTATGGGTGATCCCTTTATAAAATCGGACAAGCGCAGGGCCGCCTTTTTCCGTGATCGTCTTGGCCAGTACGCGGCTATTGCGCGGCTTCACCGTCGTATCGGCATCACCGCTTAACAAGAGTAAAGGCGGTGCGTCGCCGCGTGCATATTGGATTGGCTGGGTTTCATGCGGCTCCGGCCATTGGCCTAGGGCAGCCCGCGCCGCATCGCTGGTAAAGGGGTAGAAATCATAGGGGCCGGCCAGTCCGACGACACCTGCCACCACGGCGGAATCCAGTTTTTGCGCGGCCAGCCATTTGGGGTCGAGCACGGCGAGCATCGCGATATGCGCGCCGGCGCTATGCCCTGAGACATACAGCCGCTTCGGATCGGCACATGGCGGAAGATGGCGATGAACATATGCGATTGCGGCCGCCGCATCTTCGACAAAGGCGGGGAACCGGGCGCCAGGCATTTTTCGATAGTCAGCGACGACGACATGAAAACCCCGTTCGGCAAAGGCGCGGCCGACAAAGCCATAACTCGCCCGGTCGCCATCGCGCCATGACCCGCCATGGAAAAAGATCAGCGTCGGATAGCTGCCCGCCGTGCAGTCGCGCGCAAAACCTGCAGGGCTGTAAAGGTCATAGCGCTGGGCAGGGTCGGCTTTTGCATAAGTGATGCCGCGTTCGACGGTGATGGTGGCGCGCTTTCCGGGCCAGTAATTATCGGCAAGATCCAGTTGGCGCGGCCCTGCTAGGCGGAGCAGCGCAAAAGCGCCTAGCCCCAGAATTGCGATCGCGGCGACGATAAGCATGATTCTCCCCATGCGCATTGACTAACCCCTGATTGCCAAAAGAAAAGGGCGACCCGCAGGCCGCCCTTTCGAATTTTGATATTTCGGAAGCGATTAACGCTTCGAGAACTGGAAGCTACGGCGGGCTTTGGCCTTACCATATTTCTTACGCTCGACGGTGCGGCTGTCGCGCGTCAGGAAGCCTTCGGCCTTCACTGCGCCGCGAAGCGCGGGTTCGAACTTGGAAAGTGCCTGTGCAATGCCATGCTTCACAGCACCGGCCTGACCCGAAAGACCGCCGCCCTTGACGGTGGCAATCACGTCATACTGGCCAACACGCTCGGTCACGCCGAACGGCTGGTTGATGACGAGGCGCAGCGAAGGACGTGCGAAATACACTTCCTGATCGCGGCCGTTGACAATGATCTTGCCTGTGCCGGGCTTCAGCCAGACGCGTGCAACGGCGTCCTTACGGCGGCCGGTAGCATAGCTGCGGCCCTGGGCGTCGACTTCCTTTTCACGCAGCGGCGCGGCCGGTGCAGCCGGTGCAGCCGGTGCATCGGTGCCAAGCGTCTGAAGATCAGCGAGCGATTCTACGGTGTCGGACATTATGCACCCACCTTGTTCTTGCGATTCATGGAAGCGATATCGAGCACCTGCGGCTTCTGGCCGTCGTGCGGATGCTCGGTACCATTGTAGAGGTGAAGGGCGCGCATCTGCTGACGACCCAGCGGGCCGCGCGGAACCATACGCTCGACAGCCTTTTCGAGGACGCGCTCTGGAAAGCGGCCTTCGAGGACCTTGGCGGCGGTGACGCCCTTGATGCCGCCGGCATAGCCGGTGTGGCGATAATAAACCTTGTCGCCCAGCTTCTTGCCGGTGAACTTTACCTTGTCGGCGTTGATGACGATCACATGATCGCCGCAATCGACGTGCGGGGTGAAGCTCGGCTTGTGCTTGCCGCGCAGGATATTGGCGATGATCGAGGCCACGCGACCGACGACCAGACCGTCGGCATCAATGATGTGCCAGGCCTTTTCGACGTCCTGCGGGCGGATCGATTTCGTGACTTTGGACAGCGTCTTCATGGCTGCTGGTCGAACCTCCGAATGGAAAAACATGCCGGGCGAGAATCGAATCTCTCCGGCGGATGGGGGCTAGTGACGGCAAATGTCGCAGCAGTCAAGCAAATGCAGGCCTTTTCAGACGGGTAAAATAATACCACATCCTCGATTAGGCGCGATCCGCCGATCGACCGAGCAAATGGATTCCCCACACAGTTGATGCGACAACCAGCGCGCCCACGGCCTGATGCAGCACCGCCATGACGATGTTCATATTGGTCATGACTGTGGCGATACCGAGCAGGATCTGCGTTCCGAATGCCGCATGGATGGCGATCGATGCCGGCCTGGCACCCGCTTTCTTGGCCCGGCGGGCGAGCAGCACCAGTGCCGCGACCGTTACCCAAGCCCACCAGCGGTGGATGAAGTGCGTCAGATACGGATCATGGGTCAGCGCAAACCAGGCTCCGCGGCTCCAGTCTATACCATCAGGGTAGAAACGGTCGTTCATCAACGGCCAGCTGTTCGATACATAGCCGGCATTGAGCCCTGCGACCCAAGCGCCGAACAAGAGCTGCAGGAACAGGATGACGATGACAGTGGAGCTAAAGCCGGTCAGCCGCGCCGGGCGTGCCGCACTGCTGCGTGCCAGCTGTCTCAGGTCAAGCGCGGTCCAGATCAGCCCGCCCATGATAAACAATGCGGTCAGCAGATGAACGGCAAGCCGGTAATGGCTGACATCAGTACGCTCACTAAGGCCCGACGATACCATCCACCAGCCGATTGCGCCCTGCAGGCCGCCCAGCGCCAGCAACGCAAAAAGCCGGGCATGGTAGCCAGCCGGAATCGTCCGGCGGATCCAGAAAATTGCAAAGGGCACGGCAAAGGCAAGCCCGATCACACGGCCGAGCAAACGGTGTACCCATTCCCAGAAA
Organism: Sphingomonadales bacterium; assembly: GCA_021298455.1. Classification (GTDB taxonomy): domain Bacteria; phylum Pseudomonadota; class Alphaproteobacteria; order Sphingomonadales; family Sphingomonadaceae; genus Sphingorhabdus_B; species Sphingorhabdus_B rara. The sequence goes on along the minus strand of JAJTFR010000002.1, from coordinate 3,533 downwards.
TAGATGAATTTGAACTCAGCAAGGGTCATTCCGGCCGGGCCGTTAATCTCCAGATATTCGGGGATCTGTTTGTATTTTTCGAATTCCGAAAGCCATTGCGCTTCGTTCAGTGGCGGCAGGGCTCCGGTCACCGGTTTCCACTCGGTGATCGACAGGCCCGATTCTGTCAGCCGGGTAATCCCGCCAACAATGACCATGATGAAGACAAGGAAAGCGACGGAATAGAGCCAATTGGCAATGATGGCCGGATTGGCGCGGCTTTTGACGTCGGATGACGGAAGCGTCTGGGTGCTCATGCGAAAGATCCTATGCGCGGCAGCGCAGGGCGCTGCAAGTGCAGAAAGATACACTGTTCATGCGTGTTTTTTTGCCTTTCTGCATCAAGATGCTGCTCACTTTCCGACGGTTTCGGCGATGATTGCCGGCGTTAATATCTGCGGCAATTCTACCGCTGTGCCCCGTGCTGGATAATATAGGTAAAGCGGCACGCCCGAACGGCCATGGGCAGCAAGAAAGCGCGCGATCGCGGGATCGCGGCGGGTAAAATCGCCGATCATGACCACAATGCCCTTTTCGCGGAACAGCTGCTCGGTCTCGGCCCGATCAATCGCAGCCGCTTCGTTGACCTTGCAGGTGACGCACCAGTCTGCGGTGAAATAGAGAAAGATTGGGCGGCCTTCAGTGCGCAATGCGGCAAGCCGAGCTTCGTCAAAGGCTGCGCCGCCCAACTGCCGGGCCGAATCTGCCTCCACCGTGTTGGGCACCATTCGCGCCGCACCGGCAAACAGGATCAGGGCCGACACGGCCAAAATTGTTGCCGCAAAGCGGACCCGTGTGGCACCTACACGGTATATTGCGAACAGCAGGATCAGCGCCGCTGATGCCAGCAGGCCGATCCAAAGCCCCTCACCCCCCGATTGCCGCCATAGCAGCCAGCCGAGCGCAATTGCGGTGAGCGCCATCGGCACTGCCATCGCCAGACGGAAACGGCCGAGCCAAGGGCCCGGCCTGGGCAACATTTGCCGCAGCCGTGGCACATAGGCGATCAGGATGAATGGCAAGGCTATGCCAAAACCCAGCGCCGCAAAGAGCAGCAGGGCTTCAATCGCAGGTAGCAACAATGCCGCCCCCAGCGCCGCTGCCATGAATGGCCCGGTGCAGGGCGTCGCAACGAGCGCGGCGAGCACGCCTGTCCAGAATGACCCCGCCGTGCCGCCTTGCCGCGCAAGGCTGTCGCCGACGCCGAAACCGCGCAGTTCGAACAGGCCGACAAGATTTGCCGTCACGGCGACCATCAATAAGAGCAGGAAGAGAACGAAAGCAGGTTCCTGCAGCTGGAAAGCCCAGCCTATCTCTTCCCCGCCAGCGCGCAGAGCTAGCATCAGCCCGCCCAATGCCGCGCAGCTCAGTATGACGCCCGCGCTGTAGGCCAGTGCATCTCGCCTTGCCTGTTTCTCGCTGCCGCCCGCTTTGGCGAGCGCCAAAGCCTTGAGGCCAAGGATAGGGAAAACACACGGCATCAGGTTGAGCAGCAAACCGCCGGCAATCGCGGCCAAGAGCAGCCAGACAAGCCCGGTGGGTGCTGCATCCGGTGCTCCTTTCCCTTTGCCGGACGGGATCAGCGCTTCAACGGCGTCGCCGCCTTTTGGAATATCGCCCGCAACCGCCTCGACCAGAATTCCCTGATCCTTTCCGAACCGCAAAAGCCCCCGAATTGGCGTGGCATTGGGCAGGGCTTCGGTTTCGATAATCAGCCAATTGTCAGAACGCCGGGCCGTTTGCGGCGCGGCGTGCCGGATGCTTTCATTGGTCAGTGCGAAGAAATAGGGCTGATCCAGCGGTGCCGTAGCCGGAAAAGGGATCGCTATCCGGTAGCGCCCGTCGCGCGTTTCATAACGTGCCGGCTGATCCAGCGGCACGGGAAGCGCGGTCCGCCAGCGATCGAATGTAGCCCTTTTTGTCGCCGCAATCCTCCCGTCGCCGATCTGCAGTTCCAGCTGAAAATCCCCCTGTTGGGGAACGCAAATGGTATCGGTACAACCCAGCCAGTTGCCCCGCACCCGGATCGGAAGCGTCTTCCCCGCCGGCAGATTGTCCGGCAGTTCCAAATCCACAAGGATTGCATGCGGGGCTTCATAGACATGGTTCATCAGGCCGCTGATCAGCAGCGGCTTGGGTACTGGATATTGCAACGCGCCTGCGCGCACGCCATCGGGCAGGCTCCATTCCAGTTGCAGACCAAGGCCCGCATCCCCTGGATTTTCCCAATAGCCATGCCACCCCGCCTTGGGTTCAAAGACAAAGGCCAGACTGACGCGGCTAGCCGCCTGGGGTGCCAGTGTTTCGGCAACCAGCCGGCCCGGCACATTGTTTTGCTGGGCGAGGGCAGCCTGCGCCGCAAAGGTGGCAAAGCACCAAAATAAGAGGCGAAGGATCATGCGCATCAACTGATGATTCCGCGCACCGTTTCAAGAAAAGCTACCATGCCCACCGGTTTGGAGAGATAGCCGCGCGCACCGGCGCCCAATATGCGTTCTTCATCGCCCTTGCCGGCATAGGCCGTGACTGCCAGCACGGGGACCGCGCGCAGATCGGCATCGGCCTGCATCGCCTCGATCAGATCAAGCCCGCTAATATGCGGCATCTGGATATCCATGATCACAAGGTCCGGCGCAAAGTCGCGAATCCGTGCCAATGCGTCGCGTCCGTCACGCAACCCCTCAACCTCGAACTGGTGCGCGCGCAGCAGTTCAGTGAATAATTTGAGGTTCAGTTCATTGTCCTCGACGATCAGAACCTTCTTGGTCACGCACATTCCCACAATTCAGTCCAATTGCTGCCTAGGCAGCATCGCGGCTTTCGCTTAAGCCAAAGCAATGATCGAAACAAATGCGAAAAGCGTTCGGCAGATTCAACCCGAACCCGATATGCTCGCTCTCGAAGCGCTTGGCTGGATATTGGCTGACGGTGATCGTGCCGCGCGGATGCTCAATCTGACAGGATTGACCCCCGATATATTGCGGAACGTCGTGACCGAAACTGCAACCCAAGCTGCAATTCTCGGCTTTTTGGAGGCGCATGAACCGGATCTGGTCGCGGCGGCCGATCATATTGGCGTGCGTCCCGAAGCACTCGTCCGCGCCCGGCAGGAGCTCGAAGCATGAGCGGCCGGCCTCTCCTCATTTCGGATTGTGATGAAGTGCTGTTGCACATGATCGTGCCATTCCGCGACTGGCTTGATGAAGTGCACCACATCCATTTCGACCTTGTCCATGGCGATTGGGGTGAAGCGCTGCGCCACAAGCATGACGGCACGCAGGTTGAGCGCGGTCATGTGTGGAACCTGCTCAACGGCTTTTTCAAGACTGAGATGCACCGGCAGCAAGCGATTGACGGCGCGGTGGCAGCGATCAACCAGATTGCCGAGATTGCCGATGTCGTCATCCTGACCAATTTGATGGACGAACATAATCAGAGCCGGGGCGTGCAGTTGCGCGATGTCGGCATCGACGCGCCCGTCTATACCAACCAGG
>JAJTFR010000028.1 GCA_021298455.1 Sphingomonadales bacterium | reverse complement strand
GCACGGATGGAAGGCTTCATCGTAATTGACTGGATGAATGAGTTTCCCGGCATTCGGAAACGGATGGTCAGCCTCATCAATGATGGTCGGTTGAAATATCGGGAGGATGTCCAAAACGGTTTCGAAAATGCCCCCGCAACCCTGCAGCGCCTGTTTGTCGGCGCAAATAGAGGCAAGCAATTGCTCAAGCTGTGACCTTCTCCCTCCCCGTATAGGGGAGGGGAAGATTTACTGCTTTTCCATTTTCAAACCGCCCTCGGGCAGAACCATCCAGTCCTGCGCGCTATCGGTCCAAAAGTGCATTTGCGGGTTCAATCCCGAATGGTCGTCGAGCGTGCCTGCCTTGACGACGCGGACGCCCTGCGCCTCCATCCCAGGAATGTCGCTGATGACAGGCGATCCGCAATTCGGGCAGAATTGGCGGAACACGGTTCCGCCGCTATCGCCATGATCTTCATAGGTCTTTAGATCACCGGTGATTTTCAGTCCCGCAGCCGGCACCATTGCAAGAATCGAGATCGAGGATCCGGCCTGCTTTTGGCAATTGGCACATTGGCAGGTAGCTACCGAGAGGGGCGGCCAAGCCGTTGTATAGCGCACTGCGCCGCAAAGGCAGCCGCCGCTCCGGGTCTGTTGGTCGTCGTCTGCCATCAGTGCGGCCCGCCCGCGCCGGCCATGGCTGATGCGACCGCCGCACCGATTTCTTCAGGGCGGGGATTGCGGCGCAACGTCAGTCCGCCGTTCACCTGAAAGTTCTGCCCACTCATAAAACACTCATCGCTGCACACCCAAAGCGCGGCGCGCGCGATATCTTCGGACGTGTTGAGGCGGCCGAGCGGATATTCCTTGGTAAATGCATTGGCGAGCCCAGGCGTCGCAAAGGCGCCGGCGGTCATCGGGCTTTCGGTAAAGCCAGGCGAAATGATATTCGCGCGGATGCCCTGCGGGCCATATTGGTTTGCGATACAGCGGATCATTGCCTCGCTGCCTGCCTTCGTTCCTATGTAAGCGGCATGATCGTCGATTATGCATTGCGTGGTTGCCGATGAAATCTGGATCAGCGACCCGCCATCGACCATCGCACGCACAAATGCGCTCAAGAAATAATGCACGCCTTTGAATTGCAGCGCGACCATCTGCTCAAGTTCTTCGTCAGTGACGTCATGCAGCCCCTTCATCAGACCCCAGCCAGTCGCATTCACTGCAATGTCAACCTTGCCATGGCGTTCGACAGTGGCGGCGGCGAGTGCTTCAACATCAGCTTTGCTGGTGATGTCGCATGTCAGCCAGTCACCGGCGATGCTGCCGGAAAAACGCTGCAGTTCGTCCTGATGACGCCCGGCGACAACGACCTTGGCGCCTGCATCGGCAAATGCACGCGCAATATGTTGGCCCATATTGTCACGCCCGGCAGCGCCTAGCACAACGGCAACTTTTTTGGATAGATTGGCCATAATTTTCAATCCTTTGCAGTCAGGAATGTTGCGGTGGCCTTGCCATCGGGGCCGTAGACCGGTTCTTGCAGGTCACAACGATATTTGCGGGTATTGGCATTCAGGATCGAATAACCCGCCAAGTGCCCGAGCATGCCGAGATAGGCTTCGCCTTCAAGATGTTCCTGCAATTCCTCAGCGCTGTCCCATTCCTCGAAAACATGCACTCGGCCCGCATCGTGGGGGTCTGCGGTCCATGCATAATGGCGACACCCTGGCTCGGCGAGCGCCATGTCGATCAGTGCCTTGGCACCGGCGAGTGCTGGCTCGCGGTTTTCGGGGGGGAAATCAACCTCGCCCGCAATCACTATTGTCATGTTCTCAACCCTTCAAAAAATTAAAGTTTCTTTCTTGGAACCGCCATTGGCCGTCGATACGGCGATAGCGGTCATCATAGCGGCCGACGGGACGCGATATCGAACCATCCGCACTTTCAAGAATCTCGTGCGTGTAGACGGTGCCCTGGGCCTGATCGCCGTCAACAGACAGCGCTCCCATTTGCGCAAAAAAGGCAACAAAGGTGAAATTCGTCATTGCACCGTCCCAAAGCGCCACGATCGCATCCCGGCCTTCCACCTGCTGGCCCATCAAATGCCAATGCGCATCTTGCGCCCAATTCGATCCCCAATCGGCCGCGTCGCGACGGAACACAGCGTCGCAATAGCTGTCGTTCAGCGCCCGGATGGCGATTTGGTCCTCCAACGGTCCTGTAAATGCCATGTCTGTCTCTCCCCTTGCTGATATGAGGCTATGGGGAAAGCGTCCGGGCCGAAACTATCAAAACCGCTGTGCCCCATCATTTTTGCTCATTCAGAAGCAGGATCGCATCAGGCATATTGATGGGGTCATTGGAGCGAAGGAGAGACGATATGGAACTGGGCCTTGCTGGTAAAAAAGTCATCATGAACGGCGGCGCGCACGGTATTGGCCTTGAAACCGTCAAACTGTTCACCGCCGAGGGTGCCGATGTTGCCTTTTTCTCGCGCGATCAAGGGCGAATCGATGCCGCGCTCGAAGCTGTTGCCGGAAACGAGGGTAAGGCCCATGGCACTGCTTTTGATATGAATGGCAATCCAGACGGCTACAAAGCCTGGCTCGCGGAAGCCGCGGAAAAGCTGGGCGGATGCGACATTTTCATACACACCGCAAGCTCGTCGGGCATGGGGGCCACGCAGGATTGGCACAAAGGTTTTGAAATTGACATCATGGGCGCCGTGCTCGGCCTCGAGGCGCTTGAAGGCGCGTTGGAGGCTTCGGGTAACGGTTCGATTATCTTCATGTCGTCGACCGCAGCGGTCGAGACTTTCATCATGCCGCAAGCATTCAATGCCCTGAAGGCCGCGTTGATCACTTATGCCTCACAGCTGAGCCAATCGCTTGCGCCCAAGGGCATTCGCGTCAACACCGTTACGCCGGGTCCGATTGAGTATCCCACGGGCAACTGGGAAATGATCAAAGGTGCGATGCCAGATTTTTACAATGGCACAGTGGCACAAATGCCGATGGGCCGATTGGGCGCACCGGACGAAGTTGCACGTGCGATTGTATTTCTAGCCAGCTCTGCATCGAGTTACACAAGCGGGGTTAATCTTGTTGTCGACGGTGGCTTTACCAAAAGGGTGCAGTTCTGATGCGGCTTTACCAGTCGGTGGGCCCCAACCCTCGCATGGCAGCTATGTTTATTGCCGAAAAGGGTATCACTATCGAGCGGATCTTTCTCGATATACTGGCAGGTGAGAACCGCCAGGACGATTTCCTTGCCAAAAACCCGCGCGGCGGATCGCCATGCCTGGAACTGGACGACGGCAGCTTTCTTGATGAATCGGTCGCGATTTGTGAATATCTTGAAGAGCGGTTTTCTTCTCCGCCGTTGATTGGAAGCAACGCCGAAGAGCGGGCTCAGACTCGGGCGGCAATCCGCTGGGTTGACCAGCAAATCGTTGTTCCGATGACGAATGGCTTTCGCAGCGCCGAAGGTCTGCCCATGTTCCAGCCGCGGATGCTTTGCGTGCCCGAAGCGTCAGACGGGAACAAGGCTTATGCCCGTGATGGTCTTGAAAAGGCTGATATCCGGTTGGCCGGCCAGGATTATCTTTGTGGCAACCGTTTCACTCTGGCAGATGTATTGCTGTTTTCTTTTGTTGAATTTGGCGGGACGGTGGGACAGCCGATCCCCGAAGGTTGCAACAACTTGAAGGCGTGGCAGGCACGGGTCGCAAGCCGACCGAGCGCGGAAATTTCCGCTAACCCCAAAAACGGTCTTTAAGAGGGTCAATCGATGGACAGGAATACACTGCTCGACATCTATACGCGCACTATGCGGTGCGCCCGGTCGGACGAGAAGTTTCGTTCGCTGATCATCAGTGGAAAGCTGGCAACGCTGTATTACACTTATCGTGGGCAGGAACTTGTAACTGCGGCGATGATGGCGGCGCTCAACACTGACGATTATCTCGTGACGACGTATCGCGGCCAGCACGACCAAATCGCCAAGGGTGTGCCTTTTGATCTGCTCTATGCCGAGATTGCGGGACGGGCGACGGGGACCTGCAAGGGCAAGGGCGGTTCAATGCACATCACTCATCCGGCGACGGGTGTGATGGTGACTACCGGCGTCGTAGGATCAGGCCTGCCTATCGCCAATGGCCTTGCGCTGGCATCGCAAAATCGCGGTGACGGCAAGGTCACGGTCTGTTGCTTCGGCGATGGCGCGACCAATATCGGTGCCTTCCATGAAGCGCTGAACATGGCTCAGCTTTACAAGCTGCCAGTGATCTTTTTCTGCCAAAACAATCGCTATGGCGAGCATACAGCCTTTGCCGACCATACCAAGGTCGACACTATTGTCACCCGCGCTGGCTCCTACGGGATGAAGGGGATTAAGGTTGACGGTAATGATGCTGAAGCGATGCATGCCGCCGCTGTGGAGGCGGTCGAACATGCGCGCTCGGGCAAGGGACCGGTGCTGCTGGAAGCTATGTGCTACCGGATGATGGGGCACTTTTTCGGCGCAGATTTTTCCTACATGCCCAAGGAACATCTCGCCGAGATGGCCGCAGAAGACCCGCTACCAAAGCTGCGTAAGTTGATGCTCGACCACCAGTTCACCGAAGCCGAATTGGACGCCATTGTGGGGCAGATAGAGGCTGAACTCGATGCGGCGGCGGAGTTTGCGTTCAACAGCCCGTTCCCGGGAGCCGATGAATTGAGGATCGACGTGTTTGAAGAGGAGATCGCGGCATGACCGGTAAAATAGCACTTGGTCAGGCGATCAATCGCGCAATTGACGAGGCCATGGCAGAAGATGAAGGCGTGATCCTGCTGGGAGAGGATGTCGCGGCCAAACAGGGCGGCGGCGTATTCAAGATTTCAGCTGGCCTCACTGAAAAATATGGCGAGCACCGCATCCGTGCCACGCCGATTTCCGAACAGGCCATCATGGGGGCGTGTGTGGGCGCGGCGCTAGCTGGCTTCCGCCCGATTGCCGAAATCATGCTGATGAATTTTGTGACGGTCTGCATGGACCAGATCGTCAACCATGCCGCGAAGCTGCGCTTCATGTCTGGCGGGCAGACCAATGTTCCGCTGGTGCTCCGCACCACGACCGGCGTCGGTGTCGGTTTTGGCGGGCAGCATAGCGACATGCTGGAAGCTTGGTTCGCGCATGTACCGGGCCTCAAAATCGTCACGCCGTCGAATGCGGCGGATGCGCAGGGGCTGATGCGCGCAGCCATTGCCTGCAACGACCCGGTGATCTTCATCGAGAATATTCTCTGTTATGGCCTGCAGTCGGATGATCCTGGCCCCAATCATGTCGTTCCGCTCGGCAAGGCAGCCGTCGCGCACGAGGGCAGTGATTGTTCGATCATTACCTATGGCCGCACTGTCCTTGATGCACTTGAAGTTGCAGGCCAGATGGCTGAAGAGGGTGTGTCAGTCGAAGTTATCGACCTGCGCACCATCGCACCTTTTGACGAGGAAACGGTGTTGGCATCGGTCCGCAAGACTGGGCGTGCAGTCGTTTTGCACGAAGCAGTCAAGTCATATGGGACCGGCGCAGAAGTTTCCGCACGGATCAACGAAGCGCTGTTCGGCCAATTGAAGGCACCGGTGCAGCGGATCGGTGGCGCCTTTTCTGCCGTGCCGATGGCCAATGTTTTGGAACAGGCTTGGATCCCGACCAAGGATGGCATCAAAGATGCCATCCGTACGACGATGAACTGGAAAGTTTAGGCAGATGACAACCGAGATACGGATCCCCAAGATTGGCATGTCTGCGACTGAAATGACGCTGTCCGAATGGATGTTCGAAGATGGAGAGCAAGTGCAGGTCGGTGACGTAATCTATACGATCGAAACCGACAAGACCACGACCGAGGTGGAAGCGCAGGTCACGGGCGTGCTCCGGGTGTTGGCACCTGAGGGCGAGGCTTATCCGGTAGGTACATTGGTCGCGACCATCGAATAGCCGGTGTCTCCGCTTGAAGCCTCGCGGTTGATGTATGCCCATGTTCAGCAGGGCGATTGGGATATTGTCGAAAACTTCTTTGCCGACGACTTCTCAATCTATGAGCCGCCAAGCCTTCCATATGGCGGCGAGTGGCATGGCAAAGACGCGCTACGCAGGCTCTACGCCCATGTCATGGCCTATTGGGAAGCACCGAAAGTTGAGTGGATCGATTTGCTGGGCAGCGAAACATACACGGTCGCTTTGCTCCACTTCAGCATGACTTCAAGGGCGAGCGGTGAGCGGTTCAGCCAGCATGTCACCGAAGTGACCCGCTTCAACTCCGATGGCAAGATGACCGAAATGCGGATCCATTATTTCGATGCGGGCGAGGTTGCGCGCATTGCCAGGCCAGATATGAAATCGATCTAGAGCGACTGTCCATCGTCGACCGTAAAGGCAGCACCGGTGACAAATCGCGATGCATCCGAGCAAAGATAGAGCAGCATCGGGTCGAGCGCGTCGATCTCCATCACCCGTCGCCTCGGAAAGCGCTGCACCTGACGTGCGCCGCCTTCGGTTGCGAACCAGTCCTGGTTGATGCCGGTTACGATATAGCCGGGTAAGATGCTGTTTACGTTGATACCTTTGCTAGCCCATTCGCGGGCCAGCACCTTACCCATTTGCAGGACCGCCGCTTTGGATGCGGAATAGGGGGCAAGGCCAGGCTCAATCGCTTGGGCGGTGATCGACGAGACAATGACAATCCGGCCATGCTGCCGTTCCTTCGCGCCATTGGCCATCATACGCCGTGCGCTTTCCTGCACGGTCAGGAAAACGCCACGCAGGTTAACCGACATTACCCGATCGAATTCCTCGGGCTCGAGGTCGAAAAAGGGGGTATGCGCATCCATTCCGGCATTGGCGATCACGCTGTCTACAGCCCCAAAGGCCGCTTCTGCCGCGTCAAATGCCGATACGGTCGAATCCTTGTCGGCAACATCCATAGCAACCGAGATGGCCCTTCCGCCTTGTGCCGTTATTTCGGCGACGATGCCGTCAAGCAATTCGGTTCGCCGCGCCGCCAGCACAACATTCGCGCCCGCGGCTGCCGCCACCTTGGCAAAATGCGCGCCGATGCCAGATGAGGCACCGGTAATGAGAACGGTTCGATTTCCGAGGGTGAGTTCCACAGGCTGGGGCTTTCGTTCTGAAAACGCCCCCTCGTCGAGGGGGCGCTGGAAGGGTGACGCCGCGCCTTACATCAAGCAACAGTTAGCCGCGAGGCCACGGCCTGCTGCAATCCGAACTGGCCCAGCAAAAGCAGTTTCACGCCGCATTGCGGCGAATGCGGGTCTTTTTAACTATTTCGGCAATTCGCCGCTCAGATATTTGTCCATCGTCTGGTGGAAATGCCGGATGCGGCTTTCCTGATAATGACCAAGTTCAATTGCCTTGTTTTTCGACGCCTTCATCCCAGTTTGCACATAGGGAAGATTTTCCATGTCCTGGTCGAATACGCCGGCCAAGGCTCCACCGATTAGGTGGCTTGCTGCGGCGAAAGGTTCGCCGTCCGGCACCATAAACATAGGAGCTGTCTTGGGAGGCTTTTCGCCCTTGGGTGTACGCAGCAAGATGCGTACTTCCATCAGGCAATGGTCTGCATCGTGCCAAGGGCGCCAACGGTAGACAATGTTCGGCACCATCCCGCCCCAAGGCGACCAGTTGGGGAAGATGTTATAGGTCAGATTGTCGAGCATCTCGCTGTCGGTATAGCTCGAATAATCATGCCCATTCTGGTTGGCGAAGGATTCCCGATTGCCTTCGGCCAACAATTTGCGTGCAAGCCAAGGGTCCTCCGGATCGAAACCGCGCAAGTCCTGACTCGCTTCGACGCCGCCGCGCCGCGATCGGGCATCACCTGCAGCGCCGGTAAAGTCGGCAAGTGATTGGATCACATACATCTGATCTTTGCCCTTCAAATGCGGGGAAAGCGCCGCCGATGCCGTGATCGCCCTGTTCATATGGTCGCCATAAAGGTCGTACCGGGTGTTGGCATCGGCGGTGAAGCCGAGGATCTGCGGGTGGGTGACGACGCTATGCCACGCCTCCATGAAGGCTTCAGCGACGGCCTTCCAGTTTGCCGGAACGACCTTGCCGACCCATGCGCCAGTGTAGCATTCTTCAAGCCGCCAATTGTCATAATGTTCGACGCCAGGCCCGATCCACTCACGGAACGGCGGCAGGTCGTGATTTTCGCTGATCAGGATAAAGCCCTGCCAGCTTTCGACCTTCAGTTCGGGAAGCGATAGGTCCTTTTCTTCCAGGTGCTTGAAATCCCAGTTGCACGGAATTTCTTTCAGGCTGCCGTCATTATGCCAAGTAAAGCCATGGAACGGGCAGCGAAGCTGGATCGAAGGGCCGCTTTCGGTACGCAGTTTGCGACCACGATGCAGGCAGACATTGTAGAATGCCCGGACTGATCCATCCTTTTGCCGCACAAGCAGAAAGCTCTTGTCACCCAATTCATAAACTACGCTGTCGCCGGGTTCGGGCATGTCTTCTTCGCGTGCAGCGAATTGCCATATGTTCGGCCATATTTTCTCGTCTTCGAGTGCCTTGAACGCTGGCGAGGTATAGCGGTCGGTCGATAAAGCGTCGTTATCAAGGTCTTGGGTGGATTCGAGTAGCAGATAATCGGGTGCTCGTCGCGTATCCGCATTCAGCATATCGGTATAGCTTGGTCCCGGGCAGCGGGCGTCGGCGATTTTAGGGTCTCTGTCGGCCATGGTGCAGCTTCCTCAGTTTATAGGCATGCCGATTGCCTCGGCAATATGGATTTGGACGGACTGAACGGCGCTTTCATTCGATCCGAGAATGACGTGAAAGTCATCGGGCGCCGCCAGCAAATTTGCATATCCCGCGGATGCCACGCGATAATCTTCGGTCTGCACCACCATCGCAGTGCCATCATAGGCCATTTCGCACATCGCGCGCTGCGCCTCGCTTTCGACGCCGAAGGGAGCATAGACCGCAAACTGGCAGCGGGTCTTGCCAACTCCATCGGGGAAGAGGCGGAACACTTGGGTGAAGAACTTGCCGGGTTCGATCGAACCAAAGAAAATCACCGTGTTGGGAAACAGGAAGTGGACACCGCCATAATCGGTTTCAGGCCATTCCGCTTCGGGCGTGCCGATCAGTTTTCCGATGCTGTTATCGGGAAAACCGATGCGATGGTGCCGCCCGTACCGGTCGACCGAGGCGACATCGTTATAATGGGTCTGGCCGATGGTTGTGTTGTGGAGTGCCGAGAAGTGATAACCTTCGGAATAGGTATCGAGCGCGAACTTCCAATTTGAATCGGCGGTCAAAATACCTTTCTTGACCGGACGCGCGCGATGCAGCTCTAACGCCGAGAGAAGGTCGGCAAAGCCGCCGAGATGCGCTGCAGCATCTATCGGGTCGCCACCTCCGGCCCGGACGAAGATCAGGCCGAGATGTTCTGTGCACGGGATTTCAAGCAGGTTGCGCGCGCCAATCTCGCAGCCTTCAAAGCTGGTTTTCGACGGTTGACCGATAAGCTTTCCTGCTGAATCAAAGGTCCAAGCATGGAAGGGACAGGTGACCCGTGACCGGTGCCCCGACCATGGCTCGTTTTCCTCCACCAGTTTCGCTCCGCGATGGGTGCACATGTTGCGGAAAGCCCGCACAATGCCGTCTTTCCCACGCTGGACGATGATCGAGGGACCAGCGGCATCAAATACCAGCAAATCGCCCGGTTCGTGAATGTCACCGGAAAGACCAGCCACAACGGGCTGTGCCAGAAAAAGCTTTTGGCGCTCGGCTTCAAACCTTTCCTCGTCGATATAGACACCCTTGTGCAGGGGCAGCGGGCCTGCCGCCCGATCGGTTTCCTTCGCGGCGACCAGCTCCACCATGCGGCGCAGGCCATTGCGGGCCATTTCGCGCCTGCGCGTTTGCCAGTCGACGGCGATTTCGGGATCGCGGTCGCTCATTCCTCTTAAAACTCCCAGTGTCTCTCTGTATGACATCATGCCACTGTCGGTCGACCGTGCAAGCTGTCGCATTGGATAGGAGGGTGACGTTTTGAAAGGCCTGGCTGCCATCGGACCGGTGATGCAAATCGCCTTTGTTCCCGAAGATTTCGACGCTGCGATTACATACTGGACGGAGGTGATGGGCGTGGGCCCTTTCTTCCTGATTGAAAATATTCATCTTCCCGACAGTCGCTATCTGGGAGAACCCAATCATTGCATCTTTTCAATTGCTCTGGCCTATTGGGGCGATGTCCAAATCGAACTAATCCGGCAGGAAAACGATGCGCCCAGCATCTATCGCGGAGCAAAAGGGCAGGGGATGCACCATGTCTGCGTATTGACAGATGATATCGCAAAGGCACGGAAGTTGTCGGAAGACGTCGGGGCACAAGTTTTAGTTGAGGGACGCGTCGATCCGGACGGAGCAGTCCTTTATGTCGATAGCGGTGGCGGGCCCGGCACGATCGTTGAAATATTGCAGCCGGCAAGCGGCAGCGAGGGACTGTTTGCGATGATCAAGGCGGCTTCAGAGGGCTGGGACGGAAGTGATCCTGTTCGCAGGTTGGGATAAGGAGGGGTTATGGGACTGCAAGGTAAGGTGGCGCTGATTACGGGCGGAACTTCTGGGATCGGTGCCGGAACGGTGCGTCACTTCCGCCGAGAAGGAGCAGAGGTTGTCTTTACAGGCTCCAACGAGTCTGCAGCGCGCATAATATGCGCTGAAACCGGCGCGCACTTCGTTCCCCAGCGGGTCGAGGATCCGGACAGTTGGCCTTCGGTCATGGATTTCATTACACAAACATTCGGGCGCTTGGACATCGCCTTTGCCAATGCGGGCACCGAAAAAGGGGATGGCGATATTGAGCATGTCAGCTTTGAAGGTTGGCAATCGATCCTTGCAGTGAACTTGACCGGCGTGATGCTCACCGTGCAGCATGCCGTGCGGTTGATGCGCACCAACCCTGATGGGCCCAAGGGTTCAATCATCCTCAATTCGTCAATGAATGCGCAGCGACCGCTCGGAAATTACGTCGCATATTCAACTACTAAGGGCGCCCTTATCGCTCTTGCTAAATCCACAGCGGTACATTGTGCGCAGTCTAAAACAGCCATAAGATGCAATTCAATTCATCCCGGTGTTGTCGAAACCGAGATGATCCGTGCCGTCATTGATTCCACACCCGATCCGGCGGCGGCTCGCGCACAGTTTGAATCGATGGCGCCGATGGGGCGCATGGCGCAGGTGGATGAAGTCGCAGCGCTTGTTGCCTATCTTGGATCAGACGAAGCAGCGTTCATCTCAGGCAGCGAGTTTGCCATTGATGGCGCAACCAACGCTGGCATGATGGGGGTCTGACGGGAGCCGATTTACGCCGCAGCCCCCAGATAACCCAGTTGCCCCGCCTTGAACACAGCCTGGCTGCGGTTGACGGCGTTCAATTTCTCGCCGGCGCGCTGCACATGATAGCGCACCGTTGCATGGCTCAGTTCAAGGATCATGCTGATCTCGCGGTCGGTCTTGCCAATGGCGGCGAAGCGCAGACATTCGACCTCGCGTTTTGACAGACGGCAGTCGGACGGGATCCATTTCTGCGTCTTTGCGATCATCGCGTAGCTGGCAAGATACCGGCGTGCCAGAGCTGCCAGCAGTTCGCCTTTTTCAGCAAATTGTGCAGAGAGGTCGCGCCAGCCATAATCAACCGGCGTGAAGCTGGCTGCGGCGATCTGACCAAAGGATAGATGGACCGGCACAACGATTGCTGAAGGTGCCAGTACGAATTTCTTGAAATCGGAAAAACTCAGCGCATCGAGATATTTGTTGGGAAATGATGTCCGCGCGCCATCTTCGTTGCACCAAAAGGCTTCGCTTTCATAGCGACAGGCCCGGGGCAATGGTGACACAAGTGCAAGACGCCGGTCTTCCCACCAGCGTTCGCCTTCCTTGTTCCAACCGAAGACATCTGAATTCATCACCCCACCATTTGCATCCGTCAACTGGTCGGGGGAAGCGATGTCGGGTGTCACCGCAACGCGGAAGGCATGCTGCTGTGCAACGGTGTTCAAAGCCATTGAGGCCGGACGGATATCTTTCAGCTCACGTATAGTGACACTGTCGAGCAGGTCATTTGGCCAGCGCATTTTACTCTCCGGAAGGCAGGTCAAGGCCTGCCCTCTCTCTCTCCGATTCCGATGCTATCAGATCGAACGCTGCTGTGAATACGCTTTTTTCTAAAGCCCGAGAACCTGCTTGGCGATGATCGTTTTCTGCACCTCGTCGGATCCACCGAAAATCGTCCAAGCTCGGCCGTTGAGCCAGGTCGGCATTGCCAGTTGGGCCTCGCGTCCACCGACAGGCTCGGGCGCTTTATTGCCATAAAGCGGACGGCTGGTGGGCAATTGCAGACCGTCATATCCGAACATGTCTACCGTGATCGTGTTGATCGCCTGCCGCAGGTTTGATGCTGTGAGCTTCATCAGCGAGGTTTGCGGACCTGCAGGACGTCCCTTGGCCAGTTCGGAGAGGATCCTGAGTTCGGTGACTTCAAATGCCTCGGTTTCGAGCCGCAGCCGCGCTAGACGTTGCATCAGAGCGACGTCATGATTCATCGCGCCATTGACACCCGAGGGCTGGCGCTTCGCATATTGTTCGACCCGTTCGATTTCGGCGAGCAATGACGGTGCCGCGCATGATCCTCCCCGTTCATTTTCGAGTAGATATTTTGCGATGGTCCATCCCTGGCCTTCGTCACCAATCAGGTTTTCGACGCCGGTTTCGGCATTGTCGAAAAAGGTCGCGTTGACTTCATGGTCGTTGGCGATGGTGACGATCGGGGTTACGCTAACGCCGGGTTGGTCCATCGGAACCAAAAGGAAGCTAATTCCCTCCTGTTTTTTCGCGTCCGGGTTGGTCCGGACCAGCGTAAATATCCAGTTGGCGTGGTGTGCATGGGTGGTCCAGATTTTGGAGCCATTGACGATGTATTTATCGCCCTGCCGTTCGGCCCGGGTCTTGAGCGATGCTAGGTCTGAGCCTGCACCTGGTTCCGAATAGCCCTGGCACCAATAATCTTCTCCAGAAAGGATTCGCGGCAGGAATTGGGCCTTTTGTGCGGGCGTGCCGAACTTGCAAATGACCGGGCCAACCAGTTTCAGGCCGAGAACGGGCAGGGCCGGGGCGCCTGCCAAAGCGCATTCTTTTTCAAAGATGTATTTCTGCGTGGGTGTGAATCCGGGGCCGCCATCCTCTTCGGGCCACAAGGTCGCCAGCCATCCTTTCTCATTCAGGATCGCTTGCCATTCGCGCGTGATGTCAGGTTCTACAAACACGCTTGGAGTGGCAAAGGCGCCTTCGCGCAATCGGCTGTTCAACTTGTCATCCAAGAAGGCGCGGACCTCCTCGCGAAAAACGAGGTCTTCAGCGCTGAAACTCATGTCCATCAGTCAATTTCCCCCATCGCCCAGCAGATTCCGCGGCGCAATGTTTCGTAATATACCGGATAGTTCCAGCCGCATCGTTCGGGATGCTCCCAGAAAGGCATCAGTTCAATCACATCATAATGGCTACGGCAATGCCCTAGCGTATTGTAAAGCACTGCGCCTTTGCCGTGTTGACGAAGGTAAAGGATCGGTACCACGACATTGTCATAATCCGCTTCGATGAAACCGGTCGCTTCGCCATCGAAGCGGGTTTGCATCAATATCTGGATCGGTGCCTTGGTCTTTGTGATATACAGTTCGTCGATCACATCGAAATCTTCGAGGCCTTTGGTCAAGGCGTGGGTTCGGTCACTGATTTCGACGCGGAACGGCCCGATCGGAGGATGTGCCTTAAACTGGGTGCCGAGTACTTCCATCAGATCGTCCCGTTCTTCCGGGCAATCGACGCCGCCTTCGACAAAACGCAGGATCGAA
>JAJTFR010000181.1 GCA_021298455.1 Sphingomonadales bacterium | reverse complement strand
TTTCAGCGCACCGGCATTTCGCGTGTTAGCATCGCCGCAGCCCTGTAAAGCGCGATCAGTTCGGCAAAATCAAATTCGGCGCGGATCGGTAGGTCGCCCGACAGTCGCGTCTCGATCACGACAGGCACCGGACCTTCCTGCTTCAACAGGGCATCGCTATAATCCGGGCCTTCGAATACCGCCGTCCAGGCTGCGGCATCATCCGGATCGCCGAGTGACTGGTTCAGCCATTCCGCCATCACCGGTGGACGTGCGCCCGCCGTCAAGGTCACCGGTGCGAGCGGGCGCCCGGTGCCATCAGGCCAGTCATAGGCGCTGATCGACAGGCCAAGGCGGTAATCTTCATTCTGGTTCTGCAAGACGAGCAGGCTCGCCCCCTTGGGGCCAAAGCCGGTCGTGCATTGCATCACCGCCGCTGCGCCGCCGCGATAGCAGCGATATTCACCCTTGCGGGTCGGATAGGTAGCCGCCGGGGTTTCACCACTAAGCGAAAAGACGATACTGTCGCCTTGATACAAGGCGCGCAATTTTGTGCCGTCGCGAACAAAATCCTCGACAAGGGCAATACCGATAGTGCGGGTCTTGCCGTCAAGCGTTTGGGCACAGCGCAACCGGCCACCAAATTGGGCGCGCGTGACCGTACTGGGCATCAATTGCGGGGTGCGGGCAAACCCGATCTGGTCAGCGCGCGCAGACAGCGCCGGGGATAGTTGGTCGGTTATGCTGCAGCTTGGCACCGTCCCGCGGTCGGCAAGGTCAACCTCGGGATTGGCCAGCGCAGCAGTTGCTGAAGCGAAGGCGAATAAGCCGGCGACAAGGAATGATAATGCGCGCTTGCGATCCATGTTGATGCCCTAGCTGCCCCGATAGCGACCGACAAGCACCGCTTGCGCTGTGCCGCAACACCGCACATATGATCGGCCATGAATATCTTGCGCTCGATCAGCTTCGGTTTTGCCCTATTGCTTGCCGCAAGCGAACTGGCCCGCTGGGCGGGGGACATCCGCCTGATCCCTCTGGCTTTTGACGAGCTTGCCGTCGCAGCCGCCCTTTTCGTCGCCGCTTGGATGCTGCCACGCACCGGACCTGCCCCATTGGCGGCCGCATGGGGGCTGTTCAGCGGGCTGATGCTCGGCCTTTTCGTCCCGACGCTGGACCATCTGCTGTTCGGGCCACCCAAACAGGGCGCGCTGTTTTACAGCATCGTTCTGGGCGTGATGATGGCCGGCGGATTATGGGCGACACGGGTCGCGGCGCGGGCATCCTCTAATCGGGCCGCATTACCTGCGTCAGACTAAGCCCGTTTCCGTCGGGATCAGAAAAAAACGCAACCTTTGCCGAACCATCAGGCGCAGTCCAGATGCCGGACGCGTCCTGCCCCAGCCCTTCATAGATGGTGAAAACAATCCCCCGATCGGTCAGCGCCCGCACTTGCGACTCGATATCATCAACCTTCCAGCCGAGCACGGGATGGGGCCCGGGCTGGTAATCGGGAATTTCGGTAATCCGCAATGATGCACCATCAAGGTCGAAAACGGCGGCAAACCCGTCATCAGCCACAAAGTTTAGCCCCAATTTCTCTCGGTAAAAATCCTCTGCAGTCTTGCGATGGCGGGTCAGTATGAAGGCAATCGGGGTATAATGGGCCAAGCTCATGGCGCGTTCCTCCGCATAAGGAGCAGGTGAGAAAGCATAGCCGAGCAAACGCCTTGGCCTAAAGAAGCGCGATGCGGTGTGCATCTTGTCGCTCCATATCGCGTCGATCTGCTCATGCCTCGCCTGTCCGGACGAGACGACCCGTGGGTTAAAGAGTATAACGCGGCGAGCCCAAATGCAATCGGCCCGCGGCATCACCATCCGCGCAGCAACTGTCGCCGGTTCAAAGCGTCTTGATAATCGCCGAGAAGTCCAAACCGCCCTGCCCGGCCTTGTCGAACGCCTCATAAAGCGCAGCGGCCTTTTCGCCCATCGGCACATCGGCCTCGACCAAAGCTGCGGCTTCCATCGCCAGTTTCAAATCCTTCAGCATCAGTGCGGTCGCAAAGCCGCCTTGATAGTCGTTGTCCGCAGGCGATTGCGGGCCGACGCCGGGAACGGGGCAATAGCTGGTCATCGACCAGTTCTGGCCCGAAGCCTTTGACGAAATGTCGTAAAATGTCTGGAGGTCTAGGCCGAGTTTATCTGCAAGCTTGAACGCCTCGCAGGTCGCGATCATCGATGCGCCCAGCAACATATTGTTGCAGATTTTCGCCGCCTGCCCTGCGCCGCTGGCACCTGCGTGGATCACCGCCTTTCCCATCGCGGCAAGGATGGGCTCGGCCCGGGCAAAAGCGCTGTCGCTGCCGCCGACCATGAAGGTCAAAGTGCCACCATTGGCTGCAGCAATGCCGCCCGATACCGGCGCATCGACCATCTCATAGCCGGCTGCGATCGCATCCGCCGTCACCTTGCGAGCCGTATCGACATCGATCGTGGAGCAATCGAGAAGGATAGCGCCTTTGGGCGCATGGTCGATGACATCGCCTGCATAGACGTTGGCGACGATCTTGCCGTTGGGCAGCATCGATACGACTGCTTCGACATCGGCCACCGCGTCGCGCACGTTGGTGAAGGTCGCGCAGCCATTGTCCCTCGCGCGCGCCAGTGCCTCTGCCGACAGATCAAATGCGTTGACGCTATGTCCAGCCTTCACAAGGTTCGCGGCCATCCCGCCGCCCATATTGCCGAGACCGATAAAGCCTATTTTCATTGGCGTAACAAATCCCTTCCGACGATCATCCGCATCACCTGATTGGTGCCTTCAAGGATCGAGTGAACGCGCAGGTCGCGCCAGAAACGCTCGATCGGATAGTCGCGCAAATAGCCATAGCCTCCGAACAGTTGCAGCGCCTTGTTGACCACCTCGCTGCCATTATCGGTTGCAAGCCGTTTCGCCATTGCCGAGAAACGGCTCTTGTCGGGCGCGTTGGCGTTCACCTTGCACGCGGCCATATAAAGCAGCGCGCGCGCAGCTTCGAGGTCGGTTGCCATATCGGCGAGCATGAACTGGGTGTTCTGGAAATCAGCAACCGGTTGACCAAATTGCTGCCGTTCCTTGGTATATTTCACCGCCTCGTCGAGGCAGCGTTGCGCCCCGCCGAGCGAACAGGCGCCGATGTTGAGGCGCCCGCCATCAAGCCCCGCCATCCTCCGCGCCCACACGGTTGGCAACCGGCACGCGGCAATCTTCAAAGATCACCTGCGCGGTGGGTGATGCATTCCAGCCGAGCTTCTTCTCAGGCGCGCCAAAGCTGAGGCCGGGCGTATCCTTTTCGACGACGATGCAGCTGATGCCCTTCGCCTTTTCATCGCCGGTGCGGACCATGCAGACGTAAAGATCATTGACGCCTGCACCCGAAATGAACTGCTTGGTGCCGTTCAAGACATAATGGTCGCCATCCAGCCGCGCGCTGGCTTTCAACGCCGCTGCGTCCGACCCCGAGCCCGGCTCGGTCAGGCAATAGCTGGCGATCTTCTCCATGCTGACGAGATCGGGCAGATAGCGCGCCTTCAATTCTGCCGATCCAAAACAGTCGATCATCCAGGCGGCCATATTATGGATCGAGATATAGGCGCTGGTCGCAGGGCAGCCATAGGCCATCGCCTCCATGATCAACGCCGCTTCCAGCCGACCAAGCCCGATCCCGCCATTCTCTTCCGAGATATAGATGGCGCCAAAGCCAAGCTCGCCTGCCGCCTTCCACACATCAACCGGATAATGGCTCTTCTCGTCCCATTCGCCCGCAAAGGGCGTAATCCGATCAGCGGTAAACTTTTTCGCCATATCCTGAATGGCGAGTTGGTCTTCGGTGAGGTCGAACTGGTTCGTCATTGATCACCCCATGGTCGGAATGATGAACGCGTTTGTGCCATCGGGTGAACCATCGGGCCAACGTGCAGTGACCTTTTTCACCTTCGTCCAGAATTTGATGCCTTCCATACCATATTGGTCGGTGTCACCAAAGCCGGAGCGCTTCCATCCGCCAAAGCTGTGATAGGCAACCGGCACCGGGATCGGCACGTTGATGCCGACCATGCCGACATTGACGCGTGCGGCAAATTCGCGCGCAGCATGGCCGTTGCGCGTAAAGATCGCAACGCCATTGCCATATTGATGCTTGCTGGGAAGGCTCAGCGCCTCCTCAAAATCCTTCGCGCGGACGATCTGCAGTACGGGGCCGAAAATCTCTTCCTTATAGCTTTCCATGTCGGTGGTCACATGATCGAACAGGGTCGGGCCGACAAAATAGCCGTCC
>JAJTFR010000027.1 GCA_021298455.1 Sphingomonadales bacterium | reverse complement strand
CCCCTGCGGAAACGACCGCCTTGGTCATCGACGCAATCTGGAAGACGGTATCGACCTCCATCGCCTGCCCGCTAATGGCATCAGCATGGCCATAAGCACCCGTAAAGCGCACCCCATCCCGGTCAGCGATCAGCGCCACCGCGCCCGGAATTGCCGCTTGTGCAAAGGCTGCCTGCAGTTGTGCTTCTATCCCCATCTCGTCTCTCCCCCTCAAATCCCGATTGTTATCATTCGCCCAGTTCGACCCATGTCGGCGCATGGTCGCTGGCCTTTTCACGTCCGCGATGCGCCTTATCGACGCCGCTGGCAAGCAACCGGTCGGCCGCAACCGGGCTCAGCAACAGATGGTCAATCCGGAAACCATGATCCTGTTGCCAGGCCCCGGCCTGATAATCCCAATAGGTCCACACCGCGCCCTGCGGATGGTGGGTGGCGATCGCATCGGTCCAGCCGTCGGACAGGATCGTGCGATAGGCGGCAATGCTTTCGGGCTGGCGCAACGCATCGTCGCGCATCGCCTTTGCTGACCAGATATCATGATCATGCGGGATCACATTATAATCGCCTGCCAGCACCACCGGGATTTCCAACGCAAGTAATTCCTGCGCGCGCGCGCGCAACCGCTTCATCCAGCTGAGTTTGTAATCGAATTTTGGCCCCGGTTGCGGGTTGCCATTGGGCAAATAGATTGATGCGACGCGCAGACCAAAAACCTCAGCCTCCAGATAGCGCGAATGCACATCTTCCGGATCGCCTTCCAGCCCACGCCCCGTTTCCACGGGCTGGGCATCACGCGCCAATATGGCAACGCCGTTAAAGCCTTTTTGCCCGTGCCAGATCGCGCCATAGCCGAGCCGTTCAAACTCGGCGGCGGGAAAGCCCTCATCCTGTGTCTTGATTTCCTGCAGGCAGGCAATGTCCGGTCGGGTTTCGTCGAGCCATTCGAGCAGCCTTGGCAGCCGCGCCTTTATGCCATTGATATTATATGTCGCGATACGCATTCGGCGACCCTAGCGGCCGACCAGCCATGCTTCAAACCGAAAAGCTGGATCCGCAACCGCAACCGGCCTGCGCCTGAGGGTTTGTAACCTGAAAGCTTTTTCCGCCGAGCGATTCGACAAAATCGACCGCAGAGCCGCGCACCAGATCGAGGCTGACCGAATCGACCACCAATTTGGCATCACCCGATTCGGCGACGACATCATCGGCCTCGATGCTGTCGGCAAGGCCAAAGCGATATTGAAAGCCTGAGCAGCCGCCGCCTTCGACCGACAGGCGAAGCAGCGCGGATTTCCCGAGTTTTTGCGCAATTTCGCTCACCCGGCGGGCGGCGTTAGGCAGCAACTGGATATCAGGATGTGCAGACATGGTGCCAATGTAGGCTCAAACAAAAAGGGCGGCAAGGTGTCTCCACCAAGCCAGCCCCAGATTTACACCCTCTCCCAAAGGTGATGCGTTACGGTCAGGTCGCTTATTCAGCGGGACCGCCTATCGATTTGCTATCAGCATCTTTTGCAGCGAGCAAGAGATTTGACACATTTGTAACAGGCTCAAGAAATGAGGTCGGATTGACGGGTTCGCCGGCGATCCGCACTTCATAATGCAGGTGGCTGCCGGTCGAACGGCCGGTCGATCCCATGAAGCCAATCACGTCGCCCTTGCGAACGCGCTGGCCCGACTGAACGTTCATTGCCGAAAGATGGCCATAACGGGTCTGGATGGCGTTGCCATGTTCGACCTCGATATATTTGCCATATCCGCTGACCCATTGGGCGCGGCCAACAATGCCGTCAGCAGTTGCATAGATCGGAGTGCCGATCGGGCCTGCAATGTCGAGGCCTTTATGATTTTTGCGGCGACCCTGGAACGGATCGGTACGGTAACCGAAATGGCTGGTCTTGCGCATCACTTCGACCGGATTGATGGCGGGCACGGCAACAACCTGTTTGCTGCGGGTGCCATTGATGCTGCCCCAGCTATCATTGAGGGCGCGAAATTCGGGATCGGACACGCCAAGGGCGGTCTTGTTCGATTCGACGTCTTCCGGTTTGACGCGGAACGAATCAGAGGCGGCGGAGTTTGCCATTGCCGGAGTAGCAACTGAGGCCGTGAAGACCAGGCTGCCAGCAAGCAAAAGCTTTCCCATCAGTGATTGGCCTGCGGCCAAAACGCTGTGTAGCATGTGGTAATACGACCCTTTGTTGATTTCCCGGATCTGCATCCGAGAAAGACCCCAAACTGTGCGGCAGTTAGCTGCCTACCCCTTATGTATATGGTGTGTGACGGGGGGTTCAGCCCAATGCAACCTGCAGATAATAATCCCGCGTTAAACCGGCCTTTGAACGCGCCGAGTCGTTGAACGGAGGCTTCAACTGCCCCCGAAAGTGACGCTCAACCAGTGTTTTCCAATGTTTTTCCGGGATGAACTGTTGCTCACTACAAGCCGACTGAAACCATGTCGTACCCGCCAAAACATGGCGGATTTCGTCGGTATAGATGCGATTCAAGATGCGCGCCGAGGCCGAATCACCCACCGATTCGAATCGCGCCACCGTGGCGGGCGTCACGTCTAGGCCGCGCGCCTCCAGTACCATCGGCACAACGGCCAACCGAGCGAGCGCATCATGCCGCGTCTCATAGGCCGATTCCCATAATCCATCATGGGCGGGCATCGCGCCATATTCGCTGCCCAATTGGCGCAGCCGACGGTCCAGCAAGGCAAAGTGCATCGCTTCATCTGCGCCGACCCGCAGCCAGTCATCGGCAAATTCACGCGGAAACTGCTCTCCAAACCGGCCGACCAAATCAAAGGCAAGGTCGATGGCGACGAATTCGATATGCGCCAATGCGTGGAGCAGCGCCGCCCGTGTCGCATCCGATCCCGCCTTACGCCTTTTCGGCATGAAGCGCGGCGCGAGCAGTTCCGGTCGGGCAGGCCGGGCAGGAAAATCGGGCATGGCCGCGTCAAAACGATGCTCCAGCCGCCCTAACCGCCAGTCGCGCGCCACCGACCGCGCCCGCATCACTTTGGTTTGCGGATCGGGGGTTTCGAGCACCAATTTGCACGCTTCACCGAGCGTCGTCATACTCACCTCTCGGATGCGGGAGAGGGAAGCGAACATGGCTCGCACTCAAAATCATAAATCCCATGCCTTCCAAGCGATCAGTGCCATGCAGGGCTTCAAAGCGCCTTTGCAGCCTCCAGCACGTCCTCGGCATGTCCCTTGACCTTCACATTATTCCAAACGCGGGCGACCTTGCCATCCTTGCCCACAAGATAGGTCGACCGTTCGATCCCCATATATTTCTTGCCGTACATGGATTTTTCGACCCAGGCGCCCATCTGTTCGGTCAGGTCACTCTCCTCGTCGGACAGCAGAGTCACGCTGAGGTCATATTTTGCGGCAAATTTGGCAAGCTTTGCAGGCTTGTCCTTGGACACGCCATAGACGGTGACGCCTGCCTTTCCGAAATCGGCGGCCAGCGTTGTGAAGTCTTTCGCTTCATTGGTGCAACCCGGCGTATCAGCCTTGGGGTAAAAATAGAGCACGAACGGCGTCTGGATATCGCCGACCGCGACATCTGCGCCGTTGCTGTCCTTTACCGTCACCACGGGAAGCGTTTCGCCCACTGCCGTCATTTCACTTTCTCCTTATAATCTTTCCAGACCGCCGATATCGCTGCTTTTGCAGTATCGACCGCCGCCATCAATTCGGTCCAGTCGGCATAATCGAGCGCGCGCGCAACAAGTGCGCGGACCGGCGCGGGGGGAACTGCGCTATCGGGCGCGACCAGCCGCAACAGGACCAATAGTCGGGTGAGTAATCCCTGAGCATCGGCAAAGGCAGGCGGCAAAAGGCCCGTAGCGACCAATTCTCCGACCGCGCGTTGCAATTGCGGGTGGATGCCTTTGCGATGTTCCAGCTGCAACGCATGGATGCAAAATTCGGCATCGACCAGCCCGCCGGGGCAGAGCTTTACATCGAGCGCCCCCTTGGGCGGCTTATGCTCCGCCATCTCGGCGCGCATCGCGGCGATATCCTTATGCAAGGCGGGAATCGCGCGATCGCGACCAAGGATTTCCGCGATCACGGCATCAACCGACGCCGATGGCCCAAAGACAACCCGCGCGCGGGTCAGCGCCATATGCTCCCATGTCCAGGCCTCTTCGCGCTGGTAATGCGCGAAGCTCTCCACCGAAACGCAGAGCATCCCCTGCGCGCCCGAGGGACGCAGCCGGGTATCAATCTCGTACAGGGCACCACTGGCGGTCTGCACACTGAGCGCCCCGACGACACGCTGCGCGAGCCGGTTGAAATATTGCGTCGCGCCCAGCGGCCTTCGCCCGTCCGACTCAGCCCCCGTTTCGCCGGTAAAAAGCAACACCAGATCAAGGTCGGAGGCATGGGTCAGTGATTGGCCGCCGAGCCGGCCATAGGCCAATATGATGAACTCCCCCCCCGGCACGCGGCCATGTGCGTTTTCAAATTCGGCGATGGTGGCGGCGGTCAGTTTACACACCGCAACTTCGGCCAGCTGGGCATAAGCGCGCGACACATCCAGCGGGTCGTGCCGCCCCTCGATCAACTGCACGCCAAAGGCAAAGCGCTTTTCACCGACAAAGGCACGGACAAGATCGAGCAGCCGTTCATAATCGGCATCGCCCAGCCGGGCGTCCAGCTCGGCCACCAGATCAGCCTTATCGCTTGGCAATTCAAACGCGCTCGCGTCGATCAGCCCTTCCAGATATTCGCTTCGCCGCGCCAGTGCATTGGCCAGCGTTGGCGCATAGCTCAGAACATCAGCCAGCAGTTTGAGCAGACCGGGCCGGGCATCAAGCAGATGGAAGAAATTGACCGCGCTCGGCAGGCTTTCGATCATATTGTCGAAACGGGCGAGCGCCGCTTCGGGATCGGGCGCGCGAATCAATGCGTCCATGATCTTGGGCAGGATTGCCTCGAACGCCTCACGCGCCGAACTGGAACGGATCGCGCGCAACTGCCCGCTGCGCCAACGGGCAATCCGCTGTGCAACCGCCGCAGAATCGGCATAGCCCATGGCTTGCAACTGGTCTTCCAGCGGCAAGCGCTCTTCGGGAAAGCGGCGCTGCCGTTCATCCTCGTCGCCGGCAAGCCCGTCATAGACTGCGCCGACACGTTCAACGACCGGCTGCAGCAGCGCGATCAGGCAGGCCCCATCTTTCAGCCCGTGCAGCCGTGCCGCCCGGTCAAGATCGGCCTGCTGATCGGGCAGGGAATGTGTCTGCCTATCATCCAGCATCTGCAACCGATGCTCGATCGTGCGCAGCAGGCCATAGGCGCTGCTCAGCACCTCTGAATCACTGCCCGAAATGCGGCCACGTTCAGCCAAAAGCGCAAGCGCGGCGCGGGTATCGGCGATACGCAATGACGGGTCACGCCCGCCATGGATCAACTGGTGCGCCTGTGCGAAAAATTCACACTCGCGGATACCGCCCCTGCCCCGTTTCAGATCATAGCCCGGGCCGAAAATCTGGCCTTCGTGATAATGGTCGCGGATCTGGCCCGACATTGCACGAATATTGGCGATCTGGCCGAAATCCATGCTCCGCCGCCAGATGAAAGGCTGGATGCTCTTCAGGAAATAGGCCCCCAATGCCGTGTCGCCTGCCGCCACCCGGGCCCGAATGAAAGCCGCCTGTTCCCATGCAAGCGCGCTCGATTCATAATAGCTGATCGCTGCTTCGACCGGGATTGCGATCGGCGTGACTTCCGGCGAAGGCCGCAGCCGCATGTCCACCCGAAAGACATAGCCATTTTCATCGCGCGCCGAGAGCAGTTCGATCACCCGTCGACCGATCCTGACCGCCGCATCGGCAACATCCTCCCGCTCCCGCCGCGGCAATGTCTGCGGATCATACAGGAAGATCGGATCAATATCGGAACTGTAGTTCAATTCCTGCCCACCATGCTTGCCAAGGCCGATCACGGCAAAGCCTGCAGGCGCGCAGTCATAACGCTCACGGATTGCGGCCTCGATCGCCCGGTCGAGCGCTGTATCGGCAAAGTCGGACAATATGCGGGTCACCCGCGTCAGATCCCAGGCGCCGCACAAGTCGGCGATTGCGGTGACGAGCGCAACGCCCTGCCGTTGCCGGCGCAGCGTGGCGGCGACACTGCCATCCACCTCGACCGCCAGTGCAGCGGCCAGTGCCTGATCAAAATCACCCCCCTTGATCAGCGTCACCAGCGCGGGGTGGCGGTCGATGAGGAGCGCCAGAAAGGGGCTGTTCGTCCGCGCTCTATCAAGGGCGTCGTCGGTCATCCCCCCTACCTTCACCGCAAATAATCGCGCCGGAAATCGGCAGCAAAGGCGGCAAAGCGACCCTGGGATATCGCCGAGCGCATCCCCGCCATCAGGCTTTGGTAGAAATGCAGATTATGCTGCGTCATCAGCATCGCGCCCAATATCTCACCCGAACGGACAAGATGGTGGAGATAGGCGCGGCTCCATGTGGAACAGACCGGGCAGTCGCAGCGTTCGTCAATCGGGCCCTGATCCTCGGCATGTTTGGCGTTGCGGATGTTGACCGGGCCGTTCCAGGTAAATGCCTGACCGTTGCGGCCCGAACGGGTTGGCAGCACACAATCGAACATGTCGATACCACGTTCGACCGCGCCCACCAGATCGTCGGGCTTTCCCACGCCCATCAGATAGCGGGGCTTGTCCGTCGGCAACATATCGGGCGCATAATCGAGACAGCCGAACATCGCCTCCTGCCCTTCGCCCACCGCCAATCCGCCGACGGCATAGCCATCAAAACCGACGTCGATCAGCGCCTCGGCGCTCTCCTTGCGCAGCTTTTCGTCCAGTGATCCCTGCTGTATACCGAACAGCGCAGAACGTGCGGCATGTTCGCCGCCGCTATCGAAACCGTCGCGGCTGCGCTTTGCCCAGCGCATTGACAGGGCCATTGATTTGGCTGCCTCTTCGCGCGACACGCCATTGGCCGGGCATTCGTCAAACGCCATGACGATGTCGCTGCCCAAAAGCCGCTGGATTTCCATCGACCGTTCAGGCGACAGCATATGCCGCGAGCCATCAAGATGGCTTTGAAATGTGACGCCCTCTTCGGTGATCTTGCGCAGGCTGGAAAGGCTCATCACCTGATAGCCGCCGCTATCGGTCAATATGGGCCGGTCCCATCCCATGAAATTGTGCAAGCCGCCGAGCCGCGCCATGCGCTCGGCCGTCGGCCGCAGCATCAGATGATAGGTGTTGCCAAGGATGATGTCGGCGCCGGTTGCGCGCACTTCGGCGGGGCGCATCGCCTTGACCGTCGCAGCTGTGCCGACAGGCATGAAGGCAGGCGTGCGGATTTCACCGCGCATCATCTGGATACTGCCGGTGCGCGCCTTGCCGTCGGTGGCGCTGATCTTGAAATCGAATCGAGGTTGCATAAGGATCGCCATAGCTGCGCGTTTCAATTCGCGCTATCGCACGCGGCATGACCACCAACCCTGCCAGAGAGGAAAGAGGCGCTGCAGCGGCGCTGGCCGAGGCTGCAGCGCGGCTGGAAGGCATAAGCGACACGCCCCGGCTCGACGCCGAACTGTTGCTTGCGCATGCGCTGGGGATCGATCGCAACGCCTTGTTGCCAAGGCTGCGTGACCTGACGGCACCTTCCGGCTTTGATGCACTTGTCGATCGGCGGGCCGGACATGAACCTGTGGCCTATATCAAGGGTGAGCAGGAATTCTGGGACATCCGCCTGATGGTGACGCCAGATGTGCTGATCCCGCGCGGCGACAGCGAAACGCTGATCGAGGCGGCGCGCGATCATTTTGCGCCGCGCCCCCCGCCGACGCACATATTGGACATGGGGACCGGATCGGGCGCGCTTCTCCTCGCTGCACTTTCGCTTTTTGGCGAGGCCCATGGCACTGCCATCGACGCGAGCGCGGCCGCGCTTCGGGTGGCCAGCGATAATGCAGCAACGCTTGGCATGGCGAACCGCAGCCGCTTTTTGCAACGAAGCTGGCGCGAGGCGGGTTGGGCCGATGGTCTGGGCCGGTTCGACCTCATCCTGTGCAACCCGCCCTATGTCGAAACCACCGCCGAACTTGCACCGCAAGTGCGCGATTTCGAACCGGCGTCGGCGCTGTTTGCAGGAACGGACGGGTTGGAAGAATATGCGATCATCATGCCCCAGCTTGACGCATTGCTGACGAATGATGGCATTGCGATCTTCGAAATTGGTCAAGGTCAGGATGAAGCGGTGTCCGGCATGGCAATAGACGCCGGCTTTCGCGTGCAAGACCATCGCGATCTTGGCGGAATAATCAGGGCATTACAGCTGCGCCGATCGCTACTATCTTAAATTTCGCTTGGAATCACCAGTCACCCCAGCTAGGGCTTGCAATGCTGGACCGTTCAGCGACCGAGAATCGGCGCTTTTTGGAAAGCTACCCCAACGCATCGATGACAAGAGGGGAACCGCATAGGGCGGTCGCGTTGAGGACCAAACCAACGACTGGACTAGATTTTATCAGGACGGACAAGTCTTTATGAATAACCGGCAGGCCGGCCGCCGTCGCGGCAGGGGCAATAATCGCGCACAGAGCAACAACCGTAACGGTTATGACCATCAGAACAGGGTCGACAACCGGGCGCGTGGCAATGCGGCGCAGATGCTCGAAAAATATAAAAAGCTGGCGCAGGATGCACAGCTGAATGGCGACCGCGTGCAGGCCGAATATTATCACCAGTTCGCAGACCATTATTTCCGCGTACTGGCCGATTACCGCAGCCGGCAGGAAGAAGGCCGTCCGCAGCGCGAATGGCGCGGCGATGATCGTGAAGGTGGTGATTGGCGCGACGAAGAACGCGACGTCGAAACCGGTGACGAAGACAGCGCCCAGACCGACTATTCTGATGACAGCGAAGATCGCCGTCCGCAGCGTGACCATGATCGGGGCGAACGCCGCGACCGCCCTGAGCGGGGCGAGCGTCCGGAACGCAATGAACGTAATGACCGCAGTGAGCGGCCGGAGCGTAGCGAGCGGCCGGAACGTAGCGAGCGACCGGAACGTGGCGACCGTGGCAATCGTGGTGAGCGGACCGACCGCAACGATCGCAGCCGCGGCCGCCGTGAACGACCCGAGCGCAACGAAGGCCGCAATCAGCAGGAACAGGGCGGCGAAGCCGTCAGCGATGGCCTTGACCTGTCGATCCTTCCGCCTGCGATCGGCGTTGCTGCCAATGACGTTCAGGAAACGGTCGAAGTCGAAGAGGCGAAGCCCGCCCGCAAGCCACGCGCGCGCAAGCCCAAGGCAAGCGAAGCCGAAGATGCGGTGGCCGCGGCGGAATAATCCGCCGTCGCCCGCGCACCAACGCAACCGGCAAACCGTCATGGCCCGTTAAGGCTCTGGTCAGCTTGAGAAAATTAGGTCATCCTCGGTAACAACAGGTTATCAGGGAGACAGCGATGCGTGCGGCCATGCTATTCAGTCTGGGGGCTGCGCTTGCCGCACCGCTTCTGGCGCAAAGTGCAACGACCGTTGCAGTGCCCGGTGAGGCAAACGCGCAGGGTGATGTTGCCGTTACCATCTACCAGAACGGCCAAAGCCTTGTTCAAGATACCCGGCAGATGGCGATGCCCGCCGGCCGATCGAAACAAGAATTTCCTGACGTTTCCGCAATGATTCGTGCCGAAACGGTTACGCTGACCGGCCCGGGCATCGGCATTGTCGAACAGAATTTCGACTATGATCTTTTGACGCCTGCCAAGCTGATGGAGAAAGCCGTAGGGCAAACCGTCACGCTCGTCCGCACCAATCCGGCGACCGGTGCTGAAAGCCGTGTGCAGGCAAAAGTCCTTGCCGCCAATGGCGGTGTCGTCCTCCAGATTGGCAACACGATCGAGGTGCTGCGCGACGACGGGCTTCCGGTGCGCGTGATTTTCGACAAGGTCCCGCCCAATTTGCGCGCGCGGCCGACACTGTCGGTGACAGTCGAGTCGAAGGGCGGCAATGTGCCTGCCACGCTGACCTATCTGACCCCGGGGCTTGGCTGGTCGAGCGACTATGTGACGCTTTTCGATGATGCCAAGCAGACAATCGACGTTCAGGGCTGGGTTACGCTGACCAACAATACAGGCACAGATTATCGTAATGCCGATGTGCTGCTCGTCGCTGGCGATCCTAATTCGGGCGGCGGACGGCGTAACTGGCAAATGCCCTGGAATGGCAGCAGCGGAACGATCGATACCCCCGGTACTGAAAGCAATGATCGAGAGCGGCTCGGCGACTATTATCTCTATCCGCTGGCCGAGCGGACCACGATCGCCAATGCGCAGCAGAAACAGGTCAGTTTTCTAGATGTGACGGCAGCACCTGCCCGCCGCGCCTATGAATATAATAATGGCTGGTTGTCGAGCAACGAAGCTGTCAGCGCATCATCGGTGCTGAAATTTTCGACATCGCGCAGCGGCGGGCTGGGCGACCAGCTACCGGCTGGCACGATGCGCGTCTATATGCGCGACAAGCGCGGTGACCCGCAGTTCATCGGCGAAAGCATGATCGAAGCGACCCCCATGGGCAGCCAGATGTCGATTCGCACCGGTGAAGCCTTTGACGTGAAGGTCAAAAGCGTCGTTGTCGAGCGCACGCGATTGGGATCGAACCGCTGGAAAACGCGCATGCAATATGAAGTCAGCAATGCCCGCAACGAAGCCATTACGGTCGATCTGGGGCAGGACGGGCTTTGGGGCGATGTCCGGATTTCCGAACAAAGCCTTATAGGCAAGCGCGTCTCGGCCGACCGGATTGAGTGGAACATTCCTGTCCCCGCCAATGGCCGGGCGGTGCTGACCGCGACGTTCGACAGCCGTTACTGAGTTTTCGAGCGAATGGCTGCATCGCACGCCTTTACCTTCGGCCTGGTGTTAGGGCTCGCTTTCGCGGCCCCTGATCCTGCCCTTGCCCAAAGCGTGGTCACTTCCGACGCACCCGAGGCGGTCAGCCTGACCGTCTATCGTGCGACGCAGCGCGGCGAGGCGCCGATTGCGAAGGATTGGCCGCGCGGTTACGCACTGATCACCGAAACCCGCACCCTCTCCATTCCTGCCGGTGAAAGCCTGATCAGGTTCGAAGGCGTTACCGAAGGAATGTTTCCCGAAAGCGCAATCGTCACCGGCCTTCCAAAGGGTGTAAAAGAAAAGAACCGCGACGCCCGGCTGCTTTCGCCATCGGGGCTTGTCGATGCCTATCTGCGCCGCGAAGTGACGCTGACACGGACCAGCCTCGCCACCGGCGCTGTGCGCGAACAGCGGGCCATGATCAGTGCCGGCCCGGGCGGCGGTGTCATCGTGCAAAGCGCCGAAGGTTTTGAGGCGCTCTATTGCACCGGCCTGCCGGAACGGCTCAGCTATGGCGGCGTGCCGCAAAACCTCTCCGCAAAGCCTACCCTGTCGGTGCTGACGCAGAGCGACCGGCCGACAACCGCGACGCTGACGCTCACCTACATGGCGGCAGGTTTTGACTGGCAGGCAAATTATGTCGCGCAGGTGAAGGACAACCCCGTAACCGCCTCGGAACCGGGCAAGAGCAAACTCGATCTATTTGCCTGGCTAACACTGGCCAATGGCGGCAACCAAAGCTTTGCCAATGCCAATACAATGGCCATTGCAGGCGAGCCCAATCGCGTGCGGCGCGCGGCCCAGCCCCGGCCGACCGGTGGAGGCCTTTCCCTGAAATGCTGGCCTGCACAACGCTCGCACGAAGTGCCCTATCATTCCGGTTATATCCTTCCTCCGCCACCACCGATGCCAATGGCGGCGCCTCCGCCCGTCTATGCGGCGGCTGACGCGCAGAGTATCGTTGTAACTGCAATGAAACGAAGCGAAGCCATGGCGAGCCCCGTCGCCGTCATGGTCGCCGAACAGGAAGATCTGGGCGACCTCAAACTCTATCGCATTCCTGAACCGGTAACGATCAATGCCAAGGGGCAGAAACAGGTGGCGATGATCGTCAAGCCGGCAGCGGCGTTCGACCGGCTCTATACTGCCAGCACTTCCGATTTTTCCGATGGCGAAAGCCGGCCGATGACAATCCTGTTCCGCAGCGAAAACCGCACCGAAAAAGGGTTGGGCCTGCCCATGCCCTCAGGGCAGGTCATGCTGTTCGAAGACAGCCGCTTCGGCCCGCTGCTCTCTGGACAGACAAGTTTGAAGGATCGTGCGGTTGGCGACGAGATCGAGATGGCAATCGGCCCGGCGTCCGATGTCCGCTACGCCGTGACCTTGATCCACGAAGGCGGCAAGCAGCAACGCTATAGGGTCGAAATCAGCAACGCCCGCAACGAGCCGGTTCGCGCAGAAATCAAAATCCCCTATATGTTGCGTGGACAACCGAAAAATGTCGCGAAAGTCGATGGCGTTCCCACATGGAAGGCGACAATTCCGGCAAATGGCACTGCGACGCTGGAATATGACGTCAGGCTAGAACGCAACTGATCGCGCGTCGCGTTTCAACCGCGGTTATCTGCCGTCGTCGGCCAGATCCTCAAACGGGTCTTCAATCGCTTCATCATGGCCACTGCCGCTCGACAGAAAGACAAGGCCCATCAGCGCGGCCGTCAACATCATGGCGCCCACAATTGCCCCTGCCGTCGCGATGAAGAAATGGATCGAGACAAAGCCATTTTGGTACCAGAATGAGGTGAGCGCGATCACGGTCACCGTGAGGGTCACCCCGAACATCCAGCGCATCAGCCGCCAATAACGCTTCCAGGCGAAAGCG
The DNA here is from genome assembly GCA_021298455.1 of Sphingomonadales bacterium. Lineage (GTDB taxonomy): Bacteria > Pseudomonadota > Alphaproteobacteria > Sphingomonadales > Sphingomonadaceae > Sphingorhabdus_B > Sphingorhabdus_B rara. Next base: position 2,527 of record JAJTFR010000027.1, on the reverse strand, counting down.
GCATAATCAGGATCATCAAGGCGCGAGGGTCGAGTCATTGGAGGTGAAGTCGCGTCTATGCTATATGTTCCCGGCGAACAAGCCCAATGGGAGGCGGAACGATGACGATAGCGATCATCCTGCAAGGCCGCGATAGCACGGTTTTCTCGGCAACTCCGGACGAGTCAGTGGAAACAGTGGCGGCGCGACTCGCCGACAAACGGATCGGCGCGCTGCCCATTGTCGATGGCGGTAAAGTGATCGGCATTTTTTCGGAACGCGACCTGGTTTACGGGCTTGCCGCACATGGCCCTTCGCTGTTCGGGAAACGCGTAGGCGATGTGATGACGGCCCCGGCAATCGCCGTCACGGCCGACAGCCCCGTCCTGTCGGCCCTGTCCCTGATGACGCGGCGGCGTATCCGCCACCTGCCGGTTGTCGATGGCACGCAGCTGATCGGCTTTGTTTCAATCGGTGATCTGGTGAAATACCGGATCGAGAAGATCGAGGCAGAGGCAAACGCGATGCGCGACTATATCCAGATGGCCTAAAGTCGCGGCCGTCGCGTTCAGTTTATTTCGACGTGACAGGGCCTGCATTAGACGCCGGCGCGGTCAATGACACCGGTGCAGAGCCAGTCTGCGCGGGCGAACCATATTTGGCGTTCCAATCCGCCAGATCGCGCTGATACCGTTCAAACGCATTGTAGAAATTGATGAACACGGCATCGAGATCGTTGAGCGCCCCATAAGAATATTCGGGCAGCGCCGTCAGCGGCACACCAATGATTTCCCGCGATTTGAGCAGCGATTTGTCACAAAATTCGGCGCGCACCGGGGGCAGCGCGAAATAATTATACAGATCGGTCATGCGGGTATCGCGGATACGCAGGGCATTCTGCCCGGGATAGCGCTTCACATATTCGGCATCGACGGCCTTGTTGGTTTGCGCGAGCCGGGATTTGTGAACCTGCAGATAGCGGTTGTAGTTTTGCGCAATCTCCCCCCAGACCGGGCCTTGGCAGTTGAGCGCCGCAACATTGAGTGCGGCGCGGAAATGCCAGATATTTTCCTCTCGGGTCAGCGTACGATTGGGGGTCGTCCGAACACCGTCCATGGCAATGGGAGGGATTTTCATCGTCACTGCAGCGCCGCCCGGCGGCAACGGTGCTGGTGCGCATGCGGCAACCCCGCCGATCAGGAAGACAATCGAAAGCCCCTTGGTCGCCTTGTTCATATGCTCCAATCTCCCAGCCTGCACATCTAAACGATGGCGGCTGTCAACACGATTAACAGCGAAAAATAAAGAGCTGATCGGCCAATGCCCATGTAAAAAGGCCCAGCGGTTTCCCGCCGGGCCTTTCGATAACTTGTTGCGTTGCAAAATTATTCGCGGTTGCCAAGGAAGCTCAGCAGGAACTGGAACATATTGATGAAGTCCAGATAGAGGCTGAGCGCGCCCATGATCGCCAGCTTGCCGATCGATTCATGGCCTGCGAAATAAACATATTCGCTCTTGATGCGCTGGGTATCATAAGCGGTGAGGCCCGCGAAGATCAGCACACCGAGGAAGCTGACGACCAGCTGCAGCGTGCTCGATCCCAGGAAGATATTCACAACCGACGCGATCAGCAGGCCGATGACGCCCATGATCAGGAAGGTGCCAAAACCGCTGAGATTCTTCTTCGTAGTATAGCCGTAGAGGCTGAGACCGGCAAAGGCCGCAGCGGTGACAAAGAAGGTGCGCGCGATCGATTCACCTGAGAAAACCAGGAAAATCGAAGACATCGACCGGTCAACAACACGCCCGAAGCCAGGTAGTTGTACACCTTCAGCATATGGGCGCGCAGCCCAGCGTCGATCGCGGCACCCGCAACCGGCTTGCCATCAATGGTTACGCCCGCACCGGCTTGCGCAACCCGCGGATCAGACCATTCAGCCATTGTAACATTCTCCTCTGTGCAGCGGCACCATCGCCGCCTTAACATCTAATATTGGATGAAATCGTTCCAATTTCAAGCAAAACCGGACTCAACTTGGCCCGTATCGGCAAGGACTTGTTAACCTGCGGTGGGACGATATTGGGCTGCATCGCTGGTGAATTCAGCATGACCATAGCCTGCAAGCTGCCGCCGAAGCCGCGCGACCAGAACCCGGTCGGCAAATTCATCGACCAACGGCAGCCGTGATGCGATCCGGTGCCCCAACGTTTGCCCGACTATTGCCGCCATCGTTGCGGCGTAAAGCGCCTTGTCCATGCCGTTGAGCGGAACGCCGACATTCGCAGCCGCCGCTTCGTCGCCCTTCAGGAAGGTGTTGACGAAAAACACGCGTGAAAAGGATCGTTCGAGCCTGCGGAAAAGCCGCGCGGGCAGCGACCTGTCCTTGCTCAGTTCAGCCTCCATTGTCGCGCGCAACAGGCCGCCGCAGATCGCATCATCATATTCATAGCGCAGCGTGGCACTGCGCGTGCACCATATCCGGACAATATCTCGCGGATTGTCGGCCAGCAGATCTTCGGGCAACCCCAGCAGGTAACAACGATAGCG
>JAJTFR010000180.1 GCA_021298455.1 Sphingomonadales bacterium | reverse complement strand
CGGTCGAGATCGGAGGCGTTGAAAAAGGCACCGCGTGCGCGCGCCATTTCCTGTGCCGTTCCCGGCTTTACCTGCATCAGGCCGCGGGCACCTGCGCTGCTGATGACCGAGGTGCGGAACGCCGATTCCTGCAATGCGTGGGCATAGACCAGCGTCGGTTCAATCCGCCATCCCCCGGTCGGCGTCCAGCTTGGCATCGGATAGCGTGCCATCGGATCCAGATTTTCGCCGCGCGGGCCATAATGGCCGAGCCACAATTGCGTCGCGGGCAGATTAAGCGCGCCGGCGAGTCGGGCGAGGGGGGCATGTTGGCCGGCATCGGCAATGCGGGCCTGATGGCGCAAGGCTTGATCGGCAAGGTCGGTCTTGCCGATGGCGGCAAGCGCGATGGCGCTGCGCACATTTTCCTTCGCGGTCAGCGCCTTCCAATCGGGTGCCACACGCTTCTGGACCTTGGCGGCAACCGCCTCCATGCCCAATGCTTCGGCAGCGAGAAGGCCGTAGAAGCTTTCCTGAAAACGGGCTGCAGCCTGAAGCCGCGGTTGCACTTGCTGCGGCTGGCGCGCCGCCATGGCTGCGCGGCTGCTCCAGAACAGTGCAGCAGCACGCAGTTCGTCATTGTCGGCAATGCGCGATACGCGATCAAAACCGGCAAAGGCTTCGCGATGATCGCCCAGCCGCCAGTTGGCGAGGGCGTGGACCCATTCGGCCTGCGTGCCCCATTCGCCGGCGATTGCGCGGGCAAGGCCGGCAACACGGCGAGCATTTACATCGTCATTTTCGATATAATAGGACCAGGCGACCCGGTAGCGCAGTTCGGCGATAGCAGCTTCATCAAGCAGTGCGACCTGTTCGTTCAGCAGGGCTTCTGCACCGGCAGGATTGTCCACCTTGATTTCGGCCTGCAGTTTTTCGCGTAAACCAGCAGCTGTGGCAACGCCATAAGGCAGGCCGCGCTTGGGCGCGCTGCCAAGGAAGGAAAAACGCCGCGTGCCGGGGCGCAACGGCAGGTCGGTCGCGCCGCGCTTTGTCGCCATCCGTTCCAGCTGTTCGGCCTGGGGCAACCAAGGCGCATCGTTGAGTAAAGACTGAAGCTGTGCAGCCTCCACCTTGGGCGAACCTGCGGCGAGATATAGTTCCGCACGCGCCACATGCTGCATCGGACCGCGCGGGGCAATATCGATCAAGCGTACCGCATCGGCCCATTTCTTGGCATCGATAGCGGCGAAAATGGCGGCAAAGCTCTCCCGCTCCTGCGCGCTCGGTTGACCACCAATATTGGCAAGCAAGTCGGGAGATACCGTTTGGCGGAAACTGTCGGTCGTTCCCGCGATTGCCGGCGTTGTGCACAACAGCGCAACAGCGGTAAGCGCGCAGCGGAAGGAGGCAGATTTGGTACCGATCACGGACGATCTTTCTTCACTATCGCCTGCAAATCCTGCCATGCTTGCGCTTTCAAGATAGGGCGCGCCAGCAGGGTCCGCGGGTGGAATGTCGCGACTGTCGCCATAGTGCGGCCATCTTGGTTAAAATCGGGTAAACCTGCACGCGCCGCCATCAATTCCTGACCCGTAAGCGCCGTGCTTACCGCAGTGCCGAGCAACAGCAGGCGTTGCGGGCGCACGAGCGAAATCTGGTGCTGCGCGAATTTGGCGAGCAGGGGTAGGTCGGCAGGCGGCAACGCTCCGCTGGCAGGCCGGCTATGCGCCAGTGCGGTTATGTGAACTTGTCCGGAAAGATAGCCGCAGGCGGCAAACATTGCCTTCAATAATTGTCCGGTGGGGCCGTTACCCAATTGACCGGCAGCTATATCGGCCTCCTCCGGCAGATCGTAAATCACCATCAATTCCGGCTGAGCGATGGCGATGGGCGCGGCGATTTGCCGCCCATAGGCATTTCCGGGTAGCGCGGAAACACTGGATATTGCCGCCATCAACCCTTCAAATTCTGCGGGCCAAGCAATGGTCGGGGCTGGTATAGCGGGTGCAGCAAGAGGCGTTTTGGCCGAGGCGGTTGCGCGTGCCACCGGCGCGGGTGCTGGCTCGCTTGCTTCGGCAGCGTCATCCAGCCAGGATATCGGGTCATTGCCGCACAGATAATCAACCCCGGCGTCGCGCCACCAGGCGATGATCGAATCTGCAAGGATTTTTTCCCTATTGGGCTTTGCGACCTGCATATCGTTTTACAGTCACTGGTTGACGCGAAGGTCAATTGCTTGGCATGGCGAATCCTGCCAGTTGAGGCATATTCGAGACAGCCCGAAAGCAACGGGCAGAGAAGGAAGATCGGACATGAGCGAGCGGGAGTCGATGCCCTATGATGTGGTGATTGTCGGTGGCGGGCCGGCGGGCCTTTCAGCGGCCATTCGCCTGAAACAGATCAATCCCGATATCGCGGTCTGCATTCTTGAAAAAGGATCGGAAGTAGGCGCGCATATCCTTTCGGGTGCGGTCTTTGATCCCAAAGCTATTGATGAATTGCTGCCTGACTGGAAGGAACAAGGCTGCCTGATGGCCGATGTTCCGGTGACCGAGAACCATCACTGGGTGATGACCCGCACCGGCAAATATGCGATCCCGCACATCGCGACACCGGGCTGGATGCACAACAAGGGCACCTATACCGGTTCGCTTGGCAATTTGTGCCGTTGGCTTGCTGGCCAAGCCGAAAATCTTGGCGTTGAAATCTTCCCGGGCTTTCCGGCTGCCGAAATCCTTTACAATGACGATGGGTCGGTAAAGGGCGTTGCGACCGGTGATATGGGTATCGCGCGCGATGGCAGCCGCAAGGCCGACTATCAGCCGGGCATGGAACTGCACGCAAAATATACCCTGTTTGCAGAGGGTGCGCGCGGGCATCTCACAAAGCAGCTGAAGTCCAAATTTGATCTTGAGCGTAATTGTCAGCCGCAGGTTTATGGCCTTGGCATGAAGGAATTGTGGGATATCGATCCTGACAAGCATGTTCCTGGCCGCGTGATCCACAGCCAGGGCTGGCCGCTTTCGGAAAGCGAAAGCTGGGGCGGCGGTTTTCTTTATCACCAGGCGAAACGAAGGTGGCTGGCAGTCGGTTCCGAAGCTTGCCTTCCCGGGCGGCGCGCTGATCGGTTGCTCTGCCGGTTTCGTCAACGTGCCGCGCATCAAGGGCAGTCATACCGCGATGAAATCGGGCATGCTGGCAGCGGAAAGCATCGCAGTGGCGCTTTCGGCCGATCGTGCGCATGACGAATTGTCGGATTATCAGGCCAATCTCAACGAAAGCTGGATCGCCACCGAACTGAAACTGGTCAAGAACGCCCAGCCGGCGGTTGCCAAATATGGCGAAGCTTATGGCACGATGCTTGCCGGTGTCGATATGTGGATGCGTACCTTGAAAATCGGCCTGCCGATCGAGATGAAGCACCATGCCGATTATCAGGCGACCGGCCGCGCGGATATTTATCGCCCGATCAACTATCCCAAGCCTGATGGCGTGATCAGCTTTGATCGCCTGTCGTCGGTGTTCTTGTCGAACACCAACCATGAAGAAGATCAACCGGTGCATCTGCAAGTCCGCGATCTGGAATTGCAAAAGGTGAGCGAGCTGGGCGTGTTTGGCGGGCCTTCCACCCGCTATTGCCCCGCCGGCGTCTATGAATGGGTGACCGAGGCCAATGGCGATGCGCGTTATCAGATCAACGCGCAGAACTGCGTCCATTGCAAGACATGCGACATCAAGGATCCCAACCAGAACATCAACTGGGTGACGCCGGAGGGCGGGGGTGGCCCCAACTATCCCAACATGTAGGCTGCTGCTTGGCATCGCCGCCTTGGCGCTTTCGGGCGCGGCGGCGCATGCGGCGGCTGAAGCGCCCACCGACCTTTACTGGCATGGACAAAGGGCCGAAATTGCGCGTCAGGATGAGGAGGCAATAGCCGCGTATCGGCGGCTGCTTTCCCGTTTGCCTGACAGCGCGGTGGCGTCTAGCCGCTTGTTCGATGCGGCGCTGCGCACCGGCAATATCGCTGAAGCCTTGCGTGCCCAGCGCGCTGCGGTCTTGGCCGGCAGCGCCGATGGGGACGCCCAGTTGCTGTTTTTTGTTGAGGCTTTTCGTGGCCGTAAATGGGATGTGGCCACCAACGTCATCGCCCAATTGGAACGCGAAGGCGATTTTGCCTTCATGGTTCCGGTGATGAAGGGCTTGCTGGAACAGCGTCAGACGCGCAGCGGCGGGCTGGACCTAGATGATTTGCGAGAATCGCCTCTCGCCGCCTTTTATGCTGATGATCAGCTCATTTATGGCGATTTGGTGGCCGGTCGGCTGAAGCAGGCGCAGATGCGGCTGCGTGCGTTTCGCGGATTTGACGAACCGCATGGCCGCGCACTTGCGCTTTATGCGATAGCGGCGATGAAAACAGGCGGTGAGGACGATTTTGCAGCGGCGCTGGAACGGCAGATCGGCGTTGAACCCGATCATCCGCAGGCAGGGCCTGTAACCCCTGAAATTGGCTTGGCTGCGCAATTTTCCCGTTTGGCACATGCACTGGCTGAACAGAAGCAGCCGGAAAAGGGCCTCTATTTTGCGCGCCTTGCCTATTGGGTCGCACCCACCGATGACGCCGCGAAGCTGGTGCTGGCAGAAATGCTGGCAAAGCAGGGTGCGGTCGATGCGGCGCAGACGATGCTTGCGTCGATAACTGAAAGCTCAGCTTTCTGGATGGCTGCGGTCGGCGTGAAGCTGGAGATAACCGCTGATCCCGCAAAGGCATTGGCGGTTGCGACTGCGGCAAGCACAGCCCGCCCGGCGGCGCAAAACCTTAAACTGTTTCGGGCACGCGCTCTGGAGCAAGCCGGTGACCGTAGCGCTGCGATCGCCATCTACCGCGAGCTGACGGCACCTGCCGGCAATGGGGGTGGTTTGCGGCCGCGCGCTTTTGTCTATCTGATGCTCGCCTCGGCGCTTGATGCGCAGGGGCAATGGCCAGACGCGCGCGCCGCATTGGAACAGGCGTTGCAGATTGAGCCGGCTAACCCGCAGACGCTGAATTATCTTGGGTATAGCCTGTTGGAAAGGCGCGAAGATATAGCGCGAGGTTTTGCGCTGGTTTCGCGCGCGCACCAACTGGCCCCGCAATCTGCAGCGATCGCGGATTCGCTCGGATGGGCCTATTTCCTGACCGGAGACATAGAAAAGGCGATTCCGCTGCTTGAGGCTGCCGCCCAAGCTGAAGGTGGTGACGTCGCGATCAACGAACATCTGGGCGACGCCTATTGGCGCGTCGGTCGGCGGATCGAGGCGCGCTTTGCCTGGCGCGCTGCGGTCGTGCAGGCAAGTGGCGCAGCGAGTGATAGGCTGACCCGCAAAATTGACCTTGGCTGGAGCGAAGAGGTCGCCGCGCCTTGACCCCATCGCATGCGAGCGAAACGGCCTATGCCAAGATCAATCTGGCGTTGCATGTGCGCATGCGCCGGGCCGACGGTTATCATGAGTTGGAGACGGTCTTTGCCTTTGCCGAAGATGGCGACCGGCTGACCGTTGCCCCCGCCGAGGGCCTGTCACTGACGATCACTGGCCGCTTTGCCAAAGGGCTGTCTGCCGATGCCGATAATCTGGTGCTGCGCGCCGCGCGCTTGCTGCAGCAGCGCTGCGGCGTAGGGCAGGGGGCAGCCTTCACCTTGGATAAGCAGCTTCCGGTTGCTGCTGGCATAGGTGGTGGCTCGGCCGATGCGGCGGCCGCGTTGCGGCTAGCGGCCCGCCTGTGGGGCCTTGATGCCACGCAGCTATTGACCGCCGATCTTGGCGCGGAACTGGGGGCGGATGTGCCCGCATGCATCGCGTCGCAAACCTGCATTGGGACAGGGGTGGGCGAACAACTTCTGCCTTTCGCCGATGCCGCAATTTCGGGGCGTGCCGTCCTTCTCGTCAACCCGTTGATTGCCTGCCCGACAGGGCCTGTGTTCCGCCAATGGGACGGCATGGATCGCGGGCCTTTGGATTTTTCTTGCTGGCATCATGGACGCAATGACCTGGAAAAGCCGGCGATAGCGCTCCACCCCGAAATTGCAGAAGTGCTGCGTCAACTGGATATGACCAAGCCTGATCTGGCGCGTATGTCCGGCTCGGGCGCGACCTGCTTTGCACTTTCAACAGGCGATTGCGGCGGCTTGCCCGCAGTGGTGGACAATGGCATCATCGCTGAGATGAGCGAACCTTGGAAGATCGTTGGAACGCCCCAGTCCGGCGGCATATTGATCATATGTGACCATGCGTCAAACCATGTGCCGCAGGATGTCGCGCTTGGCATCGATCCCGCTTTGCTGGAACAGCATATTGCCTATGACATTGGCGTTGCTGGCGTCGCCCGCTATCTGGTCGAACTTGCAGGGCATGCTGCCTTTCTGGCAGTCCATTCCCGTCTGGTTGTCGATCTGAACCGCTATCCGGGCGATGCGAGTGCGGTGCCCGGGTCAAGTGATGGGCACATCATTCCCGGCAATGATCTGTCCACCGAAGAACGGCAGCGGCGGCTTGATCATTATTTCCATCCCTATCACCACCGGCTTGAACATATTTTGGGTGAGGCGCGACCTCGGCTGATCCTATCGGTACACAGTTTCACCCCGCGTCTGGAAACCGATCCGCTTGCGGAACGGCCTTGGGAAATCGGCATACTCTATAATGATCATGCAACCGCATCGAGCTTTGCTATCGCCCATCTGGAGGGGGAGGGGCTGATTGTTGGCGACCAATTGCCCTATTCTGGCAAAATGCTGAATGCGACGATGAATCGCCATGCTGAGGCAAACGACATTCCCTATGTCGGTGTCGAAATCCGGCAAGATTTGATTGCCGACGCCGCCGAACAGGAAAGATTCGCAGCAATTCTTGACGAAATGGCGCAACATGTTGCGGAAAGGCTTGCGTCTGAAGGGCTAAGCTGAATAGAGCCGAGCAGATATTGGCATCTCCCTGCCAGTCGGTTCTTCACTCCAGCGAGGCCCCATGACGCACAATTTCGACAAATCCAAACTGCCCAGCCGCCATGTTTCGGTGGGGCCTGAGCGTGCACCGCATCGCAGCTATTATTACGCCATGGGGCTGACCGAAGAACAGATCATGCGCCCCTTTGTCGGGGTGGTGTCTGCCGGTAATGACAGCGCGCCTTGCAATACGGCGCTGGATCATCAGGCCGATGTCGCACGACGGGGTGTTGATCAGGCAGGCGGGCTGTCGCGCCGCTTCAACACGATCACCGTCACTGATGGTATCGCCATGGGCCATCAGGGGATGAAAAGCTCGCTGGTTAGCCGTGAGGTGATTGCCGATTCAGTCGAGCTTTCAGTACGTGGCCATTGCTATGATGCGCTGGTCGGCTTTGCAGGTTGCGACAAATCGCTTCCGGGTATGATGATGGCGATGTTGCGGCTGAATGTTCCGTCGATCTTCGTTTATGGCGGGTCGATCTTGCCGGGCCGCTATCACGAAAAGGATGTGACCGTCGTTGATGTGTTCGAGGTTGTCGGCAAATATGCTGCCGGCGCCTGTCCACTCGAGGAAGTGCATGCGCTGGAAAAAGTTGCCTGCCCCGGCCATGGCGCATGCGGCGGACAATATACTGCCAACACCATGGCCTGCGTGGCCGAGGCAATCGGGCTTTCGCTGCCCAATTCGAACATGGCACCCGCGCCTTACACCACGCGCGACCAGGTGGCCCATGCGGCAGGCACACAGATTATGGAATTGCTGGCACGCAATCTGCGCCCGCGCGAAATCTGCACGCGTGACGCGTTCATCAATGCGGCCCGCGTTGTTGTTGCGACCGGCGGTTCAACCAACGCTGCGCTGCATTTGCCGGCAATGGCAAGCGAGGCAGGCATTGATTTTGACCTGTTTGATGTCGCCGAAATCTTCAAAAGCACGCCCTATATGGCCGATCTGAAACCCGGCGGAAATTATGTCGCAAAGGACATGTATGAAGCGGGGGGCGTCTATATGCTCATGAAATCGCTTTTGTCCGAAGGTTTGCTGCATGGCGACTGTATGACGGTTAGCGGCAAGACATTGGGCGAAAATATCGACCAGATTACATGGAACCCGGACCAAAAGGTCATTTACCCGGCCACCGCCCCGCTGTCGCCCACAGGCGGAGTAGTCGGTCTGCGCGGTTCGCTTGCCCCCGATGGCGCGATTGTGAAGGTTGCAGGGATGAGCCGCCTGCAATTCACCGGCCC
>JAJTFR010000026.1 GCA_021298455.1 Sphingomonadales bacterium | reverse complement strand
CCCCGTAAAACGCTCCGCGAACGTCTTCGTCTAAGCCAGCAAATTGCTGTGTTCAAACCTTAAATGACTGTATTGGCGATATTGGCCATCTGTTCATGCCCAACCATCGAGTACCTGATCAGGCGGCCTGTGACCGTCGCTGAATATCCGGATATTGGCGATCACCTTCTCGCCCGATGCCTCGCGCCCTTCATAAGTGGCGCTGCCAAGGTGCGGCAAAAGCACGGCATTGGGGATTGAAAGGAAGCGCGGGTCGATTGCGGGTTCGTGGTTATAGACATCGAGGCCCGCACCCGCGATCCGTCCGCGCTGAAGCGCTTCGATCAATGCATCGTCGTCAACCAGTTCGCCACGCGAGCTGTTGATCAGATAGCCGTCCCGTTTCATCAAGCCGATGCGCTGCCGGTTCATGATCCGGTTGGTTTCCGCTGTCAGCGGGCAATGCAGCGTTACGATGTCTGCGCGCGCAACAAGCCGATCCAGGTCGGGTTCGAAAGCAATGCCGAGTTCCTCTTCGACGCTGGCGGGCAGGCGATGACGCTTGTTGTAGAGGATGTTCATGCCAAAGGCACGGGCGCGTAACGCAACGGCTTCTCCGATCCGCCCGAACCCGATAATCCCCAGTGTTTTGCCGCCGATCCGATGACCCAGCATGCCCGTCGGCGTCCAGCCTTGCCATTCGCCAGACCGCATCAGCCTGTGCCCTTCGCCCAGCCGGCGCGGAACGTTGAGGATCAAGGCCATGGTGAGGTCGGCCGTATCCTCTGTAAACACCCCCGGGGTGTTAGTGACAAGAATTCCCTTCGCCTTTGCAGCGGCAAGATCGATATGGTTCACGCCTGCGCCGAAATTGGCGAAGAGCCGAAGCGAGGGCGGTGCCCGTTCTATAAGGGCAACGTCGATGCGATCGGTTACGGTAGGTACCAGCACATCTGCATCCTGCATCAATGCGGCAATTTCGTCTGCTGAGAGCGGCCGATCCTCTGCATTGAAGCGGCAATCGAACAATTCGTTCATCCGCGCTTCAATCTGGGGAAGCAATTTGCGGGTAACGGCGACGCGGGGACGTTCGATGCGTTGGAATTGGGTCATGCAGCAATCCCTAGGGCGCTTCACGCGCGGGCGTCAAGACATCGGTCTTGAACTGTCGATGCCGCTTACACTATAGGGGGCTTGGGGGTTGGATACAGGCGGTCCAATATTATGAAAAATAATGTAAAATTGCTCATACTCGGAGCATTGACGCTGGCAGCATCAGCCGTTGCAGCTCAGACCGTGCGCAAGACGCCTTACTGGGCCTCGATCGAGGAACCGGAGGCGCGTATGCGCACTGGCCCCAGTACGGAATTTCCTGTGAAATGGGTGTATAAGCGTCAGGATTTGCCCGTGAAGGTGATCTCTGTGCACGAAGTCTGGCGAAAGGTCGAAGATCCGGATGGCGATCAGGGTTGGATGCATGTCCGTCTGTTAAGCCCGACGCGCACGGCCATCGTGATTGCGCCGGGCATTTCGGAATTGCGTGATGCCCCGTCGGGAACGGCGCGCATATCCTGGCGCGTAGAAAAAGGGGTAATCGGCAAAATCGACGATTGCCAAAAGGGCTGGTGCCGTCTCGATATCACAGGTCGCATCGGATATATTGAAGCCAGCCGGGTTTGGGGCGAGGAGGCCCCTTAATCCGTCTATTTGGCCATCCGGGCTTTCACCATTTCTTTCCTACTTTGGTTGTATTTCGCGATAACCGAACGGAGTAGAAATTGTCAGCCATCACCACTTTGCAGTTGCTGGGCCTTGCTGGGCTGCTGTCTTATGGCGCGGCGCGGCTCGTCGCCAAGACAGGGCTGATTGGTTACAGCCGATACACGCTGGTTGCTGTGCCGGTGACAGGCATGCCCAAAATGCCGCGTGGTTACCGGGTGGAGAATATGTCGCTTGATCAGCTTGGTGACCTGCCGATCAATGTGCGCAAGGAAGAGCAGGAGCGTTGGTTCGCCCAAGGCATGAAATGTCTGGTTGCTTTTAATTCCAAGGATGAATGCGTCGGGGCCAATTGGGTCGGGCCCGGGCCCTTTGACGAGATCATGGTGCATTTGCGCTTTGCAGTGCCAGAGGCTGCCGCCTGGGATACCGGCCTTTGGATACCGCCACAGCATAGGCTGGGTCGAGGATTTTCGGCATTGTGGGCGGGAACGGCAGACTGGCTGCACGCCCATGGCCGGCAATGGTCGATGAGCTGGATTGCAGATTATAATCTGCCATCGCTGCTCTCGCACAAACGCATGCAATCGCAGGTCGTTGGCCACATCATGATTTTCCGTGTGGGTCCGTGGCAGTTCATGGCGCAGGGTCGGCCAAGGCTTGTGCGGATTGATCGCGGGGCCCGGCCGCTGATGCAGCTGTCTTTGCCTGTATAGCCGGTTCGTCCGGTTCAATTTGGCGAGACTTCGCTCTGTCTCGCTGCTATCCGACCTGCATGTCTGATCACAAGCATCTTTATCTGGTCGATGGTTCCGCCTATATTTTTCGGGCCTATTACAGCCTGCCGCCGCTAACCAATCCGCAAGGCGTGCCCGTGGGTGCGGTCGCCGGCTATTCCAACATGCTGTGGAAACTGGCGAACGACCTGCACGCGGCCGACGGGCCGACGCACATGGCGGTGATATTGGACAAGTCCGGCACCAGTTTCCGCAACGAGATCTATGACAAATATAAGGCGAACCGTCCCGAAGCGCCGGAAGACCTGCGTCCGCACTTCCCGCTGATCCGCGATGCGACACGTGCTTTCTCGCTGCCGATGATCGAGGAACCCGATGTTGAGGCGGATGACATGATCGCCAGCTATACAAAGGAAGCGCGCGCACAGGGATGGGACGTAACGATCATCTCGTCAGACAAGGATCTGATGCAGTTGATTGGCGATCGCGTCGACATGTTCGACACGATGAAAGACAAGCGCATCGGTCGCGACGAGGTGATGGAGAAGTTCGGCGTTGGTCCTGAAAAGGTCGGTGACGTATTGGCGCTGATGGGTGATACTGCGGATAATGTTCCGGGTATCGCAGGGATTGGGCCGAAAACGGCATCCAAGCTGATCACCGAATATGGCGATCTGGAAAGTGCTTTGGCCGCTGCGTCATCGATGAAGCCTTCGAAAATGCGCGACAATCTGGTCGAGCAAGCCGACATGGCGCGGCTTTCGAAGATATTGGTGACGCTGAAAGACGATTGTCCCCTGCCCATTGCATTGGACGATTTGGAACTGCGCCCAATCCCCGAAGGCCCCTTGCGTCCCTTTCTGGAGGAGCATGGCTTTCGGGGGTTGTTGAACCGTATCGGCAAAACCAGCGATACGGCTGCTGCCAATAAGGCGATTGCGGGTCAGCCGAAAATGGAACGCAGCAGCAATGGCGCCGTTGCCGGGCCCGAAGCGGGCAAGGCTGCATCTCCTATCGCAATGCCGCCGATGGATCTTGATGCCTATGAATGCGTCACCACGATCCAACGGCTGGATCATTGGATTGCAGAGGCCACCAGTGCCGGTATGGTCGGTTTTGATACCGAAACCGACAGTTTGCAGGCCGTAACCGCGCGGCTGATAGGGTTCAGCCTGGCAACCGCACCGGGCAAGGCATGCTATGTCCCGCTTGGACATGGCGGGACGGATATGTTTGCTGAGCGTCCGGATCAGATCCCGACCGAAGCCGCTTTGGCGCGGCTGAAACCGCTGTTGCAGGACGAAAGCGTCCTGAAGGTCGGGCAGAATCTCAAATATGACATGTCGGTGCTCCGCCAGCATGGCATCACCATCGCACCTCTTGACGATACCATGGCGATGAGCTTCGCGCTCGACGCAGGGCGGCAGGGCCATGGTATGGACGAATTGTCCGAACTCTATCTCGGCCACAAACCGATCACTTACAAATCGCTCACTGGCACCGGCAAAAGCCAAATCGGATTTGCCGAAGTGCCCTTGGCCGAGGCCACACGCTACGCGGCCGAGGACGCCGATGTCACCCTGCGCCTTTGGCACCATCTCAAATTGCGGTTGGCGCCAGAGAAGGTCACAAAGGTTTATGAAATGGTCGACAGGCCGCTGGTGCCGGTACTGTCGGCGATGGAATGTGCCGGTATCAAGGTCGACAAGACGGTGTTGGCCCGGCTTTCAGGTGAATTTGCTGATCAGGGTGCGGCGCTCGAAAAGGAAATTCACGAGCTTGCCGGCCAGCCCTTTTCGATTGGCAGTCCGGTGCAACTGGGAGCGATCCTGTTTGATAAAATGGGACTGAAGGGCGGCAAGAAAGGAAAGTCGGGGCAATATTCTACCGATGTCACCGTGCTCGAAGATCTGGCAGGGCAGGGGGTGACGATCGCCGGCAAGGTGCTCGAATGGCGGCAGCTATCGAAGCTGCGCTCGACTTATACCGATGCGTTGCAGGAACAGATTAACGCGCGCACCGGGCGCGTGCATACCAGCTACAGTCTGGTCGGCGCGCAGACCGGTCGCCTTTCGTCGACCGACCCCAATTTGCAGAATATTCCGATCCGCACCGAAATGGAACGGCACATCCGCGACGCCTTTGTCGCCGAGC
Organism: Sphingomonadales bacterium; assembly: GCA_021298455.1. Classification (GTDB taxonomy): domain Bacteria; phylum Pseudomonadota; class Alphaproteobacteria; order Sphingomonadales; family Sphingomonadaceae; genus Sphingorhabdus_B; species Sphingorhabdus_B rara. The sequence goes on along the minus strand of JAJTFR010000026.1, from coordinate 9,436 downwards.
CGGGAAATGTCATTTTGTCGGCTGACTATAGCCAGATCGAATTGCGGCTGGCGGCGCATATCGCTGATGTCGGGCCATTGCGCGAAGCCTTTGCCGAAGGCGAGGATATCCACGCCCGTACCGCGCGCGAATTGTTTGGAGAGGTCAATCGTGACACGCGCGGCCGGGCAAAGACGATCAACTTTTCGATCCTTTATGGCATCTCGCGCTGGGGCCTTGCCAAAAGGCTGGAATCGACGCCCGAAGAGGCGCAGCAATTGATCGACGCCTATTTCGCCCGCTTCCCCGGAATCAGCGCCTATATCCAGGAAACACTGGCCGACGTGAAGGAAAACGGCTTCACGACGACCTTGTTTGGTCGCAAATGTTGGTTCCCGCGGATCACGTCGCCGAACCAGGCCGAACGGCAGGGCAGCGAGCGCGCCGCGATAAACGCTCCGATCCAGGGAACAAGCGCCGATATCATCAAGCGGGCGATGGTGCGAATGGGGCCGGCGCTGATCGAAGCAGGCCTTCCCAATGTGAAGATGCTTTTGCAGGTGCATGACGAACTGGTCTTTGAACTGCCGGAGGGCGATGTGCCTGCTGCGCGCAAGCTGATTGAAACGGTGATGTCCAATGCTGCCGAACCGCTGGTCAAACTGACCGTCCCGCTGGGTGTCGAGATCGGGACAGGGCCGAGCTGGGGCGCGGCCCATTAGGGATAAATCCGCTATCGCGGAACCTATGGTGGCGGCGCAGGTTGTGCCATGATGAAAAAGATCCTCGCGTTTTTGCTCCTTGCCTTGCCTCTCGCTGCCTGTTCAACGCTGGAGGCTGGGCCAGTCGGCAACACGGCCGTGCCGCAGCCTGCCAAGGCAGTCGACCTCGATCGCTATCTCGGTCGCTGGTACGAAATTGCCCGCTATGAGGCCGGCTTCCAAAAAGGCTGCGAAGGCGTAACGGCGGATTACAGCCTGTCAGGCCCCGGGCAGATCAAGGTTCTCAACAGCTGCCGCAAGAACGGCCTTGGCGGAAAGCTGACGAGCGCGACAGGCAAGGCCAAAATCGTCGAAGGATCGGGCAATGCCAAATTGCGCGTTTCCTTTTTTGGCCCATTTTATGGCGATTATTGGGTGCTCGACCGGGCTGATGACTATAGCTGGGCGATCGTTGGAGAGCCGAGCGGGCGCTATTTGTGGCTGCTGCATCGCCAGCCAAAACCGGGCGCGGCTGCGCTTGATGCGATGAAGCAGCGGGCCGCGACCTTGGGTTATGACGTCAATTTGTTGCGCGTGACGCAACAGCCAGCCACCAACTGATCATTCGCGGATATTCACCGTCCCTCTGGTCTTGCCGTTGTCCGACGGTTTCAGGTCGATTGTAAAGGTTTCGCCGTCTTTCGTCTTGCCCGAAAGGCTCGCCCCATCGCCTGAAACCGGGATCGACTGCTTGGCAAATTGTTCGCGCAGCCAGCCGGCCACCTTCGCCGGTTCGGCAGGTGATGTGAAGCCGACGCGTACATCGGATTGCCGCTTGTTACCCTTTTCATGGGCAGCAATATTGACGGTTTCGACCGTCGATCCGGGATAGAGCTTCACCCCGTCAATGTCGAAATCGCTGTCGTTGAGCAGCTTTTTGGGCAGGCGGATATTGGCATCGAAGCCGGGAACCTTGACGCCGACATTCCCTGTTTTTCCATCGGCGGAAATCTCGACTTTCGAACCTGTTTCGGTCGTGGCATCGACGTTTAACGACGTGCCCTGTTCCGGTTCATCCGATCCGCTGCATGCTGCCAGGCAGAGCGCTAGCGGGAGAATAGCGATCCATTTTGTCACAAGCCTTACCTCCATGTGTATTATCCGTATAATACAGCTTGCCATCTCAGTCAATATCGGTTCGACCGTCGTCATATGTGAATAGGATTGACAAAAGCGCTGCTTGTATAGCACTTTAGACGTTAGTGGCGTCTCAAATGCGGGGGTTTGCTCATGCCGAAAGGCACCACGGGACTTTATCCGACTGATCGGCAGTGGGAACTTGCCGACAAGGGCCAGCCCCATCCGGGCGTATTGATTGGCGGCCCTGCTGCGCGATCCAAACAGCTTGAATATAGCATTCTTGCGATCTTGCAGGTTGGAGGTGCCTTGGCGGCGGTCTGGTGGCTGTTCACAAACCCAAGCGGGTGGGTGGAATGGTCGGCCTTCATTTCCGGCTATCTGATCATCAATTATGGGTTGTCCTGCGGTTTTCACCGCTATTTCACACACCGCTCCTTCGAAACATCCCTATGGATGCGCTACCTGATCGGCATTTGCGGGCAAATGGCCTGTCAGGGGTCTGTCAAGAAATGGGCCGCCGACCACAGGCGGCACCATGCCTTTTCCGATGAAGTGGGCGATTTGCACAGCCCGCATGTTGACGGCCACGGTAGGCGGATGGGCCCGTTTAAGGGATTGCTGATTTCGCATCTCGGCTGGTTATGGGATAATGCCCACACCGACATGCGTCTTTATGGTAAGGGTCTGGTCGGCGATCCCGTCGTAGAGTTCTGTCATCGCACCCGCTGGTTCTGGGTTGCCTTCTCGCTGGTCCTTCTGCCGGCTGCATGGGCACTTGCCTTTGGCGGACCGGAACATGTCGTCGGCACCGTGCTGGTCGGCGGGTTTTTACGCACCTTCATTTTCCTGAACGGGGTGATGGGCACCAACAGCCTTGCGCATTATTTCGGCTATCGCCGCTATCATGATGTGGGCAAGGCCACGAACAACTGGTTCATCACCATCCTCACACTGGGCGATGGCTGGCACAATAACCATCACGCACAGCCCCGCGCGGCCTCCAATCGGGTCGGCTGGTGGGAACTGGATTTCAACGGCTGGATGATCGAAACGCTGGGCAAGATGGGGCTGGTCTGGAACGTCCAGAAACGCGACAAGAATCGCCCTGCCGGTTTCCCTGAGCCGCATGAGATGGTCGGAAGGCCTGTGATGGCCTTTGCCGAACCGGAAAAGGCGCATTCAAAGGCGGACGAATTGGTGGCCTAGCCCCTTTTGCGGGCCTGCGGATAGGTGCCTAACAGGCGAACCTTGTTGCAATGGAAACGCAATTCATCAAGCGCGCGGTCAACCGCAGGGTCTCCGGGCGCACCTTCGATATCCGCGAAGAATTCGGTTGCAGAAAAGCTCGCGCCATTCTGATAGCTCTCCAGCTTGGTCATATTGATGCCGTTGGTCGCAAAGCCGCCCATTGCTTTATAGAGTGCGGCGGGAATGTTCTTCACCTCAAAGATGAATGTCGTCATCAACTGGCCCGCATCTTGATCTGGTACAGCGGCGTCGCGCGATAGCACAACAAAACGGGTGGTATTGCGATCATCGTCCTCGATGCCATGCTCGATCATGTGCAAGCCATATAATTCGGCCGCGATGGGCGGAGCGACAGCCGAAGCGCCCAGATCATCGCCGTCGGCAACAAAGGCGGCGGCCGCAGCTGTGTCGGCATAGGCAATAGGCGTGATCCCCTTTGCCCGAAGATAATGGCGGCATTGGCCCAGCGCTTGCGGATGGCTCATCGCTGTGGTGAGTTTGGCATCCGCACTTTTAGCCAGAAGGCAGTGGCGTATCCGCATGAAATGCTCGCCTATGATCGAAAGCCCGCTTTCCGGCAGCAGGAAATGGATGTCGGCAACGCGGCCATGCAGCGAGTTTTCAATGGGGATGACAGCGCGATCAGCGCGGCCTTCCTTCACTGCGTCAATGGCGTCCTCGAACGAAAAACAGGGCAAGGGAAAGCAATCCGGATCAACTTCAAGTGCCGCTAGATGCGAGTTTGCCCCTGGCGCACCCTGAAAGGCAACTGCGCGCGCCGGGTTTGCAATTGCCTCTGCCGTCATTTCGCGGACAAGGTTGAGAGCGCTCTTTGGATAGCTTTCCATGATATGGCAGGCCGATAGGCGAGCAATAACAGGCGGGCAAGCGGGATTTGGCCTATTGCACGCGCGGGGTTGGCGCACTAGAGGAGCGAGGGAATCAATCAGGGCCGCTTTTCGCGGGGCCCATATCGGAAAATCAGGGTAATTCTCATATGGCAGATCGCAACAATACCATCGCAGGTTGGGTGCTGGCAGCGGGCATCGTGGCACTCGGTGGTTCCATCCTGTTCGGCAAGATCATCCACGGCGATGTGCCCGGTGAGGGCAAGCAGGGTTATGTGATCCAGGGCGTCGAGAGCGGTGAAGGCGGCGGTGAAGCAGCCGTGCCTTTGGCAACTTTGCTTGCCTCCGCCGACGTGGCGAAGGGCGAAGCCATTTATAAGAAGTGCATGGCCTGCCATACGATCAATCAAGGCGGTGCCAATGGCATCGGTCCCAACCTCTACGCCGTCATGGGCCAGAAGCATGGCCATATTGCCGGTTTCGCTTACTCCGAAGCGTTGCTGAAGGCACCCGGCATGTGGGACTGGGAAAATATGGACAGGTGGTTGGCCAACCCCAAGAAATATGCCCCCGGCACCAAGATGAGCTTTGCCGGCCTCGGCAATCCTGAAGAGCGCGCATCGCTCTTGCTGTATCTGAACGCGCAGGGCTCGAACCTGCCACTTCCGCCGCCGCCGGCTGCTGCACTTGCTGAAGGCGAGGCTGCCGCTGCTCCTGCCGAGGGCGAAGCTGAGGCTGGCGAGGCTGCCGCTCCCGCTGCTGCAGAGGCTCCCGCGAAATGAAGGTCCGGCTGACGGTCGTCGTACTCACACTGGCCCTTGCGGCCTGTGGCGGTGGCGGTCAGCAGGAAGCCGCAGCGCCCGAAGGCGGTGCATCGGTAACCGCCGGCGCCGATACTGCTGCGTCGACAGCAATGGCGGGTGAAAAGAGCTTCGCCAAATGCGCCGCCTGTCACAAGGTTCAGAAGGATGCACCGCATGGTGTTGGCCCGAACCTGCACGGCATTGTCGGCAAGGCAGTCGGTTCCGCAGACGGCTATAATTACTCCGTGGCGATGAAGACGCATGGCGGCGTTTGGGATGCTGCTACGCTCGATGCGTATCTGGAAAATCCGCGTAAAGCGATTCCGGGGACGAAGATGGCATTTGCCGGCATCAACAATGCCGAAGAGCGCAAAATCTTGATCGATTATCTGGCCGCGCAAAAATAAGCGTTGCCCCCTCCCTTATGGGGGAGGGTATTGATTGCGATCAGTCGCATTCCTCCAGATCGTAAAACGCTACGATTTCGGCCCAGGCTTGTTCGGCGGTTTCGACCATCTGGAAAAGGTCAAGATCCTTGGGGCTGATCACCCCTTCAAGCATCAATTCCTCAAAATTCACCACCCGTTCCCAGAACTGCTTGCCAAACAGCAGGATCGGCATCGGTTCGATCTTGCCTGTTTGGACCAGTGTCAGCAGTTCGAAAAATTCGTCAAAGGTGCCAAATCCGCCCGGGAAGACCGCGACGGCGCGGGCGCGCAACAGGAAGTGCATCTTACGCAGCGCAAAATAATGGAAACGGAAGCTGAGGTCCGGGGTCACATATTCATTGGGTGCCTGTTCGTGCGGCAGGACGATGTTTAGCCCGATCGTGTCTGCGCCCACATCGCGCGCGCCGCGATTTGCAGCTTCCATGATTGACGGCCCTCCGCCGGAACAGACTACGAAATGGCGTTTGCCATCTTCGTCCTTGATGTGGCTGCTGCTCGCCAATTGGGCTAATTTGCGGGCCTCTTCATAATATTGTGACTTTTCCTTCATGCGCTCTGCGATGGTCCGTTCGCGGTCATCGGTTGCGTTGGTGAAAAGTGCATCAACAGCATCGGGCGCGGGGATGCGGGCGGACCCGTAAATCACTAGGGTGGAGGCAACCGCCGCTTCATCCAGAAGCATTTCGGGTTTCAGCAGTTCGAGCTGAAAGCGCACCGGCCTCAATTCTTCGCGGAGCAGAAATTCACTGTCCTGAAATGCCAGCTTGTAGGATTTACTGAGGGTTTGCGGAGTTTCCGGCGTTAGGTCTTTGGCAAACTTGGCTTCTTGTTTCGCTTTGTAGAAGCGGCGATCTTGCAAATCTTTTTGTGTCATTTTGGTTGAGATAAGCGCTTTGGTTGGCAATATCCACCCTGTCATCGACAATAAGCACTGCCGTCATTCATGGATTGCGCCATGTCGAAGTGAAAATGGTTAGCATGCGCGCTGTTATAGTCGGGCCCCAATACGGTGCCAAAGCGCTTGCAGGCGGATTGATGCAAACGACGCAGAAATGCGCGTTCGTCACTGCGGCCGTTCCATCCGTTCAGCACAGAAACGCGCCGGCCGTCGCGCAATATGAAGGCGGAAATGTCCACGGCATTGCCAAAGGCATGTTCGGAAAGCTTGCCGCTGCGGCCGCCATTGACGTTGCGGCAATTATAGGTTCCCATGGTTTCGATCCGCACGACCTCGCTGCCCAGATAGGCTTGGGCGGCGGGGCGGACCGCATGTTTGGCCCAGGCTGCGAAGTTGGCAGCCAAAGGGCAGGTCATTGGACCCAAATTGGTCGCTTCGGGCGAAAAGGACATGAGCTTGATCGTGTCGATCGTGCGGCATCCACCGGCGAAGTTCTGGTTTGGAAGCGGCGTGAAACGCACTTCTGCCGCTTTCAATGATGCAAGGCACTGTCGGGACAAGTCAGTGCGGAAAGCATCATTGTCGCGCCGGACCGTTTCGCGGTCTGAACGGCCGCCGCAAGCGGTGACCAAAAGGGCGAGCAAAAGAATGGCGATGCTACGCGACATGACGGCATTCCTGCACTATTCTTGGTTAACAAATGGTAAATGCCGAAAAAGGCTTGATCGCAAGGCGAGGGCGGGTTAGCGATGCGCTAATGAGAACGATTATCAATAATAGGATTCTGTTCTGGATAGTGCTGGGTCTGCCGGCATTGGCGCTGCTGTTTGAATTTTCGCTGGGCCGGATCGACATGATGGACATGATCCACCCCACCGGAGAATGGTCGGCGCGGCTGATGATCTTCGCGATGATCCTGTCTCCGCTCGTTTCGCTTTTGGGCGCGCAGAAATGGCTGCAATGGCTGGTTGTCCGCCGCCGTGCCATTGGTGTTGCCGCCTTTATCTATGCGGTTCTGCATCTGGTCTTCTACCTGATCGACATGGGTAATCTGGACGATATCCTTGCCGAGTGGCTGGCGCCGGGTATCTGGACCGGATGGGCCGCCTTCCTTCTCATGCTGCCGCTTGCACTGACCAGTAATGACAGGTCGATGCGTTTGCTGCGGGCAGGATGGAAAAAACTGCAACGGCTTGTCTATCCGGCGGCCGTCCTGACATTGCTGCACTGGATCTGGGTGCATAACAGCTACACCGCTGCCTTGGCGCATTTCGTGCCGCTGGGCCTTGTGCTGTTGGCCCGCTTTATCAAAAAACCACTTATCCCCCTGACACCCCAAGGAGTATGAATATGCGTAATCTGCTGCCCCTCGCGCTTGCCGGCGCCATTATTGCCCTCGTTCCGACATCGCCTGCCTCTGCCACGGGCGCGATCAAGTGCAAGCCGACGCCGCAGGCCAGTTGGAAGTCGCAGGACGTGCTTAAGGCAAAGCTCGTCAAAGAAGGTTGGACTGTCCGCAAGTCAAAGGTCGATGGCGGTTGCTATGAAGTATATGGCACTACTCCCGAAGGCGATCGCGTCGAGGCCTATTTTCACCCGGTCACGCTAGAAAAGCTCTATGTCGCGCGCCGCGGCGAGGTGCTGTTCCGCAAGCAAGGTTACTAAACAGTCGTTGACATTCCCGGGGCTGCGCCTAAACGCGGCTCCGGGCCACGCGGTCCCAACGCCGCGCGAGCTCTCTGCAAGGAGAGAATGACATGACGAGTAAACCAGCCGCCAAACCGGCGCGCCCCTATTTTTCTTCCGGTCCCTGCGCAAAGCCGCCGGGTTGGACCCCCGAAAAACTGAACACCGAATCGCTTGGCCGTTCACATCGCGCCAAGATCGGCAAGACGCGCCTGCAATATTGCATTGATCTGATGCGCGAGATGCTCGACCTTCCGGAAACCCATCGCATCGGTATCGTACCGGGATCGGATACCGGTGCCTTTGAAATGGCGATGTGGACGATGCTTGGCGCGCGCGGCGTGACTGCGCTTGCATGGGAAAGCTTCGGAGAAGGCTGGGTCACCGATGCAGTCAAGCAGTTGAAGCTTGAGCCCAAGGTGCATCGTGCGGATTATGGCCAGCTTCCCGACCTATCGAAGGTCGACTGGAATGACGATGTTCTTTTCACCTGGAACGGCACCACCAGCGGTGTGCGCGTACCGGACGGTGAATGGATTCCCGATGAACGCGACGGCCTGTCCTTTGCCGACGCAACCAGTGCGGTTTTTGCCTATGACATTCCCTGGGACAAGATCGATGTCGCCACTTTCAGTTGGCAGAAAGTGCTGGGCGGAGAGGGCGGGCATGGCGTTCTGATCCTCGGTCCCCGCGCTGTGCAGCGGTTGGAGGAATATACCCCCGCATGGCCGCTTCCCAAGCTGTTCCGCCTGATGTCGAAAGGCGCGCTGGCTGAGGGCATATTCAAGGGTGAAACTATCAACACACCCTCGATGCTGGCAGTTGAAGATGCGATTTTCGCATTAGAATGGGCGCAATCCATTGGCGGTCTTTCAGGCCTGAAGGCGCGCAGCGATGCCAACGCCCATGCGCTCGACAAGATCGTTGCGGACCGTGTCTGGTTGAACCATCTGGCTGCCGACAGCGGCATTCGTTCGAAAACCAGCGTCTGCCTGTCGATCGAAGGCGCCGATGCCGATTTCATCAAGAAATTTGCCGCTCTACTGGAAGCCGAAGGTGCGGCCTATGATATCGCCGGATATCGCGACGCCCCCCCGGGCCTGCGCATCTGGTGCGGCGCGACCGTCGATACAGCTGATATCGAGGCGCTTGCACCTTGGCTCGACTGGGCGTTTGCAACTCTGAACGCGTGAGCCGTCGCCCCGGCCCAGGCCGCGGCCGCAGCCGCTTTACGCCGCACCCGATAAACACATCTCCAACGGCCCCTGCTTTGTCAGGGGCGACGTAAAGGGAACAATGTAATGACCAAACCCCGCGTACTCATTTCCGACAAGATGGACCCGAACGCTGCCGTGATTTTTCGCGAGCGTGGCTGTGAAGTCGATGAAATCACTGGCAAGACCCCTGAAGAACTGAAAGCGATCATCGGCCAATATGACGGTCTTGCGATCCGCAGCTCAACCAAAGTGACGCAGGAAATCCTGGATGCCGCGCCCAATCTGAAGGTTGTAGGTCGCGCTGGGATCGGCGTCGACAATGTCGATATCCCTGCAGCCTCGGCAAAAGGCGTAGTCGTGATGAACACGCCGTTCGGCAATTCGATCACGACCGCCGAACATGCGATTGCGCTCATGTTTGCGCTCGCACGCCAGATCCCGGAGGCGAACACCCAGACTCAAGCCGG
>JAJTFR010000179.1 GCA_021298455.1 Sphingomonadales bacterium | reverse complement strand
AATAAGTGTTCGTGGCCGGCATTTGTTGCAGTTGTAAGACAAACTAATGTTGCGAGTTCTGCCTTAACGTTAACAGGGCCCCTGTCAGTACAAATGCACCGTCTGGCGAATGAGGTGAGCCGTTTTCCCGCGCTCGCTGTTCTCCGTCAACACCAATGGCGCAAAATTACGAGTAGCGGAAAATCGCATCAAGACATGTGGATAACTAGTCCCGGAAGAGAGAAAATACGTAAAAGCATAGATCAAAGAGAAGGCGCAGTATCACAATATTAATAATCAAGCGCATCGACAGTATTACAATATTGATATTTGATGGCATCGCATCTTTAACACGCCAAGCCGCTCAACTCTATAACATTAGTGATACCGCATTCGCTGCCTGGCTCCGATCACGCGAATCGGCCGCGCGCCTATTTGACCAATACTGAATTGGCGAAATCACGCTTCTGAGAGGAACGCATTCCCGGTTAGGCCTGTTTCGCCTCTGCAAGAAAACCCGCTTGTACCGGCAGAATTGGCCAAGCCGCACAGCTTGTCCCAGTTAATTTTGCGGAAAAGCGGGAATTTCCAAGGAGACGCCTTCGCTCAGGACTGCAATGCGCACCATACAGTCCTTTAACCGGCTGATCTCCAATGATGGAAGCCGCAGACTGGGCCCGAAAGGGCCCAGTTTTTGGGAGTTTTGGCGCGATGGAATGGGTGGGTGAGCATATCTGCCAAGCGATCCTGACTTCGATATGCGTGCTGGCAATATTCCTCTTCTCTCGCATACGGCCCAATGCCCATGCTGACAGCGTATTGCTTCAGCTTTAGCGCCACCCAGATGGGAAACTTAATCCATTGGTTTGAAAAAAGCTGTCTGCTTTGCGCTTGGGATAATGCGCATATGCGATGGCTTGATGTCTGGCCATGCACGCAACGCGCAATTGTGCGGTGGTGACGGCCCACTTTCCTGATCAGTCCGGCGCGGTTTCAAGGCTTTCCAGCTATTTGCGTTACCGGCTGATTACCGAACAAGAAGTCTTCACCCATGTTCTCGCCCAGCATCCTGCCGGATCGGCGCAAAAATTTTTGCAGGAAGTTTTCTGGCGGACTTACTGGAAAGGGTGGTTGGAAATGCGACCAGCAGTCTGGTCGCGCTATCTGGCAGAATGTGACCTGCAGCGCAGGGAATTTGCTGATCACAGTGCGATCACTGCTGCCGAAGAAGGACGTACCGGGATCGACGGGTTCGACCACTGGGCCCGGGAACTGGTTGAAACCGGCTATCTGCATAATCATGCGCGGATGTGGTTCGCTTCGATCTGGATATTCACCCTGCGTTTGCCCTGGGCGTTGGGTGCCGACTTTTTCCTGCGCCATCTGATTGATGCCGATGCAGCCAGCAACACGCTATCCTGGCGGTGGGTGGCGGGACTGCAGACCGTTGGCAAAACCTATCTTGCCGCGGCGGACAATATTGCCCGCTATACCAATGGACGGTTCGCCCCGGTTGGACTGGCAAAATCCGCTGTGGCGCTTACCGAACCGCCGGTTGAAGCGGCGCGTGCACTGCCTGACATGGCGCCATTTGTTGCCGAACAGCCTTCGCTCTTGCTGGTGACACATGAAGACATGCACCTGGAATCACTGTTCCCGGCCAATGGTATAGTCAGAGCAATACGCATCGCTGCAGATGCGGACTTGCTGTGGGGCGAGTCTGCGCAAAGGTTCGTGCAAACCGCCGCGGCGGATACCGCAACACGGACATCTGCCTATTTCAAATGTCCTGCCGATATATCGTCCAAGCTTGATGCCCATATGCTCATCTCTGCGGCAGAAGCTGCGGGTGTGCGGCAGATTATCACGCCATATGCGCCCATAGGACCAGTGGCGGATGCTTTGGCGCGTGTCCATCCGGTGCTTGCCGAAAATGGCATTGCGCTAAGGCAGGTGCGCCGCAGTTGGGACAACCAGTTTTGGCCCCATGCGCTTAAAGGCTATTTCGCCTTCAAGCAGTGCATGCCGGACGCGTTGCAGGACTGCAATCTGCCATGACCCGGCCGCTCAACATCGTTTGGTTCAAACGTGATCTGCGGATCGATGATCACCGTCCTTTGGCAATGGCCGCACAGGCTGGATCGGTGCTACCCTTATATATTGCCGAGCCTGAACTATGGGCGCAACCCGACGTATCGGCCCGGCAATGGGCATTTGCGGCAGAATGCCTAGACCATCTCCAGCACGCGCTTGCAACGCTTGGTCAACCCTTGTGTCTGATGGTGGGCGATGCGGTATCCATTCTCCAGCAGCTGCATAACAGCCATGGTATTGCAGCCTTGTGGAGCCATGAAGAAACCGGCAACGGATGGACTTATGCCCGCGATCGCGCAGTGGCGGCATGGGCTAGGGCGGCAGGCATCCCTTGGCATGAAATGCGGCAGTTCGGGGTCGTCCGGCGCCTGAAATCACGCAACGGCTGGGCTCAGGCCTGGGACCGTGACATGGCCCAAGCCATCACGCCGCCGCCGCAAATGCTCTCGCCGGTCGTGGGGGATTGGCCAACTAACATCCCGACTGGCGATGACCTGCGCCTTGCACCAGATCCATGCCCTTACCGCCAGCGCGGAGGCCGTGCGGCGGGGTTGGACATATTGGCCAGTTTCCTGAACCAACGCGGCCGCGATTATCGCTATCAGATGTCGAGCCCTGTCACCGCCTTCGACGCCAGCTCACGCCTATCGCCGCATCTGACCTGGGGTACAATTTCCATGCGTGAAGTGGCGCAGGCCAGCTGGACGCGCATGCGCGCTTTGAAGCTTTCGAACGCACCCGATTCCAGCAGGTGGCGGGCCTCGCTGCGCTCTTTCACTGGTCGGCAACACTGGCATTGCCACTTCATGCAGAAGCTCGAAGACGAACCACGGCTCGAATTTGAAAATCTGCATCATGCTTATGATGGTCTGCGCCCCGCCGTTGCCGATAGTGAGCGGCTATCCGCTTGGAGCGAGGGTGCCACGGGGTTTCCGTTTATCGATGCTTGCATGCGCGCACTTAATCAGCATGGCTGGATCAACTTTCGCATGCGCGCAATGCTGATGTCGTTTGCCAGTTATCATCTCTGGCTGCCCTGGCGCGACACTGGGCTTCATCTTGCGCGCAAATTTGTGGACTATGAGCCCGGCATTCACTGGCCGCAGGTCCAGATGCAATCCGGGACAACGGGCATCAACGCCATGAGGATCTATAATCCGGTCAAGCAGGGCTATGATCATGACCCCGAGGGTAGTTTTGTGCGCAGCTATGTGCCTGAACTGAATATAGTCCCTTCGGCCTTCATCCATGAGCCCTGGCGATGGGACGGTGCAGCCGATTTGTGCTATCCGGCCCCGATTGTCGATAACGTCGCAGCGGCAAAAGCGGCGCGAGAAGCGCTCCATGCCATTCGTAAAGGCGCTGGTCACAAAGCTGGCGCACGCAAGATTGTTGACAAACATGGCAGCCGCAAAGCCGGCATAAGGATGAATGGTAAGGACCGTCGGTTAAAGATAGAGCCGGCAGCTAGTGGGCAACTTATGCTCGATTTATAGTGGCGAAGTTCTCGAGAGCTATGTCACCAAAACCGGGGACAAAGCGGCAGCCTTGACCTTCATGATGAAGCCTCTGAAGCGCTACAGCAAGGCGAATGATACCGTCGCCAACGGAATGCGGAGATGCCCAGCAGCGATGCGGGAACTGGGTATGTTGATCGTGGCGAGATGGGCTGCTGATTGATTAATGGGGCTGAGAATAGCTACGTCCCCGTCCGACGAAGAGAGCGGGCGATGCAGCGATTTATAGGTTGCGACCCTCTTCCCCCGGCGCGGCCTTGGCGGCCATTTGCGGCAATGCGTCACTGCCCGCGCGGTTAAAAAGGGTCATCCTTCAAATCTTGGTGCTTGATTCTGACGGAACTTCGGGTATTTCCAAAATTGAGAACGTTATCAAAATTGGGTGCGTGCGAGGGATGATGTATAATAGGTGTTTGGCAGCGGTATTGGCGATGAGCTTGCCGAGCAGTGGTTCTGCCGAGAAACGCGTGGAAATTGCCGCCCCCGATTTGCAGACTGCCGATGCCACCGCCGAGCTTTGGCCCGCAGCGTCCAGTCCGGAGGCGATCACGTCGCCCGCGACCGAGGCCGCCATCGACCGGTTGCTGCAATCCATGACTTTGGAGCAGAAGGTCGGG
>JAJTFR010000178.1 GCA_021298455.1 Sphingomonadales bacterium | reverse complement strand
CTGCCGCACCTGTACCCGCCCAGATTGCCCGCAACGCAGTGCGCCGCCTGTTGGGCGCGTGTTGGTTTTCAATGATCGCGAACGTGCGCTGACGCCCTTCACCTGGGCGATGGATGAGCCGCAATAAGCCTCTGGCCCTTGCTCGGTCGGGACTCGCTGAGCTTTTTGACAATTTGCGAGCCGCCACGCGGCACGATCATCACTTCATTGCCGGTCGCGACGATGATCAGATCGTCGATGCCAGCTGTAGAAATGCGGATCCCATCGCTGTGGATTAAATTGCCACTGCTTTCGATCAGTCGGGCTGGGCCGGTGATATGGTTTCCATTTTCGGCTTTTTCGCCGATTTCGTATAGAGCATCCCAACTTCCCACGTCCGACCAGCCCATGGCAACCGGCGCGACGGCAACGCGTTCCGCTTTCTCCATCACGGCATAATCGATGCTGTTGGAAGGGGATGCAGCGAACGCGTCCGCATCGGGATAGATTGCATTGCCCCGCCGTTCGGCCTTGTCGATCGCCATTGTTGCTGCATGCAGCATTTCGGGCGCCAGCTTTGCAAGATTTTCCAGATAGATGTCGGCACGGAATAGAAAGATGCCGCCATTCCAAGCATGGTTTCCGGCATCGAGCATTGCCTGCGCGGTCGCGGCGTCCGGCTTTTCGACAAAACTGTCGACGCGGGCAACCGCGTCGGTAAGGTTTTCACCGATGCGGATATAGCCATAACCGGTTTCGGGCCCGGTCGGCTCTATGCCGAAAGTGACCATCCAGCCTTGTTCGACCAACGGCAAGGCAGCAGCAATCGCGGAATGAAATGCCGGGACATCGGCAATGATATGATCGCTGGGCATCACCAGCATCGGCGCGCCCCGGTCTGATGCGGCCAACGCAGCCAGAGCAATTGCGGGCGCGGTGTTGCGGGCGCTGGGTTCGTAAATGATCGTGCGATCATTGACGGCGGCCGCCGTCATCTGATTTTCGACCAGCGCGGAATGCGAGGCATTGGCCACAACAATGGGCGCATCGAAACGCGATCCGTCCATCACGCGGCCCAAGGTCATCTGGAACATTGTCTGCGCGCCGGTCAGCGCCAGAAACTGTTTGGGCCGTTCGGACGTCGACATCGGCCAAAGCCGTGTGCCGCCGCCGCCTGACAAAATGACGGGAATGATGTTCATGCAATGAATCCTAGATCAGGTGTGCAATAGCCGCAATGGACGAGTAGCAACATCGGGGACAGTCCTTAGTTCCCGCAAACACCTGTAAATGATAGGCTTTGCGACAAAGTGTAAAATTAATCGACACTTTACCTTTGCTCTCTAGAGCTGAGGCAAGAAAGAGGTGCGTGCGCCCCGATGATAAGGCTGTTCAAGCATTATGTTCCCTATGCGGTGCTGTTTCTGGCACTTGTGGACCTGTGCCTGCTGATCGCCGCTGCCGAAACCGCTTGGGTCATCCGTGCTAACCAGATCGGCATGCAGGTCGATTATATCGGCAACCGCTTCTGGCCGTTGATCACATTTGCCGCATCTGTGCAGCTCGCTGCAGTGTCGGTCGGTGTCTATAGTCAGGAATCGCTGCAGTCGTTGCGCTTTGCAATTGCGCGGTTGATTGTGGCTGTATCGCTGGGCGTTATCTTCATGGCCATTATGGCATTTGCCATGCCGGGGATGACGCTCTGGCGGTCCAATTCGCTTTACGCCATGGGGCTGGCATTCGGATATCTGGCGTTGAGCCGCCTGATCCTTGGTCGTCTGATTGGCGGCGAGAGTTTCAAGCGCCGATTGCTGGTGCTGGGTGCTGGCAAAAGGGCCCAGCGCATCAAGGATCTGGAAGCACGCGCAGGTTCGGGATTCATGGTCGTCGGCTTCATCGCGATGGACGAGGCGAAGCGGATCATTCCCGAAGCCATCAACCGTTCTGCGATTTACAATCTTGCCGATTTTGTCGTGCGCCTCGGCGCCAGCGAAGTCGTTTTGGCACTTGAAGAGCGGCGCAATGCCTTGCCGTTGCAGGATTTGCTGCGGATCAAGACTACAGGTGTGCACGTCAATGATATTTCCAGCTTTCTTGAGCGTGAAACCGGGCGTGTCGATCTTGATAGCGTTAATCCCAGCTGGCTGATCTTTTCGGACGGCTTTTCGTCTGGCCGGCGTTTGTCGGGCATCGCCAAGCGGCTGTTTGACGTTGTTGCCAGCGCAATTTTGGTCGCGCTCACTTTCCCGATTATCCTGCTATTCGCTCTATTGGTGAAACTGGAAAGCCGTGGCCCTGCGGTTTACCGGCAGCAACGTGTGGGCCGTTATGGCGTGCCGTTCAACGTCATCAAACTCCGCTCGATGCGGCAGGATGCAGAGGCCGAGGGCAAGGCGATATGGGCGGCGGAGGATGATCCCCGCATCACCCGCATCGGATGGTTTATCCGCAAATTTCGTATCGACGAATTGCCGCAGACTTGGTGCGTCCTGAAAGGGGAAATGAGTTTTGTCGGGCCGCGTCCCGAACGTCCCGAATTTGTGGCCGACCTCGAACAGCAACTGCCCTATTTTGCCGAGCGGCATATGGTGAAGCCCGGCATCACCGGTTGGGCGCAGATCAACTATCCCTATGGCGCGTCGATCGACGACAGCCGCCAAAAACTGGAATATGATCTCTATTACGCCAAAAACTATACGCCTTTCCTTGATCTTCTGATCCTGCTGCAAACGGCGCGGGTCATTCTTTGGCCGGATGGGGTGCGCTGACATGGGTGCCGCACTCGCCTTGGCCGGATTTTGGGGGCATGCCGCAGTCGGCTTTCTCTATGCCGCACTTGCCATTTGGGTGTTCCACCAGTTTGGCACGCGCAATCGCCAACAATTATCGCTGATCGCAGCGCTTGCCCTGACCGCCTTTTGGGGCGTGGCAACGGTGCTGGCCGGGCCATATAGCCAGTGGGCATCCTTTGGCGAAACCGCACGCAATCTTGGTTGGCTTGGCTTTCTTTTTGCACTTCTGAAAAGCGGCGAAAGCCACAAGCATCCGCAGACCATTTCGATGCTCTATGGGGCGTTGCTGCTTGTGCTGCTGATGCAGCCATTGGTGGATGCGGCGATCCTCGCGTTTGCGCCGAGCAGCGCCGCTGCTGCGGCTGCGTCGATACGATCGGCTATTTGACCAACGACCAGCCGTCCGAACTGATCGCCATGCGCGGTATCGCGTTCAGCCTTTTGGCGCCGGTGTTTGCCTATGGCACGCGGCGCAACAGCCAGTGGCGTATCCGGCTGTCGCGTTCGGTTACTTTCCAGTCGGTATCGCTGTTGGCCATCGGTGCCTATCTGCTGATCATGCTGTTGCTGGCGACGGCACTTCAACTGGTTGGCGGCACCTATGTGCGGCTTGCGCAGATCAGCCTGATCATTGGCATGTCGCTGGCAGCGATGATGATACTTCCGTCGGGCAAGTTCCGGGCCTGGTTGAATGTCGTAATCGCCAAGAACTTCTTCCAGCACCGCTATGATTATCGCACGGAGTGGATGCGCTTTGCCGAAACCATTGGCTTTCCCAGCGATGCTGCGCCCTTCCATGAACGGGTCGTCAAATCGCTTGCCGACATTTTCGATTCACCGGGCGGGCTGTTGCTGACGCGAGACAGCGAATCCCGGCTGGTCCTACAGGCACGTTGGAACTGGCCGACTGCCGACGTTCCGACCTATGCCGGCAATTCGCAGACGGTGCCGTTCCTGGAACGGACGGGGCATATCCTGCTGATGGAATCGGTGCGCGACGGCAGCGATTCCATGGTTGACCATAGGGCGATCCCGCAATGGTTATATGATGAGGCGCGGGCCTGGGTTGTCGTTCCGCTGGTGCATTTTGGCAGGCTTGCCGGCGTTGCCGTTCTAGCCAATCCGCCGGTCAAGCGCGGGCTCGACTGGGAAGATCTTGACATGATGCGGGTCGTCGGGCGGCAATTGGCCAGCTATCTGGCCGAGGCAACCAGCCAGGAGGCGCTGACCGAAAGCCGCCAGTTCGAACAGTTCAATCGCCGCTTTGCCTTTGTGATGCACGATATCAAGAATCTGGTCAGCCAGTTAAGCATCCTTGCGCGCAACGCTGAAAAGCATGCGCAGAAGCCGGAATTCCAGGCGGATATGATCGAGACGCTGAAATCGTCGGTCGGCAAGATGAACGATCTGCTCGCCCGTTTGTCGCAGCATAGCCAGGCGCGCCATTCTGCCATGGCGGCATTTGATGTCGAAAAGGCCGTGGGATCGGTGATCCATGACAAGCGGCTGATCTATCCGATTGAGAGCGATTTTTCGCCGGGCCTTTCTGCCTTTGCCGATCCGGGCCGGGTGGAAACGATCCTCAACCACCTCGTACAGAATGCGATTGATGCCACCGAAGACGGCTCGCCCATCCGGGTTAGCGCGTCGCGCCAGGATGATTGGGTCGCGATCCGCGTCAGCGACAAGGGCTGCGGCATGACCGAGGCCTTTGTGGCGAACCAGCTGTTCAAACCGTTTGAATCGACCAAGCCCGGCGGCTTCGGCATTGGCGCTTATGAGGCGCGGGCGCTTGCCCAATCGCTGGGTGGTCATCTGCATGTCGACAGCCGCGTCGGCAAAGGCACGCGAATGACATTGTTACTGCCCGTGGCAGACAAGCCTGAAGACACCGCTGAAATTGAAAAGGCCGCCTAGATGCTGGAAAAACCAATGCGCAAATTGCTGGTCGTCGAAGATGATCTGGGGCTGCAGCGCCAGTTGAAATGGGCCTATGAGGATTTCGAGGTCTATTGCGCCGCGAACCGTGCAGAGGCGATGGCGATCCTGCGGATGGAGGAACCCGACGTTGTCACCCTTGATCTGGGCCTTCCGCCCGATCCCGATGGCGTGACGGAGGGTTTTGCCGCGTTGGAAGAGATATTGCGGCTGAAACCCGACACCAAGGTGATTGTCGCATCCGGCCATAATGCCAAGGAAAGCGCACTGACCGCGATCTCGGCGGGGGCGTGGGATTTTTACCAGAAGCCGGTGGACATCGACCAGTTGCACCTGATCGTGCAGCGCGCCTTCCATGTCCGCGAACTTGAACTGCAGAACCGGCAGATGCAGGAACCGGGCAAGGACGGCGAAACGCTGTTCGGTACATTGATTACCGCAGCGCCGGAGATGCTGAAAGCGGCGCGCACGATCGAACGGGTCGCCAATACGGGGGCCTCGGTGATGCTGCTGGGTGCGAGCGGGACCGGTAAGGAATTGCTTGCCCGCGGGCTGCACGAAGCCAGCGACCGGCGGCACAAGCCCTTTGTTGCGATTAACTGCGGCGCTATCCCTGAAAACCTGCTTGAATCCGAACTGTTCGGCTATGAAAAAGGTGCATTTACCGGCGCGGTCAAGACAACCGAGGGTAAGGTTGAACTCGCCCATGGTGGCACTCTTTTTCTGGACGAAGTGGGCGATATTCCTCTGGCGTTGCAGGTGAAGCTACTGCGCTTTCTGCAGGAACGCGAAGTCGAACGGATTGGCGGACGCAAGCCCATAGCAGTCGATGTGCGCATCGTGTGCGCTACGCACCGCGATCTCCACCAGATGATCACCGACAAGACGTTCCGCGATGATCTCTATTACCGGCTTGCCGAGATCAGCGTTCCCATCCCGCAATTGGCCGAACGCAGCGGTGATTCCGTGCTTCTTGCCAAGCATTTCCTCACCCGCTTTGCGCGGGAGATGAACCCGGCCATCAAAGGCTTTGCTGCCAGCGCGCTAACGGCGATTGACCAGTGGCAATGGCCGGGCAATGTCCGTGAATTGGAAAATCGGGTAAAACGCGCTGTGATTATGGCTGACGGCAAATTCATCACCGTCGATGATCTGCAGTTTGATAATGTGGATGAGGATGACCGCCTGTTGAACCTGAAGGCAGCACGCGAAGCGGCTGACCGCAAGGCAATCGGCCGGGCGATTGCGCGGACTGAAGGCAATATTTCCAACGCCG
>JAJTFR010000177.1 GCA_021298455.1 Sphingomonadales bacterium | reverse complement strand
AAGAAAGGCGTGCGGATCATCAACTGTGCGCGTGGCGGCCTTGTCGATGAAGCCGCGCTCAAGGACGCGCTCGACAGCGGTCAGGTTGCAGGTGCGGCGCTCGACGTGTTCCAGACGGAGCCTGCCAAGGATTCGCCTTTGTTTGGTACGCCCAATTTCATCTGCACCCCGCATCTGGGCGCATCGACCAACGAAGCGCAGGTGAATGTGGCGCTGCAGGTGGCAGAGCAGATGGCCGACTATCTGGTCAGCGGCGGCGTAACCAATGCTTTGAACATGCCGAGTCTTTCGGCCGAGGAAGCCCCGAAGCTGCGCCCCTATATGGCGTTGGCGCAACAATTGGGGTCGTTGATCGGCCAGTTGTCGCATGGCGATCTGACGCAGGTCAGCGTCGAAGTTGAAGGCGCGGCGGCCGAACTGAACATCAAGCCGATCACGGCTGCGGTGCTTTCGGGCTTCATGCGTCGTTTTTCGGACGCGGTGAACATGGTCAACGCGCCCTATCTCGCAAAGGAACGCGGCATGGACATACGCGAAGTGCGCCATGACCGCGAAGGCGATTACCACACATTATTACGCGTATCGGTGAAGACCGATGTCGGAGAGCGTTCGGTTGCAGGTACGATTTTCAGCAATGGCACGCCGCGGCTGGTCGAACTGTTCGGCGTAAAGGTCGAAGCCGATCTTGAAGGGCATATGCTCTACATCGTCAATCAGGATGCACCCGGTTTCATCGGCCGTCTGGGAACCACATTGGGTGAAGCCGATATCAATATCGGCACCTTCCATCTCGGCCGGCAGGAAGCGGGCGGCGTTGCCATTCTGCTACTTTCGGTCGATACGCCGGTGCCCGCCACCGTTCTTGAGACAATTCACAATCTGCCTGGCGTGAAACGCGCGATGGCGCTCAAATTTTGAGGTCCGCTTAAGCTTGCCATTCCCGCGCATGCAGGGATCCATGGTCTGGAATGCCGGTTTTCGGTAACGCCGGACCATGGCCCCCTGATCAAGCCGAGGGTGGCAAGTGTGTTTTCGCTTGAAACCTTCTGTTCGAAACGCCTCCGCTTTCCGCATGACCAACAGCCTGCTTCCCACCGGTTTTCGTGACCGCCTGCCACCCGAGGCTGATGCCTCCGCACGGCTGGTGCGGGCCATTCTCGATACCGCCGCCAGTTTCGGCTATGAACGTGTGCAGGCTCCGCTTGCCGAGTTTGAAAGCAGCCTGACGGGCAGCCTTGGCACGTCGGCGCGAGATTTGCTGCGCTTTGTTGATCCGGTTTCGGGTGAGACGATGGCTGTGCGTTCCGACATAACCGGCCAGATCGGCCGCATTGCCACTACGCGCATGGGTCACCATCCGCGCCCTGTGCGTCTCTCCTATGGCGGCCCGGTGGTCAAGCTGCGTGCCACGCAACTACGGCCCGAACGCGAGATGATGCAGGTTGGCGCTGAGCTCATCGGGCTCGACTCGGTCGCAGCGGCAAGCGAAGTCGTGCAGGTCGCGCTGGAAGGGCTGAAGGCTGCCGGGGCTAAGGAACTGACACTCGACCTCACCATGCCTGACCTGATCGACACATTGGCACCGCAGGGTGATGTTGCCGCGTTAAAGGCAGCGCTCGACGCGAAGGATGCGGGCGCGGTACCAGCCGAATTTGCACCCTTGATCGCGGCGGCGGGGCCGCTGCCCGAGGCGCTGGACAGGATGCGCGCATTTGACGCCGACGGACGACTGAAGGAACGGCTTGATGCGATTGCGGCCATTGCCGATTCCGTGCCGGCGGACGTGCGTGTCACGCTGGATCCTACCGAACTCCATGGCTTTGAATATCAAAGCTGGTTTGGTTTTTCGCTATTCTCCGGCCACGCGTCCGGCGAGATTGGCCGCGGCGGGAGCTACCGGATTGGCGAGGAACCCGCGGTGGGCTTTTCGGCTTATATCGATCCGCTGATCGACGCCGGCCTTGCACAAGGTGAGCGCCGCCGCCTTTTCCTGCCGATTGGTACTCTGCCGCAAAAGGCTGCTGCGCTTCGGGCGGAGGGCTGGGTAGCAGTGGCCCAGATGAACCCCGACGACAGCGCCGAAGCGCAGATCTGTTCGCACGTGCTGGTCAACGGGCGTCCGGAACCGGTCTGAACCGGGCTCGCGCTGCTGCCGCAAGTCATTTTTCGAAAAGCTGTTCCAACCAGGCGTCGACCACGGGCGTGGCCGGATAACTAGGGTCGCCCAATTTGCGGTTGATCTCGGCATGGCCGCGCATCCCCTTGCCGGAAAAGGCTTCAAGCTGCACGTCGGCGCCACCCTTGCGCAGTGCCTTAGCTAACGCTTCCGACTGTCGCTTGCCGTCGGCCCGTTCGACATGGAGAATCAGGAACGCCTTCGCATTTGGCCCATCTGCGTGCCAATAGGGCGACAGTGCCTTTTGACGCGCGGGATCTGTCCCAAAGGCTTCGGCATATGTGTTCTGCATGATTTTCGCGCCGTCGGCCATTTGAGCAGGCACATCATATGCAGCACCGTCAATTGGAACGACCCCGGCAAGCAATCCGAGATCATGCCCGGCGGCGCGCAGATATCTGGGATCAGTGCCGACCAGCGCTGATAGATGCGCGCCGGCGCTATGCCCCATCAGCACTATCCGCGATGGGTCGATGCCGATTTTCACAGCATTTTTCGAAAGATGGGCAAGTGCGGCCGCCACGTCTGCCGCTTGCTGCTCAACGCTGGCGGCGGGCACGAGCCGATAATTGATGGAGGCGAAATGATAGCCGCGTCCTGTGTAATGGGTGATCTTGTCGCTTCCGGTGGCGTTGCGTTTATCGCCCCGTTTCCAGCCGCCGCCATGGACAAAGACGATCAGCGGTGCCCGGATCTTGTCTGTCTTGGCCTTGTAGAAATCCAACCGTTGCAACGGATTGTCGCCATAGCTTAGTTCGACGCCGCCCAATGCGGCCAATCGCTGCCTGTCCTGCGCGGGGGCGTTTGTTTGGCCGTCACCCATGCGCGCCTGAACCCGGGCACGAATTTCCGCCGAACAGTTTTCCGGCAATGCCGATGCCTTGTCCCGCAGGCATTCGCGTAATTTGCCGCGCTCCTGGCCGCACAGTTCGATAATTTGCTGGCGGCATTCTCTGCTCAACCGCTCGCCGCCGCGCTGGGCTTGCACTGCGCCTGCCAAGATTGCGACGCTTGCCGCTGCCACGATCCAGTTTCGCATCATCATTCCTTCGCGTCTTATTTTGGGTGGACGAGGTGCGTCCATTTTCATAACGGGACGTAAGGCGAATCCCTTCGCAGAAATTGTATCGTAACCGGCACGCTATCAATTATTGGCAATGGCGTGGTCCTCGATCCTTGGCATCTGAAGAGCGAGATTGAAAAGCTTGAAGGGCAGGGCGTTGCTATCAACACCGAAAACTTTGCGATTGCAGACAATTGCCCGCTGATCCTGCCAATCCACCGCGATCTGGATGGGCTGCGCGAAACCGCCGCTGGTTCGGGCAAGATCGGAACAACGGGCCGGGGCATTGGCCCTGCCTATGAAGACAAGGTCGGTCGCCGCGCGATCCGCGTTTGCGATCTAGCGCATCTTGATGCGCTAGATGCGCAGCTGGACCGCCTGTGCGCCCACCATGATGCTTTACGTGCAGGCTTTGGCGAGCCGCCAGTTGATCGTGAGCGCCTGCTCCGCGACCTGCGCGAAATCGCGCCCTTTGTACTGCAATATGCCCAGCCTGTATGGCGCCGCCTGAAAAAGGTGCGCAAGGCAGGTGCACGCATATTGTTTGAAGGTGCACAGGGTGTGCTTCTCGATGTCGATCATGGTACCTATCCCTTTGTCACCAGCTCCAACACGGTCAGCGGGACTGCCGCATCTGGATCGGGTCTGGGCCCCAATGCAACGGGCTTCGTTCTCGGTATCGTCAAGGCCTATACCACCCGCGTCGGATCGGGGCCGTTTCCGACCGAGTTGGAAGATGAAATCGGCCAACGCCTTGGCGAACGTGGACATGAATTCGGAACCGTCACCGGGCGCAAGCGGCGCTGTGGTTGGTTCGATGCGGTGATCGTGCGGCAGAGCTGCGCGGTATCGGGTGTCACGGGTATTGCGTTGACGAAGCTTGACGTCCTCGACGGGTTTGAAACAATCCGCATCTGCACCGGTTACCGTCTCAACGGCAAAATACTGGATTATCTGCCAGCCCATGCTGCCGATCAGGCGAATGTCGAGCCGATTTACGAAGAAATGCCCGGCTGGCAGGAAACCACTGCTGGTGCACGCAGCTGGGCCGATCTGCCAGCGCAGGCGATCAAATATGTGCAGCGTATCCAGGAGCTTATCGAAACACCTGTGGCGCTGGTCAGTACCTCGCCCGAGCGGGAGGATACCATTTTGGTGCGCGATCCTTTTGCGGACTGATCGGTTTTTGAAAATCCGTTGAAACCGTTGCAAAAGCGGTCAATGATGATGGGAAATCTCAGGAGAGAGACATGTCGGTAATGATGAACACTGCGAACGCTGCCAATGATGACCATATTCGCGGCGCGGTAAGCGAGGAAGAATGGGCGGTGCGCGTTGATCTTGCCGCTGCCTACCGGCTGGTTGCTTATTATGGCTGGGATGATCTGATCTTTACCCATCTTTCCGCTCGCGTGCCGGGGCCAGAACATCATTTCCTGATCAACCCCTATGACATGATGTTTGAGGAAATCACTGCCTCGTCGTTGGTCAAGATTGATGTCGAAGGCCAGCCGGTGGTTCCGACGGCGCATCCGGTGAACCCTGCTGGCTTCACCATCCACAGCGCCATCCACATGGCGCGCGATGATGCCCATGCCGTGATGCATCTGCACACCTCTGCGGGTCAGGCCGTCAGCGCGATGGCAGAGGGGCTTTTGCCGCACACACAGACCGCGATGATCGCGAAACACAATGTTGCCTATCACGAATATGAAGGCATCGCGACCGACCTTGATGAACGCGAACGGTTGGTAGAGGATCTTGGCGACAAGCATGCGATGATCCTGCGCAACCATGGCACATTGGCGGTCGGCCAAAGTGTCGCGGACTGCTTCCTGCGGCTTTATTTCCTTGAACGCGCCTGTGACGCACAGGTGAAGATGCTGTCGGCCGGTCGTGAAAACCTCCACACGCCGCCGCAGGGCGTGGAAGGGAAAGTCGAAACCCAGTCGCCTGCGGGCGGTATGGCCATGTTGGCGCAAGGGCTTGCTTGGCCTGCTTTGCTGCGCAAACTAGACCGGATCGATCCCAGCTACCGCAACTAGAGACGGATAGCGACCCGCTTTTGCCGGCTGGTCGCGCCGCTCAACAGTTCAATATTGCGAATTGGCAGGTCGAGTAGCTCAGCAATTTGCAAAAGCACGGCCCTGTTTGCCCGGCCGTCTTCGGCTGCGGTGCGGGTCCAGATCTTTAGCATTCCGTTTTCGATAGCGGCGCGTTCGACGCGTGCACCGGGCACGACACGAAGCGACAGTTCACCCCGTGCATCGATCAGGCCACGAATGGCGTCGATATCGGGGCTGGATGAATGCGGCATCGGTTCTCCTTAGTATCACATTTGCATTATGCGAGTTCACCATCTTGCACAGCCCCTGCGCCGCTGGCATGGCTGATCTTGATGCAACAAAGCTTTACTATATTCCCTTTCGATCTGCCGGGCGATGTTACCACATTGCGGGCGGATATCCGCGCTTTTCTTGGCGCTCATGCCGTAAAGCTCGGCGTCCCCAATTGCTGGTTGATCAGCGACCCTGATTTTTCAAAGGCGTTGGGTGCAGCTGGTTTTCTTGGCATGACCTTGCCGAAAGACGTTGGTGGGCATGATCGCCATCCGCTTGAACGCTATGTGGTTATTGAAGAATTGTTGGCTGCCGGGGCACCGGTGGGCGCACATTGGATTGCCGACCGGCAAACAGCCCCGCTGATCCTGCGCTATGGCAGCGACGAAGCCAAGGCACGCTATCTGCCCGGAATGTGTGCCGGTGAACTATATGCCTGCATCGGTCTTTCTGAACCCGGCGCTGGATCGGATCTGGCCTCTGTCCGCTCGACGGCGCGGCTGACGACTGAAGGCTGGCGGATTTCGGGGCAGAAGATCTGGACCTCGGGTGCGCATCTCAGTCATGTCATGCTCGCGCTGGTGCGCAGCGAGGAAGGCAGCGAACGCAATGCCGGCCTTTCGCAATTCCTGATCCCGATGGATGCGCCTAGCGTCACCATTCGCCCGATTATCGACATGTCAGGCGAACATCATTTCAACGAAGTGTTTTTTGACGATGTGCTGCTGCCCGAATGGGCACTTATCGGCACGCGCGGGCAGGGTTGGTCGCAGGCTACTGCTGAACCGGCACTCGAACGGTCTGGCCCTGAACGTTATTTGTCGAGCCATGTGTTGATGACCGCACTGATCGACGCGGCAGGGACTGATCCCGATCCGGAATTGCGCACCCTGATCGGCGAATTGACCGCCGAACTGTGGACGTTGCGGCAGATGTCTATGTCTACTGCCGCAAAATTGGCGGCGGGTGAGGACCCGATGGTCGAAGCCTCGATGGTGAAGGATCTAGGCAATAGTTTCGAGCAAGCCCTGCCGCAGCGCGTGCAAGCTTTGGTCGATTTCCCCTCAACCCGGCAGG
>JAJTFR010000025.1:5495-20120 GCA_021298455.1 Sphingomonadales bacterium | reverse complement strand
ACCATCGGGACCGTCCGTTTCCATCCGCTGGGGCGCGCTCAAGGCACAGCACTGCAAAAACCGGGAGACCATCGCGGTCGCCCGATTTTGAGCGATCTAGGCCTTATCAGCTGTCGATATTGCGCCGGAATGTTTCGGGCAGGAACATCAGGCCAATAACCACCGTCGCGCCTGCAACGATGATCGGGTACCAAAGGCCATAATAAATGTCCCCTGTGGCAGCCACCATCGCAAAGGCCGTAGTGGGCAGAAATCCGCCGAACCAGCCATTGCCGATATGATAGGGCAGCGACATTGCTGTGTATCGGATACGCGTCGGGAAGAGTTCGACGAGCAGCGCGGCAATCGGGCCGTAAACGGCGGTCACCAACAGCACCAAATATGTCAGAATCGCGATGACAACCGGCGTGTTAATTTCATCCGGATTGGCCTTGGAAGGATATCCTGCTTTGGCGAGTGCGGCTCTCGCCTCGTCTTGGAATTTGGCGATCGCAGCCTTGCGTTCATCGCCATTCACCTTCGCCGGATCGGGCGCTATCAAAACAGTATTGCCGATGCGGATCTGGGCAACAGTGCCCGCGGGTGCCTCAACCTTGCTATAGCTGATCCCACCCTTGGCGAGGAAGGATTTCGCAATATCGCAGCTCTTGCTGTCAAACTTGTTCCTGCCAACGGGGTCAAACTGGACCGAACATTCATTATCATTGACGACAACGCTGACCGGGGCAGTTGTCTGTGCCTTAGCAAGCGCAGGGTTGGCTGCTTCCGTAAGGGCGTGGAATGCCGGGAAATAGGTAAAAGCCGCCAGTGCGCACCCCGCCAAGATGATCGGCTTGCGGCCAATCTTATCCGACAGCCAGCCGAAAAAGACGAAGAATGGCGTGCCAATTGCCAGCGCAATTGCGATCAGGATGTTGGTGGTCGCACCATCGACCATCAGCATTTTTTCAAGGAAGAACAGCGCGTAGAACTGACCCGTATACCAGACGACGGCTTGACCGGCGACGGCACCAAGCAAAGCGATCAAGACAAAGCGGCCGTTTTTCCAGTTACCAAATGCCTCCGAAATCGGAGCTTTGGAAGAGGTCCCCTCTTCTTTCATCTTTTGAAAGACGGGGCTTTCCTGCAATTGCATGCGGATCCATAGCGAAACGCCGAGAAGCAACACGGAAATAAGGAACGGCACGCGCCAGCCCCAATCCTTGAAAGCATCCTCGCCGATCAGCGTCCGGGTTCCGATCACCACAAGCAGCGCGGCGAAAAGGCCGAGCGTGGCCGTGGTCTGGATGAAACTGGTGTAAAGCCCGCGTTTGTGATTGGGCGCATGCTCTGCAACATAGGTGGCAGCACCGCCATATTCACCGCCCAGGGCCAAGCCTTGAAGCAAGCGTAGGAGGACGAGCATGACCGGCGCAGCGACGCCGATGCTGGCATAGTTGGGCAGGATACCGACTGTGAAGGTCGCAAAGCCCATCAGGCCCATTGTCACCAGAAAGGTATATTTGCGGCCGACAAGGTCGCCAAGGCGTCCAAATACCAGCGCGCCAAAGGGGCGCACCGCAAAGCCCGCAGCAAAAGCGCCGAGCGCAAAGATGAACCCGGTCGTTTCATTCACGCCCGAGAAAAACTGCGCAGAAATTACAGTGGCTAAAAGGCCATAAAGATAGAAATCATACCATTCGAAAACCGTACCCAAGGACGAGGCCAGGATGACTTTCTTTTCGCCTCCTGTGGCCGCGTGATGCTTGGGCATGGCGTCATTAGTCGCAGCCATTGCTTTTCCCCCACTCTCGCGCATTCATTCCAGAAAATATGTCGTGCGGCAAGTTTACACGATCGCACTTGCCATCCGCCATATTCACCTGCCTATGTTCCGGATGACAAAAGTCGGCGTTAGCGACGCCCTCCAGTTCGGCTTCGCGTCACCTGCCGAAATCCAAGATGCGTGTGGCGCGCAGGTATAAACAATCAAAGTGGATATGATCCCGCTGGTTTTGAATAAATCCTGCTGCAAGGTGAAATCCGATTAAGTAAAAAACCATTTCGTGGCGGGGAATATGCCAAGGTTCATCAACTTTCTTGTCAGTCTGCGCCGCCTGCCTCCTTTATCCGAACTGTCCGGAGACGAAGAGCGCATGCTTTTCGAACTGCGCCTGTTGTGGGAACAACAGGGGAGCCTTTCAGTGGCGGATGTTTACGATCTGGTAAGCGCGCAATCGGCCACGACCTCTTACCGGCAGTTGATGGCGCTAAAAAACCAAGGGCTTGTTGATGTCCGCGTGACCGATGAAGATCGTCGCAAGCGGGCGGTGACCTTTACGCCGTCGGCAGAGAAGCTGTTTTCAGCTCTCGGTTAAGCAGATGCATAAACCGCAATTTCGAACCTTTGCCACCGCGGGGATGTTTGCCGTCCTTTATGTCATCTTGTTTCATGTTTCCGACCTAATAGTCGACATTGGTCATTTTGGGGGCTTTGCCAGCCTCCTCTTCCTGCCCGCATTCATTCGTTTACTGGGCTATCTTATGGTTGGCCCATGGATCGTTCCCGCGCTTTTCCTGGCAGCATGCGTGCTTGTCTTTACCGGTGCCTATGACATTGCACCGGGAAATGACGTTGAACATCTGGTCAGCGCATCGACTGCAATCGGCGGCCCACTGGGCGTCGCCGTGGCGTCACGGCTCGCAAGGCTTCAGACCAATCTCGCCAATTTGACGCCTTTGCGATTATTGGCTCTTTCCTTTGCTTGCTCTGCCGGCAATGCGCTATTCTATTATGCAAGCCTTCGGTTGACCGGTCTGGGCGCAGAGCCAGCCTCATCGATTTTCGCTATATTCGCCGGTGACATGCTGGGAACGTGGATGATCATCTATTTGATCAAGCTAGCAGTCGACTTCCTTCCGTCGCGCCTTCGGCGATAGCCGCATCCTGGCCGCATCGCTCGCCTGTTCAACCGCGGAATATTCTCATTTTGGAAGTAATTTGACGGCCGCCTGTAATGTGCTAGGGGGGCGCCCTACCCGATGATGTTTGTTTTTATACAGCATCTATCCTGCCCGGCGCCTTGACAGCGCCGGGCCTTTTCCGCCCGTTCAGACTCCCGCTGCCATCGGCCAGGCTAAAATGCTCAGTCGGCCATCCACCCTTGGCGCATGTCTTTGCGCATGGCACGGCCGCAACCGACACATTCGGATACATGCTGACGCCCGTCGTGACGCGCGCGACGTTTAGATCGGCTATGGTAACCCAAGTTACACAATATCAATCGGCGCAATACCCGCATAACCAACCCCCATTAGATCGGAGGCATGCGCATTTAATTCAAAATTGAAAATAATTAACGCTAGTCATAGCGGCACTATATAGGAACTATCACCCCCATTGTGGCAGGATGACAGCACGCTGATGGTCAGCGCCAAGTGCGGCGAACTGTTTTCCTTGCGATCAATTATTGTTCTGCAACGCGATGATCAAAGGCGTCGTCAAAAGAGGCACGACCTGCAGGGCATCGCGGAACAGGCGGCGGGCCTGCGAATCACCAACAACGATCACGTCATTGGCGAAAACTTCAGGATCGCCATAATTGCCGCGGCGTATCGCCTTCAGGTCATAAAGCGCCGCCAGTTGCTGGCCCTTGACCGTGCGAAAAATGACCACATCCTCCAACTTTGCAAATTCCGCCGTACCTTCTGCGGTCGCCACCGCGCGCATCAGCGTCATCTTGCCAATTACCGGATAAAGGCCCGGTCGCTTGACCTGACCGTCCACCGTGATGACCTGGCTGACCGTTTCCTTAAGATTCACCGTAACTTGCGGATCCCGCACATAGCGCGAACGCAACCGCGCTTCGATCTCTTCCTCTACCTCGGCGGGCGTGCGGCCGGCCGCCTCGATAATGCCGGCAAGAGGGAAGGATATGCGACCACTCGCGTCGGTCTGAACCTCTTTCTTGCTCAGTTCCTCGATGCCAAAAACGTCGATCATCAGCTTGTCGAACGGACCAATAAGATAGGGCCGCGATTCACCCAGAAGATCCGAACGATCAGGCACCGGCAATTCGCTGCCTTGCAATACTGTTACGTTCGACGCCCCGCCAAGCTGTCCCGAGCCGGCGCATCCAGCCAAAAGCGATAGAGCAAGCAAAGGCAAAGCGATCTTTTTCATCAATCCGTTCCTGTATATGATATGGTGTTCTGCTAGACGATAGCACAATCAGGTTCCAGCATGTTTTTCACTGCAAAGCTTTTACAGTTACTGAATCGTCGCTTTAGTATGAATTTAAGATCAGCAAGCCTAATGTTTGCCCATGGCTGAACTTCCCAAGATCCTTGTCATATTCGGAACCCGTCCCGAGGCTATCAAGCTGTTTCCGGTGATCCACAAACTGCAAGAGCACAGCGATGTGCAGACGCGGGTGTTGGTCACAGGGCAGCATAGGCAGATGCTCGATCAAGTCCTCGATATTTGGGAAATCCAGCCTGACCATGACCTTGACGTCATGGCACCCAACCAGACGCTGGACGCGCTGACGGCCCGGCTGCTGACCGGCATCGGTGCAGTGCTGGACATCGAACGCCCTGCCCGCGTGATAGTTCAGGGCGACACGGCAACCGCAATGGTGGGGGCACTTGCCGCCTATTACCGCCAGATCCCGGTCAGCCATGTCGAGGCTGGCCTGCGCAGCCACAATATCTATCAGCCCTGGCCCGAAGAGGTGAACCGCAAGATTATCGGCACCATTGCTGACCAGCATTTTGCGCCGACCCATGTATCCGCCGATGCGCTCCGTGCCGAAGCAGTGGCGCCGGAGAATATCCACATCACAGGCAATAGCGTGATCGACGCCTTGTATTGGGTCACCGACAAGATCGCGCGACAACCCGACCTCGCTTGCGATCTGGCGGAGATAGAAGAGCGATTTGAGGGCAAACGGATCATAGGCGTCACCACCCACAGGCGAGAGAATTTTGGCGACGGCATGGAAGATATCGCTGCCGCCTTGCTCGAAATCGCGGCCCGCGATGACGTCGCGATCATCTTTCCGGTGCATATGAATCCTAATGTTCGCAAAGTGATGGATGCCAAACTTGGCAATCACCCTCGCATTGCGATGATCGAACCACTGGATTACCCACATTTCGCACGCTTGCTCTCGATCAGCCATATCATGCTGTCCGATAGCGGCGGTGTGCAAGAAGAAGCCCCGGCACTGGGCAAGCCCGTTTTGGTGATGCGCGAGACAACCGAACGCCCCGAAGGCGTCGCTGCAGGCACCGCAAAGCTAGTCGGCACTGACAAAAACCGAATCATTTCCGAAATATTCACGCTTCTCGACGATGAAGCCGCATATTCAAACATGGCGCGCGCGCACAATCCGTTCGGCGACGGGCAGGCTGCGCACAAAATAGCAGGATTGGTGGCCAATGCTTGTCGATAGGAAACCCGATGTTTGCGTGATGGGGCTGGGCTATATCGGCCTGCCTACCGCAGCTGTCATAGCAAGATCGGGATGCCGGGTTCTCGGCGTCGATGTGAGCAGCAATATAGTCGATACAATCAACCGCGGCGAAATCCATATTGAGGAAGTCGATCTGGATGGCCTGGTGCAGGGCGTCGTCCAGCGCAAATTACTACGCGCATCCACAATGGTTGAACCGGCGGATGTATTTGTCATAGCCGTGCCGACACCCTTTGGCGATGATCATGCGCCCGACATCAGCTATGTTCTGGCCGCAGCCACCAGCATCGCGGCCGTGCTGAAAACCGGCGATACGGTGATCGTCGAATCCACCTCCCCCGTTGGCACCACCGACCGGGTGAAAGATCTGATCGCAAAGCTGCGGCCTGACCTCAAGGTTCCCGGCGTCACGGCGGATACGCCCGATGTCGCCATCGCTTATTGCCCAGAGCGCGTCCTTCCCGGAAAGATCCTTGAAGAACTGATTTCCAATGACCGCTCGATCGGCGGCATCACACCGCGCTGCGCACGCAAGGCGCTGACCTTTTACAAACGGTTCGTGCGCGGCGAGTGCGTTACTACCGATGCCCGTTCGGCAGAGATGACCAAGCTGGTCGAAAACGCCTTTCGCGATGTCAACATTGCCTTTGCCAACGAACTGTCGATCGTTGCCGACCAAATGGGTCTGGATGTCTGGGAAGTGATCCGCCTCGCCAATCGGCACCCGCGCGTGAACATATTACAGCCCGGACCGGGCGTCGGCGGCCATTGCATCGCAGTTGATCCGTGGTTCATCGTCCATGGCGCCCCGGGCCACACCCCGCTGATCCGCACTGCGCGGGAAGTGAATGACGGCAAGGTTGGCCATGTCATCGCACGCGCCAGCGCCTTGATAGAGGCTAATCCTGCCAAGACCATTGGTCTGCTGGGCCTTGCTTTCAAGGCCAATATCGATGATTTCCGCGAGAGCCCGGCGAAGAAGGTGGCGACGGCGCTTGCGCAAAAATATGGCGCCCGAATCCGCATTGTCGAACCTTATGCAGCCGCCCTGCCGGTTGAATTTGAAGGCTCAGGCGCACAGTTGACCGACATTGACAGCGCATTGCAAGACTGCGGTATACTGATCGCGCTGGTCGATCATGACGCGTTCAAAGCAATTCCGCTGGCCGAAAGGCGTGACAAGCTGGTTTACGATACGCGCGGCATCTGGCCCGACCAGCCAGTGATGGCCATCGAAACCGCGTCGCTACGGCTGGCCAGCTAGCGCACTTGCCGCACTTTCCCGCAGCGTCTAAACGCCGGGTTCAGTATATCTTGCAGGGAAGCATCCATGAAAATCGCGATGATCGGCTCGGGCTATGTTGGTCTGGTGTCAGGGGCCTGTTTTGCCGATTTTGGTCATGATGTTGTCTGTGTTGACAAGGATCAGGGCAAGATTGACCGGCTGAACGCCAATGTGATGCCTATTTATGAGCCGGGGCTGGATGCACTGGTGAAGAGTAATGTCGATGCCGGGCGCTTGAGTTTTTCGACAGAACTGGCCAGCGCGATCAAGGGTTGCGACGCGGTGTTCATTGCGGTCGGCACGCCTTCACGCCGCGGCGATGGCCATGCCGATCTGAGCTATGTCTATGCTGCGGCAAAAGAGATTGGCGCTGCGATCGAACCCAAGACGGTGGTCGTCACCAAATCGACCGTGCCCGTCGGCACAGGCGATGAGGTGGAGCGGATCATCCGCGAGGTGCGCCCTGACCTTGAATTCGCAGTCGTCTCCAACCCCGAATTCTTGCGCGAGGGTGCGGCAATCGGCGATTTCAAACGGCCTGACCGGATCGTTGTCGGCACCGATGTCGAATGGGCGCGCGATGTGATGCGCGCGGTCTACCGTCCGCTTTTCTTGAACGAATCGCCGATCCTGTTCACCAGCCGGGCCTCATCCGAACTGATCAAATATGCCGCTAATGCCTTTTTGGCGACGAAGATCACCTTCATCAATGAAATGGCTGATCTGTGCGAGAAACTGGGCGCTGATGTGCAGGATGTCTCGCGCGGGATCGGTCTGGATGGCCGCATTGGCGCAAAGTTCCTGCATGCAGGGCCTGGCTATGGCGGCAGTTGCTTCCCCAAGGATACGCTCGCGCTTTTGAAGACCGCGCAGGACAATGACACGCCGGTGCGGATTGTAGAGGCGGTGGTGCAGGCAAATGACTTGAGGAAGCGCGCCATGGGCCGCAAGATCGTCAATGCGCTGGGCGGTGATGCGCGCGGCAAGAAAGTCGCGCTGCTGGGCCTCACCTTCAAACCCAATACCGATGATATGCGCGATGCGCCGTCGATCGCGATTGTACAGACATTGCTCGATGCCGGCGCCAAGATCAGCGCGCATGATCCCGAAGGCATGGCGGAAGCTGCCAAGACCATGCCCGAGGTCAGCATGACTGAAAGCGCCTATGCTGCAGCACAAGGCGCCGATGCGATTGCCATTGTCACCGAATGGGATGCCTATCGCGCACTTGACCTTGCCAAGCTCAAGGCCGCAATGACGGGCGATGTTCTCGTCGACCTGCGCAACATCTACCGCCCCGAAGAAGGCGCCAAGGCAGGGTTCGATTATTTTAGCGTGGGGCGTTGAGGCGAAAGCAGGGCTTGATCACATCAAAGTCATAACTTCTTGCACCTCAGCGCGGCTTGGCCAATTGAGGCCATCATGACGCGTAAATTGACCCATCTCGAACGGCTTGAAGCCGAAGCCATCCACATCATGCGCGAAGTTGTGGCCGAGGCAGAGCGTCCGGTGTTCCTCTATTCGGTCGGCAAGGATTCGGCGGTGATGCTCCACATCGCGCTGAAGGCCTTTTATCCGGCGCCCCCGCCCTTTCCCTTCCTTCATATCGCGAGCGGGTGGGATTTCAGGGACCTGCTCGAACTGCGCGACCGGCAAGCCGCGAAATATGGTCTCAATCTCATTGTCCACCACAATGCCGAGGCGGCGGCACAAGGTATTGATCCGATCAACAGCCCGACACCGATTTACTCGCAACTGATGCTTACCGACGCTTTGAAAGCCGCGCTCGACGCTGGCGGTTTTGATGCTGCCTTTGGCGGCGGACGGCGCGATGAAGAGAAAAGTCGCGCCAAGGAGCGCATCTTCTCCTTCCGCACAGCAACGCACAACTGGGACCCCAAAAACCAACGCCCCGAATTGTGGAACCTCTACAACGCGCGCAAGAAAAAGGGTGAAAGCATCCGCGTTTTCCCGCTGTCGAATTGGACGGAACTCGATATCTGGCAGTATATATTGGCCGAAGGTATCGAGATCGTACCGCTTTATTATGCGGCGACGCGGCCTACGGTCGAGCGCGACGGATTGCTTCTGGTTGTCGATGATGATCGCATGCCGCTGCTCCCGGGCGAAACGCTGGTCGAGCAATCAGTGCGTTTCCGCACGCTGGGCTGCTATCCGCTGACGGGTGCCGTGCCAAGTGAAGCAGCCACCCTGCCCGAGATCATCCAGGAAATGCTGCTGACGACGACATCCGAACGGCAAGGCCGCGCCGTCGACAAGGATCAATCTGCGACGATGGAGATCAAGAAGCAGGAGGGCTATTTCTGATGACCCGCCCTGTTTACGAAACCGATGCCTTGATAGCTGAAGATATCGAAGCCTATCTTGAACAGCACCAACACAAGTCGATGCTCCGCTTCATCACTTGCGGCAGCGTTGATGATGGCAAGTCCACGCTAATCGGTCGGCTGCTATATGACAGCAAAATGATCTTCGAGGATCAACTCGCAAATCTCGAAAGCGACAGCAAGCGCGTCGGCACGCAAGGCGACGAAATTGACTTTGCCTTGCTGGTCGATGGCCTCGCTGCGGAGCGCGAACAGGGCATCACCATCGATGTGGCCTACCGCTTTTTCACCACCGAAAAACGCAAGTTCATTGTCGCCGATTGCCCGGGACATGAACAATATACCCGCAACATGGTGACGGGGGCCTCGACCGCCGACCTCGCCGTAATTCTAATTGACGCGCGCAAGGGCGTGCTGCCTCAAACACGGCGGCACAGCTATTTGTGCAAACTGCTCGGCATCCGCAACATCTTGCTGGCCGTCAACAAGATGGACCTTGTCGATTATGGGCAGCCCGTTTTCGACCAGATCGTCAGCGATTACCGCAGTTTTGCCGGATCGATTGGCATCACCGAATTTACAGCCATCCCGATTTCGGGGTTCAAGGGCGATAATATCACCTCAGCATCGCCGAACATGCCCTGGTATCAGGGCCCTTCGCTGATCGACCATCTGGAAACGGTCGAACTCGACAATGACGGCGAACAGGCCAGTCCGTTTCGCCTGCCGGTACAATGGGTCAATCGCCCCAATCTGGATTTCCGCGGCTTTGCCGGCCAGATCGCGAGCGGCACGATCCGCAAAGGCGATGCGGTGCGCATATTGCCATCGGGGAAGACCAGCAGCGTCAGCCGCATTGTTACCCTTGACGGCGATCTGGACGAGGCAGTCGCCGGCCAGTCGGTAACGATTTGCCTTGCCGATGAAGTTGATTGTTCGCGCGGCAATGTCATTGCCGCTGCCGACGCTCCGCCGCAAACGGCCGATCAATTCGAGGCCAATCTAGTCTGGATGGCGGACGAGCCGATGATCCCGGGCCGGGCATATTGGCTAAAGCTTGGTACGCAAATGGTTTCGGCAACCGTCCAGCAACCGAAATATCAGGTGAACGTCAATGCCGTCGGTAGTTCTGACGAGCAGTTGGCGGCAAAGACGCTCGAACTGAATGCCATTGGCGTGGCTGTAGTCACCACCGAACGGCAATTGGTGTTTGAACCCTATAGCGACAATCGCACGCTGGGCGGTTTCATCCTGATCGACAAACTTACCAATGCGACGGTAGCCGCAGGCATGCTCAATTTCTCGTTGCGTCGCGCCGAGAACATCCATTGGCAGGCGATCGATATCGACCGCGATGCCCATGCACGGCAAAAGGGGCAGCAGTCCCGCCTGCTCTGGTTCACCGGCCTTTCAGGTTCGGGCAAATCGACAATTGCCAACCTTGTCGAGAAAAAGCTTTATGCTCTCGGCAAGCATAGCTTCCTGCTTGATGGCGACAATATCCGCCATGGCTTGAACAAGGACCTTGGTTTCACCGACGCCGACCGCATCGAGAATATCCGCCGCGTTGGCGAAGTCGCCAAACTGATGACCGATGCCGGGTTGATTGTTCTCACTGCATTCATCTCGCCTTTCCGGGCGGAACGCGAAATGGTGCGGGCGATGCTTCCGAACGGCGAATTTGCGGAAATTTTCGTCGACACTCCGCTTGAAGTGG
The DNA here is from genome assembly GCA_021298455.1 of Sphingomonadales bacterium. Taxonomy (GTDB): domain Bacteria; phylum Pseudomonadota; class Alphaproteobacteria; order Sphingomonadales; family Sphingomonadaceae; genus Sphingorhabdus_B; species Sphingorhabdus_B rara. The sequence goes on along the minus strand of JAJTFR010000025.1, from coordinate 9,314 downwards.
CTGAATCGCGCGATGTGAAAGGGCTTTACAAAAAGGCGCGTTCGGGGGCGCTGAAAAACTTCACCGGGATTGACAGCCCCTATGAAGCCCCGATCAATCCGGATATCCACATCGACACCACAAAGATGAGCCCGGAGGATGCGGCCGAAATGATCGTGCAAAAACTCCTCGGAGTCTGGAGCCCAGACCTGTGACCGACGCAGAGTTCGCGCATTTCCTTGCTGAAGAGGCAGGCCGAATGCTCCTTATACTGCAGCAAACCAGCGGGCTGTCGGGCAAAGAATTAGGAGCCGAGGGCGACCGTGTCGCCAATGATTTTCTGATGGGCATGTTGCGGATGCGACGACGCGACGACGCGATCCTTTGTGAGGAAGAAAAGGATAGTCCGGCCCGGCTATCGGCCAGCCGCGTATGGATCATCGACCCACTAGATGGAACCCGTGAATATGGCGAAGGCCGCAGCGATTGGGCGGTGCATGTCGGCCTTGCCGTGAATGGCGAGGCCAGCCTTGGCGCTGTTGCCCTGCCCGGTCTTGGTACCACGCTATCGCCGCTGACACCAATGTTGCTGCAACCGGCCAATCGGCCGCTGAAAATGCTGGTCAGTCGCACCCGCCCGGCAGCCGAAGCAGTGGCCGTCGCCGAGTATATGGGCGCCGAATTGCTGCCCATGGGGTCGGCAGGTGCAAAGGCAATGGCCGTCGTGCGCGGCGAAGCCGACATCTATCTGCACACCGGCGGCCAATATGAATGGGACAATTGCGCTCCAGTCGCTGTTGCGGCTGCAGCAGGGCTCCATGTCAGTCGCGTCGATGGATCGCCGCTGCGCTACAACAATGCCGATCCCTATCTTCCCGACCTTCTAATCTGCCGCAAGGAACTGGCAGCCCCGGCATTTGAGGCGCTGGCCGCCAGATGAGCGTCAATTGACCTGACGTTCATACCCTTCCCAATAGGGTGCCCGCAAATCCTTACGCAGGATCTTTCCTGATGCGTTGCGCGGCAGTGCCGGAATCACATCGATCGACTTCGGCACCTTGAACCCGGCAATGCGTTCGCGTGACCAGTTAATAATGCTGTCGGGGTCGATCGTTGCGCCGGGTTTGGGCACGCAAACGGCCTTGACCGCCTCGCCCCATTTCGGATCAGGAACACCGATCACTGCTACCTCCAGAACGTCGGGGTGGCCGTAAATTGCGCTTTCCACCTCGGCCGGATAGACATTCTCCCCACCGGAGATGATCATGTCCTTCACTCGGTCATGGATGTAAAGATAGCCATCCTCGTCCAAATAGCCCGCGTCGCCGGTCTTGATCCAGCCACCCTCTGCAATTGTCTTTTCGGTGGCATCGGGCAGGTTCCAATACCCTGCCATATTGTTCGACGAACGGGTCCACAGTTCGCCTACCTCGCCTGCCGGCATTTCATTGCCGGCGGTATCGACAATCTTCAGTTCGACGCCGGGCAGCGCCTTGCCGGCGCTGCGCATCCGCGCATTGCCATTTGGATCATGATCTTCGGGCGGCAGCATCACGATCGTGCCCGTCGTCTCCGTCATCCCATAGGCCTGGATGAATTCGCATTTAAACATCAATATGCACTGGCGCAGCAGTTCAAGCGGGATCGGCGCTGCGCCATAAAGGATGTATTTCAGTCGGCTGAAATCAACGGTCGGGCAGCGCGGATGCTGCAGCAGAATATGGAGCGCAGCGGGAACGATAAAGAGCCTGGTCACGCCGCCCGCTTCAACCGCATCAAAAAATCCGTCGGGGGTGAATTCGCCTAGGATATAGGCGGGAAGGCCTGACGCGATCGCCATGACTCCAAGCCCGGTACCGCCGATATGCGCACAGGGCATCGCAACCAGCACAACCTCGTCATCTGCCCATTTGGTATAGGCAAGTTCGGCATCATGGGCCTGCTTACGCAGTGCAAACATATTACGGTTGGTCAGCACAGCACCCTTGGGGTTGCCCGTCGTACCCGACGTATAAAGTTGCAGCACCGCATCGTCTGGACCGGACGCTTCGAATGGCGCACGCGCTGTATTTTCAATAAGCGCTCGCGCTTCATCAGCGGGAATGACCCGCTCGATATGCTCAACAAGTCCGTCCAAGGCAGTGCCCGCACTTTCGAAACCGGGACCAAAAAACAGCATTTTGGCTTGGGTATCGTTGAGAATGAAAGCCCATTCGGGCGCAGCGAGCCGCCAGCCGATCGGTGCCATCACTACGCCAATCCGCGCTGCACCGTAAAACAGGGTGAAATAAAGATCGCTGTTTTTGCCGATCCAAGCGATGCGATCACCTTTCTGAAGACCCATTGCCAGCAGTGCGGTCGCAACACGCGCCGTCCGCTCTTCAAGCTCGGCATGATTGTACGCCCGATCCTCCTCGCGCATCGCCAGTCGGCCACCGCGTTCGTCACCCCAATGCATCAAAAATTCATCAAAGGTCAGCAGATCCGAAACGTCGGCCATTATTAATCCTCTCCCCAGAAAGCCCGAGCCTTGTTCAACCCCGACCCGTTTAATTGGGATGAGTTATCCGGCCGAGTCAATGCAATGTTAAGCGTACGCTTAAAATTGAGAGCGTTGCCGGAACGGCAACAATCCGCAGGACCTACCGAATTTAGGTGCCATTTGCCGGTTGCAGTTGGCAGGATGGTCTGCCTCGTTTATCGAGCCAGTGTTTGCAAGCGCATAGCCGCGATGCAAAATGCTGATCAGACCTGCCCTCTCCCGTTTCGCGAAAGGAATTTCCATGTTGCTGCGCATTGCCCTGAGCCTTTCGGCTGCTCTGCTGACCACCGCTGCCATTGCAGAAGATGCGCCCGCCAACCGCGAAATTGTCGTCATCGGACAGTCGTTGAAAGACACTGAAAGGGCATGGCAGGATTGTATCGCGCGCGGCTGTCCGCCAGATCAGGAAATCCGTGCAGCGCTCGCCCATGCGGAGAATCAGTTCATCACCGGCGATTATCGCGATGCCAAGACCACCATCAACAAGACGGTCGGCCGCAATCGCAAGCATGGCGGGCAGTATCCCATCGAGGTGTCGGATCTCTTCCGCGCCTCCAGCCGCATTTCGGAGCATCTTGGCGAAGCGGATCAATTCCGCCTCGCCGTTCTCGACATGCGCGACACGCTGCGCGAGGGCCTGACCGAAGGCGATCCGCGCGCAATGGTTGCCCAGATCGAGGTCGGTGACAGCCGCGCCAAGCTTGGATACCCGCGGGAAGCAATCCGCATCTACCGCGATGTCGCCGAAAAGGCCTTCAAGGCAGGGCAAGCTCGTGTGGGCACCTATGCCGACCTGCGGCGTTACTTGCTTGAATATGCCGTTGCCGATGAAAGCAATTACAAGGCCGATATGGACAAGGCGCTGGATGGCCTTCAGAAAATGGCCGATGGCCCGCCAGCAGGCGCCGAAGATTTCGGACTAGTCGCTGCTGTCACCCTCGCGCGTCTCGACCGCAAGGCCGGCAACACAGATTCCACTGCGGCAATCGTCAAGCGTTTTGCTGATCGCGGAGGTGCCAATCGACCGATCCTGTTGTCGGCGGAACCGATCAAACTGCCCGATACCGCAGGCCTCGACCAAAAAAGCGGCAATGTGCTGGCAATCAGCCAAGGCAATATTGAAGATCGCTGGATCGATGTCGGCTTCTGGGTCAATGCCAACGGCCTTGTCAGTGATGCCGAGGTGCTCCGTTCTTCGGGCAATAGCCGCTGGTCGAAACTGGTGATCGATTCAATCGCATCACGCATTTATGCGCCACTGAAATCCAAGGGCGATGCCGCCGCCCCCGGATTTTACA
>JAJTFR010000025.1:0-5480 GCA_021298455.1 Sphingomonadales bacterium | reverse complement strand
TTTACATGATCGAACGCTATACCTTCACCGCCCGCTACATGGACGAAGTAACTGGAACCCGTATCCGCCAGCGTTCACCGATTCCGCGGATCGAACGGATCGACATCACGCCTGAAAATTACGATCAGCCCTTTGTCGCTCCCACTAAGACCGCATCGGAAGAGGCAAAGCCGCAGAGCTGATCGCATACCGGTTCGGGATCAGCCTTCGGCCTCGCGCTCAAACGCGGCTTCACCGCCGATGCGTGAGGCGATCTTACCGAGCCACACCAGCACGACCACTGCAATCAGCGTGGCGACCGCGGCATAGGCAAAAAGACCACCAAGGCTATCACCGAGATGCATTTCGGCGAGCAGCGCCTTGATTGCCTCATTCCAAGCGAGGGCCGCGACAAGGCCAAGCGAGGCCGAAGCAAGCGAAATCATCGTCTGGATCATTGCGCGAGGATTCATGTGATATTCCTTCCGTGAGTTGAACTTCGGAAGGGGTTAGTCCGCAAGTCTTTTGTAAAACAATGATAAATTATTAGCCGGCATCTCCACACGCGCTTCAAGAGCAAAACCGGAATGCGCAGCAAGGGCGTTCATCTGCTCAACAGAGCGAAGCCCCCAAGCCGGATTGCGCGCCTTCAAGCTAACGTCGAAGGCCTCGTTGCTTTCGGCGGTTGCAATGCCAGCCTCACGATAAGGGCCGTAAAGATAAAGCGGCGCGCCAGGTGCCAACAATCGCGCAGCACCGGCAAACAGGCCCTCGCTCGCTTCCCATGGTGCGATATGGGCCATGTTAATGCAGATGATGGCTTCAGCGCGCGTCATTGGCCAATCTGCTGCACTGGCGTCAATCCGAAGCGGTGACAGAATATTGGGCAAACCGCTCTCACTAGACCACGCCCCAATCGACGCAAGGCCCGCCGGGTCATAGTCACTTGGTTGCCAAGTCAGATCGGGAAAGGCGGCCGCGAAATGGACAACATGCTCGCCCGTCCCGCTCGCCACTTCGAGCACAACGCCCTTTTCAGGAAGGATATCCCGCAAAACTGACGCTATTGCCTCACGGTTGCGCTGCGTTGCCGGGGCGATGCGTTTCGCCTCGCCGCCTGCTTCAAGGATGAAGGGTTGCGGTCTTTCGGTCACTCTGCGGCAACCGCGAGTTCAGGCTCTTTCCAGACGAGCATGGGCTTGCGCGCGGCCCTCTCGGTCTCGGTCGGTTCGACCAGCATCGCACCATGGACGACGAGCGGGAAATACACAGTCATCGGATGGTATCCCTCATCGATCAGTCCTTTGGCCACGTCCAGCGTCGTGAAACCTTCAGCCAAGCCATTGTCGGTGAACAGTGCCTCATGCATGCAGGGCCCCGACGCACCAAAGGGTGCTTCCAGCGTACCTTCCAGACTGCGCAAAACATAATTGGCGTTCAGCACTGCATCCTCAGCAACCTGTTTCAGCCCGTCGGCACCGTGACTGAGAATGTAAGAGAGCGCGCGGGTGAACATGCCCATTTGGCCGTGGAACGCAGTCATGCGGCCGAAAGTTCGCGGGTGCATGTCGCTCGCCGACTCCTCTTCTACCAGCTTGAAACTGCCGTCGGACATTTTTGCAACGAACGGGATCGGTCCAAACGGTGCCAGCGCTTCCGAAAGCACCACGGGACCAGAACCTGGGCCGCCCCCACCATGCGGGGTAGAGAAGGTCTTGTGCAAGTTGATGTGCATCGCGTCGATGCCGAGATCACCCGGGCGGACCTTCCCGACAATGGCATTGAAGTTTGCGCCATCGCAATAAACATAGCCTCCGGCCGCGTGGACCGCATCCGAAATACGGCGCATATCGCGCTCAAACAGGCCGCAGGTATTCGGGTTGGTAATCATCACCCCGGCCACGTCAGGGCCCAGCCGCGCCTTGAGCGCTTCCAGATCGACGCGGCCTTGGGTGGTTGCCGGAATATTCTCGACCTTGAAGCCAGCAAAGGCCGCCGTTGCGGGATTGGTGCCATGCGCCGATTCGGGAACAAGGATGACCGGTCGGTCTTCGCCGCGCGCTTCGAGCGCTGCCTTGATGCACAGGATGCCGCACAATTCACCATGCGCACCCGCCTTGGGCGCCATAGCGACACCATACATCCCGGTCAGCTTAATCAGCCACACCGCAATTTCCTGAATGACGGCAAGCGCACCCTGCACCGTTTCCTGCGGCTGAAGTGGGTGTACATCGGCAAAGCCTGCCATCCGCGCGACTTTTTCATTCAGGCGCGGATTGTGTTTCATCGTGCACGAACCCAAGGGGAAAAGGCCGAGATCGATGGCATAATTCTGCCGCGACAGGCGCGTGTAGTGGCGTACCGCTTCGGGTTCAGACAATCCCGGCAAACCGATTTCGCGATTGCGCTCCAGCCCACCAAGGCGCGATGCGACCTTGGGCACGGCCTCTATATCGACACCGGTTGTGCCGCCGTCGCCGATCTCGAAAATCAGCGCCTCTTCGAGCATCAGCGCACGATTACCGGTAAAGGTCGCGGTCGCTATACTATCATTTGCACCCATTTCGGGGCGCCATCCGCTCTGGTTGATCGTGCTCATGCCTGAACTCCTTCAGCAAGCGCCCTTTGAAGCGCGGTCGCCAATGTCTCAATATCCTCTTCGCTCACAACTTCGGTAACCGCGATAACAAGCCCCTTTTCAAGCCCGCTCACGCCCGGATAAAGTCGGCCAAGCGAGACGCCCCCCAGCACCTTGTCCGTGTGGACGACATCGCGCGCATTAACCGGCAGTTTCAATGTGAATTCATTGAAGAAGCTGTCATTTACCAAGCTAACGCCGGGGATGCGGGACATCCGGTCGGCAGCCTGCACCGCGCGCGCATGGTTCAATGCGGCAAGATCGCGCAAGCCACGCTCTCCAAGCAAGCTCATATGAATACTGAAGGCTAGCGCACAAAGTCCTGAATTTGTGCAGATATTACTCGTCGCCTTTTCGCGGCGAATATGTTGCTCACGGGTAGAAAGCGTCAGCACGAAACCGCGCTTGCCCTCGGCATCCACTGTCTCACCGCACAGCCTGCCCGGCATTTGCCGAACGAATTTTTCTTTGCAGGCAAAGAGGCCGACATAAGGGCCACCAAATTGTAGGCCGACGCCCAGCGACTGCCCCTCACCCACCACAATGTCGGCACCCATTTCGCCCGGTGCGCGGATGGCTCCCAATGCCACAGGCTCGGTCACAACGGCTATCAGCAATGCGCCATGTTCATGCGCCTTTTGGGCGATAACCGACAGATCCTCGATACGCCCCAAAATGTCCGGATACTGCAACACGACACAGCTTGTTTCGCCATCGATCGCTGCGATCAGGCGTGCAGTGTCGGTGCTTTCGAAATTGGGCAACGCAGTGTCCAGCGTATCGCCGGTGAAATGTGCCATTGTCTGCGCAACGCTGACATAATGCGGGTGCAATCCGGACGAAAGGACAGCCTTGCTGCGTTTGGTAATGCGTCCCGCCATGCCGATCGCTTCCCAGCAGGCAGTCGAGCCATCATACATCGACGCATTGGCCACATCGCAACCAAAAAGCCGCGCGACCTGCGTCTGGAATTCGAAGAGCATCTGCAGCGTGCCCTGTGCGATTTCCGGCTGGTATGGCGTATAGGCCGTGAGAAATTCACCGCGCTGGATCAGGTGATCGACACTCGCCGGCACATGATGTTTATACGCCCCTGCTCCCAAGAAGAAGGGATGATGCCCGGCCGCCATGTTGCGCCGTGCAAGCGCCGAGAAATGCCGTTCAACCGCCATTTCGCTGGCGTGCATCGGCAGGCCTGCAATCGGTCCATCCAGACGCGCCTCTTCAGGGACGTCCGCAAACAAGTCATCTATGGTCGCAGCGCCGATGGTGGCGAGCATCGACTGCCGGTCGGTATCTGTCAGGGGTAGGTAGCGCATTTCCTAATCCTTCCGCCCTCCGGCTTGCCAGAGGGGCTGGGGTAGGCCGAAAATCTAGGGAAGGAATGGCCCGGACTGACCCTCCCCTACCCCTCCCGCAAGCGGGAGGGGGATTGATCAAAGCGAGTCCACAAATACCTTATAGGCAGCCGCATCCATCAGCCCGTCGAGTTCCGACGGATCGCTAAGCTCTATCTTGAAGAACCAGCCAGCGCCTTCAGGATCGCTGTTCACCAGCGCCGGATCATCGGCCAACGCATCATTGCCTTCGGTCACGGTGCCCGAAACCGGCGCATAAACATCCGACGCGGCCTTCACCGACTCCACAACCGCCGCATCGCCGCCTTTGCTCAACTCTGCGCCGACAGCAGGCACTTCGGCAAACACGATGTCGCCCAACTGGCTTTGTGCATAGTCGGTAATACCAACTGTCGCGTTGGTACCTTCAACTTCAATCCATTCATGTTCGTCGGTAAAATAACGAGTCATTTTGGGGCTCCTTTCCGGTGATAGCGATGGGGAATGAATGGCATTTGCGCGACCGTGAGCGGCACGCGCTTACCGCGCACCTCGGCCTCCAGCGCCGTTCCAATGCGGTTATGACCAGCAGCAACATAGCCCATAGCGATCGGTGCACCGGCACTGGGGGCAAAGCCGCCGGACGTCACGACGCCCACTTGCGTGTCGCCGGCAAAAATCGGCGCGCCTTCGCGCACCGGCATCTTGCCCTCCACGGAAAAGCCGACCAGCTTGCGTTTAGGCCCTTCGGACAGCGCCTTCAGAATAGGCTCCGCGCCATTAAAGCCGCCTTCCTGACGGCGGCGTTTTGATACGGCAAAGCTGGCATTGCCCTCAACCGGATCGGTGGTCGGGTCCATATCATGGCCATACAGCGGCAAGCCCGCCTCCATCCGCAGCGAATCACGCGCGCCCAATCCGATGGGCTTGACTTCCATCTGGGCGCTGAGCGCATCCGCGAGCTCCTCGACATGCTCTGCAGCAACAGAAATCTCGACGCCATCCTCGCCAGTATAGCCCGAGCGACTGATCCAGAGCGGTATTTCACCCCATAGGAACAGGTCGGCCTCCATGAAATAAAGCTGGTCGACGCCGGGCACGATCCGCGAAATCGCGGCAACGGCTTTGGGACCCTGCAGCGCGAGCAGTGCGCGGTCTTCAAGATGGTTGATCGCTATGCTGTCCGGCAGGTTAGCTCGCAGGTATGCGATGTCCTGATGCTTTACCGCGCCATTGACGACCACGTAGAGGCCGGTGGGAGTTGCCGTGACCATCAGGTCATCGAGCACGCCGCCATCTTCGGCAAGCAGCAAGGAATAGCGCATCCGCCCTTCCTTAAGCGCAGAAACATCACCTGGAACCAGCTTTTCCAAAGCGCCAGCCACATCGTCACCGGAAAGGATAAGCTGCCCCATATGCGACACGTCGAACAGCCCTGCATGTTCGCGCGTCCAAAGATGTTCGGCCATAATGCCTTCATACTGGATCGGCATCGCATAGCCTGCGAACGGCACCATTCGTGCGCC
>JAJTFR010000024.1:4901-24085 GCA_021298455.1 Sphingomonadales bacterium | reverse complement strand
TTTCCATTTGCCGCCATGTTTCTTGAAGGTCCAGCCGTCCTTCCATTCTTCATAAGTCAGCACATCGTCCGATTTTTCCGCCGGTGCCCCGCCCGATAGATCGCCGCGCTTGATCAACAGGCCAAGCATCGCATCCGATGGCTGGATCTTGCGTTCATATTCCTCCCCCTTGCGGATGATGATCGTCTCACGCCCCTCAACCGCGCGCTGCCAGGCAATGGCGATCAACCCCTGCCGCGACCGTTCGAGCGCATCCTCCCACGCCGCGGCAAAGAGGGGATATTTCTTCTTGGCCCGATAAGGCGCCACATCAGACATGCCCGCACATCGGCACGCATCCTCAACACAGCCGCTATGCGCCAACACATCCAGAAAGCGCTGCAAGCGTTGCTGGTTCCAGCCATCATGCCGCGCGCGGTAACGCGGCATCATCGTCGCAATGTCCGCCTTGATCGGCCCTGCGGGAATATGCTGCGCCGGATTGGCAGAGGCAGCGGCCAGATCATCCGCCGGCTTGCGACGCCGCGCCATCAGCGGTTGCCCCAGATGCGATGATACGGATCGGGATAGGTAGGGTCAACGACGGGCATGGGGGCGATTCCTTTCGAGGTTAACGAAACGAATCACAGATAACCTATATGGTTATATGTAGGACAGTGGTTTAAGAATGCAACTTCATGCTCTCCTTCCCCCTCTCCACTGCGTCTAATTGCCTTTGGCAATAAGACTTCGTACCTCTCCCCTGAAGGAGAGAGGGTTTGCGCAGCCAAAAGCTGATTAGTCGGGCCAAACAGATGCGACGCGACGCAACGCCGCCCGAGCGCCGATTATGGGCATATCTGAAGGCCGACCAATTGGGCGGCGCAAAGTTTCGCCGGCAGGCGGTGATTGGAACTTACATCGCCGACTTCGCCTGCAGGACGCCGATGATGCTCGTCATCGAACTGGATGGCGACACGCATGCGAGCCAGCAAAGCTACGATGCCGATCGCACGCGCTATCTTGAAGATCGAGGCTATCGGGTGCTTCGATTTGCCAACCGCGATGTGATGCAGAATGTCGACGTCGTGATCGCAACGATCGCCGCCGCCCTCTCAACTGCGTTTAAAGGATAACTCCCCCTCTCTCCTTCAGGGGAGAGGTGCGAGACTTGGCAGCTTGCTGCATAGTCGCAGCGGAGAGGGGTTAGTGCGGCAAAGGCCGAACTCCCTCACCCGCTCAACTCCCCTAAAGGAGAGAAGTGTTGCAACCTAACGCCCCTCCCCCTCTTGCTCCAAACCCGCACTTCCGCTAGGCCGCGCGCGATAATCGAATCTCCCGCTTCTGCGCTGGTTTGATGGTCAGCGGACACCTTTCGACAAGACCCTGCGACAAGCTGAGGGCGAACGGTGATTGCGTTCGTTGAGCGTCTTCCCCAATCCCGCGCATGGGCACCGAACACAGAAGGGGTAATTACCATGACCGCCGTTGGACAAGACTCACTGGGCACCCGCTCCACATTGGATGTGGGCGGCAAAAGCTATGCCTATTATTCCTTGAAAAAAGCGGCGGCAAAGCTGGGCGATGTTTCGCGCCTGCCTTTCAGCATGAAGGTGTTGCTCGAAAATCTGCTGCGCTTTGAAGATGGCGGTTTCACCGTTTCGACCGCCGATGCACAGGCACTGGTCGATTGGCAGAAAAACCCAAGCGAAAGCCAGAATGAAATCCAGTATCGCCCCGCGCGCGTGCTGTTGCAGGATTTCACCGGCGTGCCTTGCGTGGTCGATCTGGCCGCGATGCGCGATGCGATTGCAAAGCTGGGCGGCGATACCAGCAAGATCAACCCGCTCGTTCCCGTCCACTTGGTCATCGACCACTCGGTGATGGTTGACGAATTCGGCCACCCCAAGGCGTTCGAGCAGAATGTCGAAATCGAATATTATCGCAATGGCGAGCGTTATGACTTTCTGAAATGGGGATCGAAGAGCCTCGACAATTTCAAGGCGGTTCCCCCGGGCACGGGCATCTGCCACCAGGTGAACCTTGAACATATCGCACAGGCGGTGTGGACCTCAACCGATGCCGATGGCACGACCGTCGCTTATCCCGATACCTGCGTCGGCACCGACAGCCACACCACGATGATCAACGGCCTGGGCGTTCTGGGCTGGGGCGTGGGCGGCATCGAGGCAGAGGCCGCGATGCTGGGCCAGCCGGTATCAATGCTGATCCCCGAAGTGGTCGGTTTCAAATTGACCGGTTCGCTGCCCGAAGGCATCACCGCGACCGACCTTGTGTTGACCGCGACCCAGATGTTGCGCGCGCATGGCGTGGTGGGCCGCTTCGTCGAATATTATGGCCCGGGCCTTGCCTCGCTGACACTCGCCGACCGTGCGACGCTGGCCAATATGGCGCCCGAATATGGCGCGACCTGCGGCTTTTTCGGCATTGACGACAAGACACTCGATTATATGCGCCTTACCGGCCGCAGCGAAGAGGCGATTGCGCTGGCCGAGGCTTATGCCAAGGAACAGGGTTTCTGGATCGATCCGTCGGTCGAGCCGGTGTTCACCTCAACGCTTGAACTCGACATGTCGACCGTGCAGCCCAGCCTTGCCGGGCCGAAGCGCCCGCAGGACAAGGTTGTGCTCTCGAACGTCGACGATGTGTTCAACAAGGATCTTGCCGAAGTTTACAAGCATGAAGGTTTCAAGCGCGTTGCGGTGGAAGGCAAAGCCCATGATATCGGCGATGGCGATGTTGTGATCGCAGCAATCACCAGCTGCACCAACACCTCCAACCCCGGCGTATTGGTTGCCGCGGGCCTTGTTGCGAAAAAGGCGAATGAGCGCGGTTTGAAGCCCAAGCCCTGGGTGAAGACCAGCCTTGCGCCGGGCAGCCAGGTCGTCACCGACTATCTGGTGAAGGCGGGCCTGCAGGAACATCTGGACGCGATCGGTTTCAACCTGGTAGGCTATGGCTGCACCACCTGCATCGGCAATAGCGGCCCGCTGGCAGAGCCGATTTCGAAGGCGATCAACGGCAATGACATTGTTGCCGCGTCTGTCCTTTCGGGCAACCGCAACTTTGAAGGTCGCGTGTCACCCGATGTGCGCGCCAACTTCCTCGCTTCGCCGCCGCTGGTCGTCGCCTATGCGCTGAAGGGCACGGTGACCGAGGATTTCACCACCACCCCGATCGGGCAGGACAAGGCCGGCAATGATGTCTTCCTTAAGGATATCTGGCCCTCCAACGCCGAAATCCACGATTTGATGACCGCGAATATCAGCCGCGAAATGTTCGAGGCGCGCTATGCCAACGTCTATAAGGGCGACGAACATTGGCAGAAGATCAACGTCGAAGGTTCGGAAACCTATCAGTGGCGCGCAGGCAGCACCTATGTCGCCAACCCGCCCTATTTCGAAGGTCTGGAAATGACCCCGGCGCCGGTTTCCGACATCATCGAAGCAAAGCCGCTCGCGATCCTCGGCGATTCGATCACCACCGACCACATCAGCCCCGCCGACAGCATCAAGGCAGACAGCCCCGCCGGAAAATGGCTTATGGAACATCAAGTTAGCAAGTCCGACTTCAACAGCTACGGCGCCCGCCGCGGCCATCACGAAGTCATGATGCGCGGCACATTTGCGAATATAAGAATCAAGAATGAAATGGTGCCCGGAATCGAAGGTGGCATGAGCCGATATGGCGCCGAAATACTTCCGATTTACGATGTAGCCATGAAGCACAAGGCAGATGGAACTGCACTTGTTGTTATTGGTGGCAAGGAATATGGCACAGGCTCTTCACGTGACTGGGCCGCGAAGGGAACTAACCTTCTCGGTGTTAAATCCGTTATTGTCGAAAGCTTCGAGCGCATTCACCGTTCCAACCTCGTCGGAATGGGCGTGCTGCCGCTGCAGTTCAAGGATGGCGAAAACCGCCATACCCTTGGCCTTGATGGCGATTGCAGCTTCACCATTACCGGTGTTGCCAATCTAAAGCCGCGCCAGACGGTGACGGTCAAGGTCACCCGCAAGGATGGCTCGACCTTCAATTTCGACGCGCTGTGCCGCATCGATACCGCCAATGAACTGGAGTATTTCCTGAACGGCGGCATCCTGCACTATGTGCTGCGGAAGCTTGCCGCTTAATTTGGGATAACAGGGTGATTAAAAAGGGGCCGCGTCAATCGCGGCCCTTTTTCCTTGGCCTCAAGCTGCTCAAGCTGTGTCTTCGATCCGCGCGAGTAAAGCCTCGACCTGCACCTGCGCTCCGGCAACGGCATTCAGTTCGGTCACCACGCCATCGAACGGTGCGATCAGCGTATGCTCCATCTTCATGGCTTCGAGCGTCAAAAGCTTCTGCCCCTTGGTCACGGACTCGCCAGCTATGACATCAACCGAAATGATGCGCCCTGGCATCGGCGACAGGATAGTTCCGTCCCCGGCAACGCCGCCATGCGTGCCTTCGTGCCGGTCGAGCGTGTAGCGCCGCGCAAAGCCGCCGGTAAAGACCAGCACATCACGAGCAGGCTCTGCCGCGATGATTTCGGCAAAGGGCACCTCAAACAAGGTATCGCGGTCATCGCGTAGCCGAGCAATCGCCTTCGGTGACGCGTTGAGCCTGAAGCCAAGCGCCGCATTCCAGGGGCTGTCCCCGGGGCTTGCGGCCAGATTTGCCGCCACTTCCGCAAGTTCGTCTGCTTCGGCCTCGGGCGGCACGACAAGCGCTTCACCGTCTCGCCCGATCAAACCCGTATCAACATCGCCCGAGAGGAAATCGGGATGCTGCATCAACTGGCTAAGGAACCCGGCATTGGTCCGCACTGGCCAAATCTCGCTATCGTCCAGCCCGGATTCGAGCCGTGATATAGCTTCGTCGCGGGTCGCGCCGTGGGCGATCAGCTTGGCGATCATCGGGTCGTAATAGGGAGAGACTTCCCCACCCTGCACAACACCGCTGTCGACACGCAGCCGATCCGGCAGCACCAGGTGTTCGAGCTTGCCGATAGAGGGCAAGAAGCCCTTTTCTGGATCCTCGGCATAAAGCCGCGCCTCGACCGCCCAGCCATTGATTGCAAGGTCTTCCTGCATCAAGGGCAGAAGTTCGCCATTCGCTACACGCAACTGCCACTCGACCAGATCGACGCCGGTAATCGCCTCGGTTACCGGATGTTCGACCTGCAGGCGGGTGTTCATCTCCATGAACCAGATGCGGTCTGCGCGCAGGCCTTCGGACGCGTCCGCGATGAACTCAATCGTACCTGCACCGACATAGTCCACTGCCTTGGCCGCGCTGACGGCAGCAGTGCAGAGCGCCTCACGGGTTGCTGCATCCATCCCGGGCGCGGGCGCTTCCTCGATCACCTTCTGGTGGCGGCGCTGCAACGAACAGTCACGCTCAAACAAATGAACGATATTGCCGTGGCGGTCACCGAACACCTGCACCTCGATATGGCGCGGCCGCTGAATATATTTCTCGATAAGGACGTGATCATTGCCAAAGCTCGCCGTTGCCTCGCGTCGGCAACTGGCCAGCGCATCGGCAAAATCCTCCGGCCGCTCGACCAGCCGCATACCCTTGCCGCCGCCGCCTGCCGCCGCCTTGATCAAAACCGGATAGCCGACCGCATCTGCCTGAATGGCAAGGAAGCCTGCATCCTGGTTCCTGCCCATATAGCCCGGCGTCACCGGCACGCCCGCTTGCTGCATCAACTGCTTGGCTGCATCCTTCAGCCCCATTGCCGTAATGCTTTCAGGATCGGGGCCGACCCAAATCAGCCCTGCGTCGATCACGCTTTGCGCAAATTCTGCATTCTCGGAGAGGAAGCCATAGCCCGGATGGATCGCCTCTGCACCGGTCGCCTTGGCAGCAGCGATGATCCGGGACCCAACAAGATAGCTTTCCCGCGCCGCCGACGGGCCGATATGAACAGCGTCGTCCGCCATCCGCACGTGTAGCGCATTGGCATCAGCATCCGAAAAAACCGCGACAGTCCGGATACCCATTGAATGTGCAGTGCGGATGATCCGGCAGGCGATTTCGCCGCGATTGGCGATGAGGAGGGATTGGATCATGGTCATTACATCCTGAACACGCCAAAGCCACGCTCTTCAACCGGCGCGTTCAGCGTCGCCGCAAGCGCCAGTCCCAGCACATCCCTTGTCTGAGCCGGGTCGATCACTCCATCATCCCACAGCCGCGCGGTCGCGTAATAGGGGTTGCCCTCATCCTCATATTTCTGGCGGATCGGGGCCTTGAAGGCCTCCGCCTGATCGGGGCTCCAGCTTGCGGCATCGCGGTGGACGGTCGCCAGCACGCTCGCGGCCTGTTCCCCGCCCATCACGCTGATGCGCGCGTTGGGCCAACTGAACAGGAAGCGGGGCGAGTAGGCGCGGCCGCACATCCCGTAGTTCCCGGCACCAAAACTGCCGCCGATCACGACGGTGAGTTTGGGCACGGTCGCGGTGGCGACGGCGGTGACGAGCTTCGCGCCATGCTTGGCGATCCCCTCAGCCTCATATTTGCCACCGACCATGAAGCCGCTGATATTCTGCAGGAACAAGAGCGGGATCTTGCGCTGCTGCGCCAGCTCGATGAAATGCGCACCCTTTTGCGCGCTCTCGCTAAACAGCACGCCATTATTGGCAAGGATCGCGACCGGCGTCCCCCAGATATGGGCAAAGCCGCACACCAGCGTGCTGCCATAAAGCGCCTTGAATTCATGAAATTCGCTGCCATCGACGAGCCGTGCGATTACCTCATGCACATCATAGGGTGCGCGGACATCTTCGGGGATGATGCCGTAGAGTTCCTGCGGATCATATTTGGGCGGCCGTGGTTCGCGGGCTTCGACTTTGAATCCTTCGTTCGCGCCCAGATGGCTGACGATGTCGCGCACAATGGTCAGCGCATGTTCGTCATTCTCAGCAAGATGGTCGACCACACCTGACTTGCGCGCATGCAGATCGCCGCCGCCTAGGTCCTCGGCGCTGATCTCCTCCCCCGTCGCCGCTTTCACCAAGGGCGGGCCGGCAAGGAAAATCGTGCCCTGCTTCTTCACGATCACTGTCTCGTCCGACATGGCCGGCACATAGGCGCCGCCCGCCGTGCAACTGCCCATCACGCAGGCAATCTGCGGGATTGCCTTTGCCGACATGTTCGCCTGGTTGAAAAAGATGCGTCCGAAATGCTCCCGATCAGGGAAAACCTCCGCCTGATGCGGCAAGTTGGCCCCGCCGCTATCGACCAGATAGATGCACGGCAGCCGGTTCTCCATCGCGATTTCCTGGGCACGGAGATGTTTCTTCACCGTTAGCGGGTAATAGGTGCCGCCCTTAACCGTCGCATCGTTGCATAGGATCATACAGGTACGTCCCGATACGCGGCCTATGCCGGTGATCAGGCTCGCCCCATGCACATCGCCCTCATACATGCCATTGGCCGCAAGCTGGCCGATCTCAAGGAAAGGCGCGCCGGGATCAAGCAGCCGTTCGACGCGGTCTCGCGGCAGCAGCTTTCCCCGCGCGATATGGCGTTCGCGATGCTGTTCCGGCCCGCCAAGCGCGGCCGCGGCCACTTTGGCACGCAAATCTGCAGCCAAGGCGCGGTTATGTAAGGCGCGGGCTTTATACTCGGCGCTGTCGGGCTGGACAGCGGTGGCAATCACAGGTGCGGTCATAGCCCCACTATAGCCACCGCTGGCGCAGAAGGAATTTCAAATTTAGCTGTAAATCCGACGCTTTATTGCGACAGGATTTCATGGTCGCCACCAAGTTAGTGCATCGCCCATATCTGCGCCGCATCGCCAGAAACCAAAACAACAGTATGCAGACGCTTGGGTATCTGCATGTTGCTGCGCGTCATGGTCCCCGCCGAGCGCCTGTTGGACCATATGGTCCGTGCGCTCGAACGGAGAATTTGACCATCAACGCGCTCCTGCGACCGGCGGCTCGTAATAGACTTGCGCGCCGGGCCCCAATGGTAAGTCAAAATAGACCCAGCCGACTGTCATCGCGATACCGAACGCCATGAAGGTCAGCGCATAGGGCAGCATCAAAGCAAGCAGCGAACCCACGCCAAGCGAATTGTCGTAACGCCGGGCAAAGGCTAGGATAAGCGGGAAATAGCTCATCAGCGGGGTCATGATGTTGGTGTAGCTATCCCCCATGCGATAGGCCGCTGTCGTCATTTCCGGGCTGATACCCAGCAGCATGAATTTGGGGACCACAACCGGTGCCATCGCGCTCCATTTCGCAGCGGCCGAACCGATGAAAAGGTCAAGGAAAGAGGACACGAACTGGACACCGGCAAGCAGCAAAGGTGCTGGCACGTTCATCGCTTGCAGCACCAGCGCGCCATCGATCGCAAAGATCGGTCCGAGCCGCGACCAGTTAAACATTGCGACGAAATGGGCGGCAAAAAATACGAACACCAGATAGGGCGCGAGCATTCGCACGCCTTCCTGCATCATCGTGATCACATCTTTCGAATCCTTCACCGTCCCTGCCGCGCGGCCGAATACGACACCTGTGATAAGGAACAGCAGGAAAAATCCCGCAACTAGCGCGGCATAAAAGGGCTGCAACTGCGCCGTGCCGGTCTTCGTCTCGTCGATCAGCGGAGTGTATCCCGGCCACAGCGCGAGTGCGGCAAAGGCCCCTGCTATCAGCAATGCGGCGACACCGGCAGCTCGCAACCCGCGGCGTTCAGCCGGCGTCACTTCCGACCGGGCGAGTTCCGCTTTCAGTTCTTCATCGGGCTCTGCACCCCAGGTGCCGAGGCGCGGTTCAACAACCCGGTCGGTAATGTACCAAATGATCGGAGTGAAGACGACAACGATGGACAGGATGAACCACCAATTGCCAAGCGGGTTCATCGTCCAGTTGGGATCGATGATCCTAGCTGCCTCCTGCGTGAAACCGAATAACAATACATCCATTTGCCCCGGCGTGATGTTGCCGGCAAAGCCGCCAGACACGCCTGCAAAAGCGGCGGCCAAGCCAGCCAACGGGTGCCGTCCAACGCTTGCATAAAGGATCGCCGCCAAGGGGATGAACACGACATAGGCCGCGTCGGAGGCATGGTGCGAAACCATACCGATCACCGCGACAATGGGGGTCAGGATCACGCGCGGGGCATTGCGCAGGCTGGCGCGGATCAGCGCCGAAAACAGACCCGATCGTTCAGCAACGGCCGCACCCAATATCAGTGTCATCACCAGCCCCAAGGGCGCAAATCCGGTTAGTGTCTTGGGCATTTCTGTCACTAGTCGGGCGATATTCTCTTCAGAAAAGAGGCTGGTGGCCCGATAAGTGAGAACCCCGTCCTTGAGAACGCCCCATTGCGGTGATTCCTTGCCCGTATAGGCAAGCGATGCTGACCAGCCGAGGGCTTGTCCCAGTGCCGACAGCAACATCAGGAACAGGATCAACCAGACGAAGATCATCGCCGGTTCGGGAAGAAGATTGCCCGCGCGCTCGACAAAGCCGAGGAAACCGCGCTGGCGGGGAGATGCTTGCGATTGTGTTGTCATTCAAGGGCCCATGAACTTTGCGCCCACCGCTTGCGCGGTGAACGTGGTCCCTATTTCCCCTTGAATTCCCGCCTAGCTGAAACGGCTGCGCAGGTCCAGCAGTGCAATTGCAGCCTTCGCCGCTTCCCCGCCCTTATCTTTCTGGGTCGGGTCAGCGCGGACGAGAGCCTGCTCTTCATTTTCAACGGTGAGAATGCCGTTGCCGATCGCGAGTCCGTCCATCGTCAGCGCCATGATACCGCGCGCGCTTTCGCCGGCAACGATTTCGAAATGATAGGTTTCGCCGCGGATGACAACGCCAATCGCGACATAACCGTCATACATATCGCTCTGATCGGCCAGCGCGATTGCGCTGGGAATTTCAAGGGCGCCCGGAACGGTGACGACATCGACCTCATGCCCGCCAGCTTTCAGCGCAGCATGCGCACCCGCCACCAGCATGTCATTGAGATGATCGTAAAATCGTGCTTCTACGATGAGAAATTTTGCCATTGCTCTTACTCCGGTATCGGCCGTTCGCCCACGACGCGAATGCCATAGCCATCAAGGCCGACAACATTACGGTGTGCATTTGTGAGGAGGATCATGTCGTGAATGCCAAGATCGGCAAGGATTTGCGCGCCAATGCCATAGGCCCTCAGGTCCATGTCTGGACGACGTCCGCCTGAACCGCCCACTTCAGCAGTCAGGCTTTCGGGATTATGTGGCATCAGCAACACGATCGCTCCAGCACCGACCTTGCCGATTTCCTCCATCGCACGCTGCAGGATGCGCTTGCGCGGACCAGGCGCCCCAAGCACGTCGGAAAATATAGAAATTCCGTGCATGCGTACCAGTGTCGGTTCGTCGGCAATGACGCGTCCCTTTTGCAGCACGATATTGACGCTGCCGTCGATCTTGTTGCGATAGCTTTTCGCCACCCAATCGCCGCCATAATCCGAACGGAACGGCGCTTCGGACACACATTCAACCAGATGATCGTTGCGCCGACGATATTCGATGAGGTCGCGGATTGTACCCATCTTCAGCTTGTGCAGCCGGGCAAAGGCGACAAGGTCGTCCATCCGGGCCATCGTACCATCATCCTTCATGATTTCGCAGATCACGCCTGAGGGATTAAGGCCAGCGAGGCGGCTGATGTCGACCGCCGCCTCGGTGTGGCCTGCTCGCACCAGCACACCGCCGTCGCGGGCAGTTAGCGGAAAGACATGGCCGGGCGAGACAATATCGGCAGGCCCCTTGGAAGCGTCGACCGCGACCGAAATGGTCCGCGCGCGATCAGCAGCACTGATTCCGGTGGTGACCCCTTCTTTCGCCTCGATCGAGACGGTGAAAGCCGTTTCCATGCTTTCGCGATTTTCGCTGGTCATGGGTGCAAGGCCGAGTTGATTGCAACGCGATCTGGTCATTGCAAGGCAGATGAGGCCTCGGCCATGCGTTGCCATGAAATTGATTGCATCGGGCGTCGCCATTTGCGCGGGAATGATAAGGTCGCCCTCATTCTCCCGGTCCTCGTCATCGACAAGGATATACATGCGCCCGTTGCGGGCTTCCTCGATGATTTCCTCGATCGGCACCAGCGCCGGCGTGTCATCATTCGAGAAAAGATAGCTCTCCAGCTTACGCAGGGTATCCGCCGTAGGATTCCAATCAGGCGCATCAAGATCACGCAATGTATTGGCATGCAGGCCTGCGGCACGCGCAAGACCCGAACGGGACAAACCACCTTCATTTACAAGGCGGCGAAGCTTATCAATTAACTGACTGGACATGAGATCCCCCGGAGTCGGCTATAGAAGCCTTTACTCCACGGGCTCTTTCACACCGCAATGTGATTGTCAAAAACAATATTCACATCTGAATGAAGGCGCGCCCTTTTGGGGTATAATAGGAGCCGGATGACCCGCAGAAATATCGTTACGGCTGCTTCCGTCAGGACCTGACCGGGTTGGCGACGACTACGCCCATCCGACTCCCGGACGCGCATATGGCAGCTTCAGCGTGGCTTTTCAAGCACCGGGACAAACAGGAAAATCCCGTCCGATCGCAGCAACTTGGCGAGTTAATCCTGCATTATCCGCGTTCCGACGCGGTTGATTCACCCTGTCCGGTCATTCTTTCGCGGCCGAAAGGATGATTGCCATGGATACCAGCGACACCATTAATCCAGCCTTGCTGCGCCCCGAAAGCGTTGCACTCGAAGATCGCTGCGCTCCGCGCATTAAGATTCGAATTCCTGCTCTGCTGCGTCCGTCGGGCAGCACCGGCTTTGCGGTTGTCGTCACCGACCTGTCGGTCGCTGGTTTTCAGTGCGAGGCACTGACAGGAATGCCGCCGGGAGCCCGCTGCTGGCTGGCCTTGCCCGGGCTGTCACCAATTGAAGCGCAACTGGTCTGGAACAATAGCGGGGGAGTCGGCTGCGCTTTTGCAAGCCTCCTCAATGTTGCAGTTGTCGATTCGATAATACGGCGCTTCGCCTTTTCCTGACCCCGGCTTTGCCAGTTTGACAAATCCGGCCTTCTATCGTCGCATAAATGT
The DNA here is from genome assembly GCA_021298455.1 of Sphingomonadales bacterium. Classification (GTDB taxonomy): domain Bacteria; phylum Pseudomonadota; class Alphaproteobacteria; order Sphingomonadales; family Sphingomonadaceae; genus Sphingorhabdus_B; species Sphingorhabdus_B rara. Next base: position 12,030 of record JAJTFR010000024.1, on the reverse strand, counting down.
CATCAAGCTGTAACATTCCGCTGCGCTAAACCGTTGTGATAGCCTTACCGTTCTGCTCATCTGAACATGATTCGGGCAGCAAGGCCAAGGATAGCGACAGTGATGGCTAACGACCCTTTAAAATATCTCGCCCTGATCGAATTGCCGATTCTGCTTGTGATTGACGAAAGGGTGCATTTTGCCAACAGCGCTGCACAAGCCCTCCTTGGCAGCCATATCGAGCAGCAGGATATTCGCATCGCCTTACGCGATCCGGAGGCACTGCGTCTCATCAAGACCGGGCAGAGCGGCAACGTCCGACTGGCAGGTCTTTCCGTAAAGGGTAGCGTCTGGGAAATGCGCTACAGCATGCTCAACGATAAAGTCGGGCTGATAACCCTGCAGGACCAGTCGGTTCAGGTAAGCGTCGCGCGCGCGCACGCTGATTTCGTTGCAAATGCGAGCCATGAACTGCGAACGCCGCTTGCCGCCATTCGCGGATATGTCGAAACGCTACTTGATCCGAAAGCCGGCGACGATCCGCAAACACGCCACCAATTCCTGACGATCATCAAGCGTGAGGCAGCGCGGATGGAAGCGCTTGTTTCCGACCTGATGTCGCTGTCGCGGATCGAAGCCATCCGCCATGAAATACCATCAACCGAAGTTGATATTGTGGCACTGTGCCGCGAAGTGTTGGCAGAGCAAACACGCAATCCGGCATTCACGCTGGAAACCGACAATAGCAAGGTATTGGTTGCAGGTGACGCGCCGCAATTGGCCCAAGCGATCCGCAATCTCGTCGACAATGCAGAAAAATATGGCACGACAGAAAAGGCAGCAATGATCCGGATCGAGGCCACCGATCATGGCTGGGTCAGCATCGCTATCGAAGATCATGGCGAAGGCATAGCGCCCGAACATCTGCCAAGACTGACAGAGCGCTTTTACCGTGCCGACGCCGGGCGTAGCCGCGCTGCGGGGGGTACTGGTCTGGGCCTTGCCATCGTCAAGCACATTGTCGAACGGCACCGTGGCCGCTTTGATATCAAGAGCAGGATTGGCGAAGGAACCACGGCTACAATCATGCTGCCGCAACTGATTCAGGATTGAGTCTTAAAACTGTAATCAAACTGTCGCATTTGAGCGACGCACGAAATTGAAAGGGACAAGCAAATGCGCAAATGGGGTTATATCGTAATGGCATCGGTCGCGGCGCTAGCCGTGTCGGCTTGCGGCGGGAATACTGGCGAGGGAACGCGCGATTTCATCCGCGTTGTCGGCTCGTCAACCGTTTCGCCTTTCGCAGAAATCATCGCCGAAGCAGCGACCAAGGCCGAAGGTGGAATTAAATCACCTGTGATCGAATCGACGGGAACCGGCGCCGGCATGAAATTGTTCTGCGCAGGCATCGGTTCGCAGCACCCCGATATCACCATGGCTTCGCGTCGCATGAAGAAATCGGAGTTCGAGGAGTGCCAGAAAAGCGGCGTCACCGACATCATCGAAGTCCAGATCGGCCTGGACGGGATCGCCTTTGCTGAAGCCAATGCCGGTCCGAAAATGGCACTGACACCGACCGACGTTTACAAGGCCCTCGCCGCCAATCCGTTCGGCAAGCCGCAGACCGCAAAGAACTGGAGCGACGTGAATCCCGCTCTGCCGGCAATTCCGATCCTCGTTTACGGTCCGCCGTCGACCTCTGGCACGCGTGACGCGCTGTCAGAACTCATCCTGACGAAGGGCTGCGATACCGACCCTGCAATGAAGGCGCTGAAGGACAGCGACAAGGACAAGCATAAGGAAGTCTGCACCAAGGTGCGCACGGACGGTGCCTATGTCGACCAAGGCGAAAATGACAATCTGATCGTCCAGAAAATCGCTGCCAACCCGAAGTCAATCGGCGTGTTCGGTTTCTCATTCCTTGAAGAAAACAGCGACAAGATCAAGGCTGTGCCGATGTCAGGCGTGATGCCGACCTTTGCGACCGTTGCCGATTTCTCCTACCCCGGTGCGCGCCCGCTTTACCTTTATGTGAAGGCAGCGCATGTGAAGGCGATCAAGGGCATCGATTCGTTCTTGAACCAGTTCGTCACATCTTGGGGTCCAGATGGCGCGCTTCAGCAAAAGGGCATGGTTGTTGCTCCTGAAGACGTCCGCACCAAGAATGCCGAAGTGGTCAAGAAGATGACCCTTATGGAAACATCGGAACTGAAATAATCGGTTCGTAGAGGGGGCTAATGCCAACAACGTTCGTCCTCTTTGCAGTGATTGGCCTGGGCTTTATCGCCTGGGCCATTTCACGTGCAAAGGCAGCGCATTTCGCACCAACACGGGGCAAGCTTCGGCTTGCGCTGCCGCAGCATTATGGATTTTACGTCGGGATATGGACCGTCGTACCGGCTCTAATTGCGGTGTGGATATGGTCAGTTATCGCCCCAGCACTGGTCGATCAGGCTGTACTTGCGCATCCATTGGCCCAGCAATTGCCGGCTTTTGATCTGCAGCGTCAGTCGATCCTAGGCGAAGCTTATTCGATCGCCGGCAATCCTAATGCATTTGCCACGGATCCGCTGGCGCGTGATCTAGCACCAGTCATTGCAGAGGCNNNTGCAGAGGCGAAAAGCCGCTATGGGATCATTGGCGGACTGATGGCGCTTGTCATTGCTTTGGCCGGCGGCGGTTACGCTTTCACCCGCATCCGGGCGACCTTCCCCGCGCGCGAACGCGTCGAGCGGCTTGTCATGTTCGCGCTGCTCATCGCTTCCTTCGTGGCGATCGTGACGACATTCGGCATCATCGCTTCACTCATCTTCGAAACCGGGCGCTTCTTCTCGATGGTCAGCCCGATCGACTTCCTGTTCGGTACGAACTGGACGCCCGACACGATGGCTTCGGCCAATGTAGATATGGGCAAGGATCTGGGCGCAGTACCGCTTTTCTGGGGCACTTTCTTCATTGGTGCCGTAATCGCGATGGTCGTGGCCATTCCTTTCGGCTTGATGAGCGCGATTTATCTGACGCAATATGCAAGCCCGCGCGCGCGCAGCATATTGAAACCGATCCTTGAAATACTCGCCGGCATTCCGACCGTCGTTTACGGCTATTTCGCGGCGCTGACCGCCGCTCCGCTCATTCGCGATTTTGCACTGGCAATTGGCATCAACAATCCTTCGACCGAAAGCGCGCTTGCTGCAGGCTTGGTGATGGGCGTGATGATTATCCCCTTTGTATCGTCAATGGCCGATGACAGTATCGCTGCCGTGCCGCAGGCCATGCGGGACGGTTCGCTGGCTATGGGCGCGACCACATCAGAAACGATCAAAAGGGTGCTAATTCCTGCGGCGCTGCCGGGGATTGTCGCCGGGATCATGCTCGCCATCAGCCGCGCCATCGGTGAAACGATGATTGTTTATATGGCGGCCGGCGCATCTGCCAACCTGTCAGCCAATCCGTTCGATCGCATGACCACCGTCACCTACCAGATCGCTGCACTGCTGACCGGCGAAGGCAGCTTCGATCATCCGACGACATTGGCGGCGTTCGCACTCGGCCTGGTGCTGTTCTTAGTGACGCTCGCTCTCAACATTATTGCCCTGCGCGTTGTGAAGCGCTTCCGGGAGGCATATGAGTAATTGGCAATCCCCTGAGGCCACAAAGCGCCTGAAAAAACGCTACGCCGCCGAAAGGCGGTTCAAGGCCATCGGTTTTGCGGCGATATTGTTATCGCTGTCATTTCTGGCGTTCCTGCTCTTTACGATGTTCAAAAACGGCCTTGCGGGGATCGACTGGGCATTCCTTACCGGTTCCGACTCGACCAACCCCGACGTCGCCGGCGTATGGAGCTCAGCCAAGGGATCCATCCTGACTATGGTCGTGACGCTCGGCCTCGCTTTCCCGACCAGCGTTCTCGCCGCAATCTATCTGGAGGAATTTGCCCCGAAAAAGCGCTGGGTGGATTTGGTTGAAGTATCTATCAACAACCTCGCCGCCGTGCCGTCGATCATTTTCGGCCTTTTGGGCTTGGCCGTGTTCATCCAGCTTGCCCACCTGCCCCGTTCATCGCCCCTCGTTGGCGGCCTGACGCTCGCGTTGATGACCATGCCGGTCATTGTCATCGCCGGCCGGAATGCGATCAAGTCGGTTCCGCCATCCATTCGGGATGCAGCCCTCGCCGTCGGCGCCAGCCCGATGCAGACGGTTTTCCACCATGTTCTTCCGCTTGCCCTGCCCGGCATTCTAACCGGAACAATCATCGGCATGGCGCGCGCTCTGGGTGAAACAGCGCCGTTGCTGATGATCGGCATGCGCGCCTTTGTTTCGACTCCGCCGGGCAGCATCACCGAACCTTCTTCGGTGTTACCAATGCAGATCTTCCTTTGGTCTGACGAAGTCGACCAAGGTTTTGTACAGAATACATCCGCCGCAATCATCGTGCTGTTGGTCGTCCTGCTGTTGATGAACGGCCTTGCCATCTATCTCCGCAACCGCTTTGAAACGCGCTGGTGAACGGGTTTAACCAATGACTGAAACAACAAAAATCTCTGCCCGCGACGTATCCGTCTATTATGGATCGAAACAGGCCATCAACAATGTCTCGATCGACATCGCGACCGAACATGTCACAGCTTTCATCGGACCGTCGGGTTGCGGCAAGTCCACTTTCCTGCGGACACTGAACCGCATGAACGATACCATTCCGTCGTGCCGCGTTGAAGGAACGATCGATCTGGACGGCGAAGACATTTACGGTAACACAATGGATGTGGTGCAGTTGCGCGCCCGCGTCGGCATGGTGTTCCAGAAGCCGAATCCATTTCCCAAGTCGATCTACGAAAATGTCGCTTATGGCCCGCGCATCCACGGCCTTGCCGCAACCAAGGCAGACATGGATGCCATCGTAGAAAAATCGCTGCGCCGCGCTGGCCTTTGGGACGAGGTAAAGGATCGACTGACGGATGCCGGCACGGCCCTGTCCGGCGGGCAACAGCAACGCCTTTGCATCGCGCGTGCAATCGCGGTGAGCCCTGAAGTCATCCTGATGGACGAACCCTGCTCGGCACTTGATCCGATTGCGACCGCCCGCATCGAAGAATTAATCGACGAACTTAAAGGCCGTTATGCGATCGTGATCGTCACCCATTCCATGCAACAGGCAGCCCGCGTATCGCAGCGCACTGCCTTTTTCCATCTCGGCAATATCGTCGAATATGGTGAAACCTCGGACATATTCACCAATCCGCGCGAACAGCGCACCCAAGATTATATTACAGGCCGTTACGGCTAGGAGTTTATTCGATGGCTGAACAGCATACCGTCAAGGCATTTGACAATGAAATCACCCAGCTGCGCGGCCTTATCGCCGAAATGGGTGGCATCGCCGAAATCTCCATCGGTCGCGCTGTCGACGCGCTGATCAATCATGATGAAGAACTTGCACGATCGGTGGTTGCTGGCGACGCGAAACTGGACGCGCTCGAAGCAGAAGTTGACCAACTGGCCGTGCGCATCATCGCGCTCCGTGCGCCGATGGCTGACGACCTGCGCGACGTGATCGCCGCGCTGAAGATTTCCGGCGTAGTCGAGCGGATCGGCGACTATTCAAAAAACATTGCCAAGCGCGTCGGCGAGATCGAACGACAGAAAAAATTTGAACCACTTACCCTGATCCCTGCGATGGGCGAGATTGCGCAAGGTATGGTGCGCGACGTGCTGAATGCCTATGCGTCACGCGATCAACAACTTGCCGTCGACGTTATCGAGCGTGATGAAAAGCTCGACAACTTCTACAATTCGATCTTTCGTAACCTTGTTTCGCACATGATGGAAAACCCCGCGACAATCAGCAGCGCAGCGCAACTTTTGTTTGTTGCGCGCAATCTGGAACGCATCGGCGACCATGCGACAAATGTTGCAGAAATGGTCTTCTACGCGGCAACCGGGCGCTATTTCACGGATCGCGGATACATCGAAGACGGCGAAAAATGACACCGCGCATCCTGATCGTAGAGGATGAGCCAGCCCTCGCCGAACTGCTCGAATGGAATTTCAAGAGCGCCGGCTACGAAGTGGCCCAGACTATGCCGGGTATCGAAGTGTGTCGGCGTCTGCGCAAAAGGCGTGAAACGGCGGAGATACCCGTCATCATGCTCACAGCCCGGGGTGAGGAAGAGGATCGCATCCGGGGGCTGGAGACGGGAGCAGACGATTATGTCACCAAGCCCTTCAGTCCGCGTGAGTTAAAAGCGCGTGTGGAAGCGGTGATGCGCCGCACACGTCCCGCGATGACGGGCAGTATGCTGGTCGTAGGCGATATCGAGCTGGATCCAGTTGCAGTGCGGGTTAAGCGGGACGGACAACAGATCATGCTTGGTCCCACCGAATTCCGTTTGTTGCGGCATTTCATGGAACGCCCCGGTCGCGCGCAATCCCGCAGCCAGTTGCTCGATGCTGTCTGGGGGCATGATAGCGATATCGAACTACGGACTGTTGACGTTCATATCCGGCGCCTGCGCAGCGCGATCGAACTGCCCGGCAAGGACGATCCGATCCGGACAATTCGTTCGGTCGGATATGCCATGGACGGCTAAAGTCTTAAGTCTCGCCATTTCCCGGGGGGCAGCCCCTCGACACTCCAGTCGCCGACAGACCAACGTATGAGCCGCAGAGTGGGGTGCCCGACTGCAGCTGTCATCCGTCGGACCTGGCGGTTACGTCCTTCCCGTATCGTAAGTCTTATCCAGCTATCGGGAACTGTCTTTCGCACGCGGATCGGTGGATCGCGTGGCCAAAGAGCGGGCGGCTCGATCGCTTCGGCCAATGCAGGCAAAGTCATTCCGTCATTGAGCTTCAACCCGCTGCGAAGTTTTTGGAGAGCATCTTCACCAACTGCGCCCTCAACCTGTACCAGATAGCATTTAGGCATTTTGTGTCGCGGATCAGCGATCTGTGCCTGCAATCGGCCATCGTCGGTCAATAGCATCAGCCCCTCACTATCCATATCAAGCCGCCCGGCGGGATAGACATTGGGAACGTCGATAAAGGCCGACAGCGTTGGACGCGGCGATCCTTCAGTTCCCTTGTCGGTAAACTGGGGAAGCACGCCATAAGGCTTGTTGAAGAGGATCAGACGGGACACAGGCAGGGTCCT
>JAJTFR010000024.1:0-4881 GCA_021298455.1 Sphingomonadales bacterium | reverse complement strand
GGAAAAAGGCCGGCGAGTTTCCCCACCGGCCTCTTATTCCGTTTCAGCCTGAGCTGAGCGGTGGATTTAGAAATCCATGCCGCCCATACCGCCCATGCCACCGCCCATCGGCATTGCCGGGGCCTTGTCTTCCGGAGCGTCCGCAATGGTCGCTTCAGTGGTGATGAGCAGGCTGGCAACCGATGCTGCATCCTGCAGCGCCGTGCGCACAACCTTGGTCGGGTCGATAACGCCTGAAGCCTTCAGGTTCTCGTAGGTGTCAGTCGCAGCGTTGAAGCCCTGCTCCTGATTGCCTTCGCGCAGCAGGTTGCCCGATACAACCGCACCGTCATGGCCGGCATTTTCCGCGATCTGACGGACAGGAGCCATGATTGCCTTGCGGATGATGTCGATACCACGGGTCTGGTCGTCATTTGCACCCTTCAGGCCATCAAGAGCCTTGGTGGCGTAGAGCAACGCAGTACCGCCGCCGGGGACGATACCTTCTTCGACTGCTGCACGGGTTGCGTGCAGCGCATCGTCAACGCGGTCCTTGCGCTCCTTGACTTCGACTTCGGTCGCACCGCCAACCTTGATGACGGCAACGCCGCCAGCAAGCTTAGCAAGACGTTCCTGCAGCTTTTCACGATCATAATCGCTGGTGGTGGTTTCGATCTGCGCACGGATAGCTTCGACGCGGCCCTTGATCGCTTCGGCGTCACCGGCACCGTCGACGATGGTGGTGTTGTCCTTGTCGATGGTGACGCGCTTGGCCTGACCGAGCATGCCGAGCGTAACCGACTCAAGCTTGATGCCCAGATCTTCGCTGATCATCTCACCCTTGGTCAGGATCGCAATGTCTTCGAGCATCGCTTTGCGACGATCGCCAAAGCCCGGAGCCTTCACGGCAGCAATCTTCAGGCCACCGCGCAGCTTGTTGACAACCAGGGTTGCCAGCGCTTCGCCTTCGACGTCTTCGGCGATGATGAGGAGCGGACGACCTGCCTGCACCACAGCTTCGAGAACCGGCAGCATGGCTTGCAGGTTCGACAGCTTCTTTTCGTGGATCAGGATATAGGGGTTATCGAGCTCGACCTGCATCTTTTCGGTGTTGGTGATGAAGTAGGGCGATAGATAACCGCGATCGAACTGCATGCCTTCAACGACATCGAGTTCGAACTCGAGGCCCTTGGCTTCTTCGACGGTGATTACGCCTTCCTTGCCGACCTTTTCCATGGCTTCGGCAATTTTCTCACCGACTTCACGATCGCCATTGGCCGAAATGATGCCAACCTGGGCGATTTCGCCCGTACCGGCAACCGGGGTAGAGCGCTTCTTCAGATCTTCAACGACAACGGTAACAGCCTGGTCGATGCCGCGCTTCAGATCCATCGGGTTCATGCCGGCAGCAACCGACTTCATGCCTTCGCGAACAATCGCCTGGGCAAGTACGGTCGCCGTAGTGGTGCCGTCACCGGCTGCGTCATTCGCCTTCGAGGCGACTTCGCGCAGCATCTGTGCACCCATATTTTCGAACTTGTCCTTAAGTTCGATTTCCTTGGCGACGGTAACGCCGTCCTTGGTGATGCGGGGCGCACCAAAGCTCTTGTCGATTACGACATTGCGGCCCTTGGGGCCAAGGGTCACCTTCACCGCATCGGCGAGGATGTCGACACCGCGAAGGATGCGCTCACGCGCGTCGCGGCCAAATTTTACGTCTTTTGCAGCCATGTCATTTTCCTTCAAAAATTGGCGGATTCTTCAGAAAGTAGAGGGCAAACCACCCCCTGTTCCGGGCTGGGTTCAGCCAACGATCCCCAGAATGTCAGATTCCTTCATGATCAGCAGTTCTTCACCGTCGACCTTGACTTCGGTGCCCGACCATTTGCCGAACAATACGCGGTCGCCGGCCTTCACATCGGGCTTAATGCGGTCGCCATCTTCATTATAGGCGCCCTCACCAACGGCAACGACTTCGCCCTCTTGGGGCTTTTCCTTGGCGCTATCGGGGATGATGATCCCGCCAGCAGTTTTTTCTTCGGCCTCGACGCGGCGGACGAGGACGCGGTCATGCAACGGACGAAATGCCATTTTTGAACCTTTCCTTTTTTTCCAGTTGGTGGCGCGACGGGCTTTCCGGAAAAAGAAAGTCCCTCCCCGCACCTGAATCGCGATTAGCACTCAAGCAGATCGAGTGCTAACTGGAGCCCAGATAAGCGTTTGCCGCGCTCGATCAAGGGGAAGAATCGAATTTTTTGCAATCAGGCGTTCAGCTTCGCGCCGGCAATCCCGCCGCCCGCAACGCGGCATGCGCTTCGGCGATGCTGTATGTACCAAAGTGGAAAATTGACGCGGCAAGCACCGCACTGGCATGCCCTATGGTCACGCCGTCAACCAGATGGTCGAGCGTTCCAACGCCGCCACTTGCAATCACCGGAACGGCAACCGCATCGGCAATGGTGCGCGTCAAATCCAGATCAAAGCCAATCTTTGTGCCGTCGCGATCCATACTGGTCACGAGCAATTCGCCCGCACCCAATTCGGCCAGTTTCAGTGCATGTTCGACGGCATCGATTCCGGTAGGTTTGCGTCCGCCATGGGTGAAAATCTCCCACCCGTCGCGCCCGTCGGACCAGCGCTTGGCATCGACTGAGGCGACGACACACTGACTGCCGAAACGTTCGGCGATATCGGCAACGACCTCTGGCCGCGCGACCGCCGCACTGTTAACGGCGACCTTGTCCGCCCCAGCGAGCAATAATGCCCGCGCATCTTCAGCACTGCGCACACCCCCGCCAACGGTCAACGGCATGAAGCAGACTTCTGCGGTGCGGCGAACGACATCGAGTATCGTATCGCGCCCTTCATGGCTTGCAGTGATATCGAGGAAGCACAATTCGTCCGCCCCCGCCTGATCATAGGCCTTGGCCTGCTCGACCGGATCGCCGGCGTCCTTCAGGTCGACAAAATTCACGCCCTTGACCACCCGGCCATTGGCAACATCGAGACAGGGAATGACGCGGATGCGGACTGTCATCCGCGTTTCGCCATCCTGATTGCCGTCGCCAGATCGAGCCGTCCGTCATAAATCGCGCGGCCGGTGATCACGCCTTCAATCCCGTCTTGCGCATGCAGCGCAAGGACATGGATTTCGTCGATACCCTTCACGCCACCGCTAGCAATCACGGGAATATCGACCGCGCGGGCCAAATCGACTGTTGCTTCGATATTGCAACCGGTAAGCATCCCGTCACGTCCGACATCGGTGAAGAGCAGGCTGGCGACGCCTGCATCCTCGAAGCGGCGGGCAAGATCGATCACCGGCATGTCCGATTTTTCCGCCCAGCCCTCAGTCGCAACAAAACCGTCGCGCGCATCAACCGCAACGACGATGCCATTTTCAAATTCGCGCGCCATATCCTTGACGAATAGCGGGTCCTTCAGCGCCGCGGTGCCAATCACCAATCGCGCCACACCAAGTTCGAACCAGCGTTCCACGGTCTGACGATTGCGTATGCCGCCGCCCAGTTGCACATAGCCGGGGAAATTTTCGATGATATACTCGACCGCCTCGGCATTTTCCGGTTTGCCTGCAAAAGCGCCATCAAGATCAACAACGTGAAGATGCTCTGCACCGGCCTCTGCAAAGAGCAGGGCCTGTGCTGCCGGATCATCGGCATAGACGGTCGCCCGATCCAGATCGCCCTCGGCAAGACGGACAACCTGACCACCCTTCAGATCAATTGCGGGGAAGACTATCATGCCAAATCTTTCTTCAAGGACACCACTTTAGAAAGCGCGCCAATGTCGCGATACCATAGGCCTGGCTTTTTTCAGGATGGAATTGCACGCCTAGGATATTGCCCTTTACAACCGCTGCGACGCGCGGGCCGCCATGGTCGGTGGTGGCAAGAACATCGGCCTGTTCGGTCGCGTCAAAATGATAGCCGTGGAGAAAATAGGCTTCGCCAGCTGCAACAACCGGATGATCACGGGCAGGGCTGACATCATTCCAACCCATATGCGGCACTTTCAGGCCCGGCGCGGGTTCGATCCCCCTCACCGTGCCGCTTATCCAGCCCAACCCCTTGGTGCTGCCATGTTCGACGCCTTCATCAGCGAGCAATTGCATGCCAACACAGATGCCAAGAAAAGGCGCGCCTTCGCACCGCACGCGCGCCTCAAGGGCGTCGATCATTCCGGCAATGGCAGAAACACCCTGCATGCAATGCGCAAAAGCACCGACGCCCGGCAGAACAATGCGCTCCGCGCGCGCGACAATATCTGGATCGGCAGTGACGGCGATTTGATCGGCGCCCGCTGCTTTCAGCGCATTTCGAACAGACTGGAGATTGCCCGCGCCATAATCGATGAGCGCGATCCGATCAGCCACCCAATATCCCCTTGGTCGAGGGGATAGCACCGCCCTTGCGCGGATCAATCTCGACCGCCGCGCGCATCGCCCGGGCAAAGCCCTTGTAGATGCTTTCAGCGATATGGTGGTTATTCTTGCCGTACAACAGTTCGATATGCAGCGTCAGCCCGACGGCATCGGCAATCGAGTGGAACCAATGCTCGAACAATTCGGTATCCATCTCGCCAAGCCGTTCCTGCGTGAAGCCCGCCTTCCAGACGAAATAAGGGCGGCCGGAAATATCCAGCGCCACGCGGCTCAGCGTTTCGTCCATCGGCGAATAAGCGCTGCCATAACGCATGATGCCGGCCTTGTCGCCTAGCGCCTTGGATATGGCCTGACCGATGGCAATCGCACTATCTTCTGCCGTATGATGTTGGTCGACATGCAGGTCGCCTTTGATGTGGCATTTGATATCGATCAGCGAGTGACGCGAAAACTGCTCGATCATATGATCCAGAAAGCCGATTCCGGTCGAAATTTCATAC
>JAJTFR010000176.1 GCA_021298455.1 Sphingomonadales bacterium | reverse complement strand
CCTTGCGCGCCGCGGCGCTGCTGCTGCCTCTGCAGAGATATTGGCGCTCGACGAACGTCGCCGCGCCGTCCTGAGCGAGTTGCAGGAAGGCCAGGCGCGACGCAACGAGGCATCAAAGGCAATCGGAGCCGCGATGGGCAAGGGCGATACCGCCACAGCCGAGGCGCTGAAGGCAGAGGTCGGTGCGCTGAAAGAAGGGCTGCCGCTTCTTGAGGAGCAGGAGCGCGCTGTTTCGACGGAATTGGATGCGCTGCTCGCGTCGATCCCCAACTTGCCATTCGACGATGTGCCCGATGGCGCGGATGAAAAGGATAATGTTGAGGTTGCACGCTGGGGCGATCCGCGCGCCTTTGACTTTGAACCAAAGGATCATAGCGAAATCGGGCCACCACTCGGCCTCGACTTTGAAACCGGGGTGGCCATTTCCGGTGCGCGTTTTACCTTCATGCGCGGCGCAATGGCGCGGTTGAACCGGGCGCTTGGCCAGTTCATGCTCGATCACCAGACCAGTGTGAACGGATATAGCGAATGTGCGACGCCCTATCTGGTGCGCACCGAATCGCTTTTCGGTACCGGGCAGCTCCCCAAATTTGCCGAGGATAACTTCCAGACCACCGATGGCCGCTGGTTGATCCCGACTGCCGAAGTGTCACTAACCAACAGCATCCGCGAACAAATACTCGACGATGCGGTGCTGCCGATCCGTATGACCGCGCTGACGCCCTGTTTCCGGTCGGAGGCCGGTGCGGCCGGTAAGGACACCAAGGGCCTGATCCGCCAGCACCAGTTTGAAAAGGTCGAGCTGGTTTCGATCGCCCGGGCCGAGGATAGTGCCAGCGAGCATGAACGGATGACCGGCGCGGCGGAAAGCGTGCTGCAGGCGTTGGGTCTGCCTTATCGTAAAATGCTGCTCTGCACTGGCGACATGGGCTTTGGCGCACGGAAGACCTTTGACCTGGAGGTCTGGCTGCCGGGACAGGGGCTGTATCGTGAAATTTCAAGCTGCTCGAACTGCGGCGATTTCCAGGCGCGGCGGATGAACGCGCGTTATCGCCCGGCAGAGGCCAAGGGCACAGCCTTTGTTCATACGCTCAATGGATCTGGGCTTGCCGTCGGACGCACGTTGGTTGCGGTTATCGAAAACTACCAGCAGGCAGACGGCAGCGTCACAGTGCCAGAGGTGCTGCGGCCCTACATGGGTGGTATTGCAGAATTAACGCCTGAGAAGCGCGCCTGAAGCTTCATCGACTCTAACCGAACGGATAATCTGATGCGTATTCTTCTGACCAATGACGATGGCGTCAATGCTCCCGGACTGAGGGTTCTTGAACGGATTGCCCGCGAATTCAGCGACGATATCTGGATCGTGGCGCCCGCCGATGAAAATTCGGGCGCGGGTCACTCGCTGACACTGAGCAAGCCAGTGCGCATCCGCGAACATGGCCATCAGCATTATTCGGTCACTGGTACGCCTACAGACTCGGTGATGATCGCGCTGGGGGTGCTGATGAAGGAAGCAAAGCCCGACATCATCCTGTCCGGGGTCAATCGCGGTGCCAATCTGGGCGATGACATCACTTATTCGGGCACTGTATCCGCGGCTATGGAAGGTGCGCTGGCCGGCGTTCGTTCGATCGCAATGAGCCAGGTTTATGGCCGCGAAGGCATGGGCGATGCCGTTCCTTTCTCGGCTGCAGAGGCGTGGGGCGCGAAGGTCGTTGCGCCTTTGCTGGAGACCCCGTTCGAGCCACGCACGCTGGTCAATATCAATTTCCCCGCCATCGCACCTGAAGCGGTAAAGGGCATTCAGGTCGTTCGGCAGGGTTTCCACGATTACAGCCGTGGTTCGATCGTCAAGGGCACCGATCCGCGCGGTTATGATTATTACTGGTTTGGTTTGCATGGCGTCGAGCACACTTCCGGCCATGACACAGACCTTGAAGTCGTCGAAGACGGTTACATCGCAGTGACACCGCTCCAGCTTGACTTGACGCATAAGCCTTCGCTCGTCACTCTTGCCGAGGCTTATCGGCAGATATGAGGGGCAGTTAATGGCAGATCGGGCATCAGGGCTGGCCGTTACGCTTGCGATCCTGTTGCTACCCGGCTGCATTCCAACCGCAGGTCAAGACTACCGGATCGCCAGCAGCACCAATAGTGCGCCATATGCAAGCGATCCTGCCGAGCCGCTGGCGGAACCTGTGATCGTTCCGGAACGTGAGATCGTCGCCCAGACGCCAAGCTGGAGCCCAGCAGCGGTCAACCGCAATGCCCGCCAGGTCGAGGCGCAAAGTTATATTGTTAAAGGCGGTGACACGCTGTTCGGCATCGCTGCCGCGACAGGCGCCGGTGCTACGGCAATCGCAGAAGCAAATGCACTGACCCCGCCATATATGCTGAAAACGGGGCAGCGACTGCAGATTCCTGCTGGTCGTTTTCACCGTGTAGGCGTCGGCGAAACCGGCATTGCGATTGCGCGCGCCTATGGCATCAACTGGCTCGATGTGGTCGCGCTCAACCACATCCCGCCACCCTATACGCTGCAGATCGGACAGAATCTGCAATTGCCCGATGGTGACGCCGAGGTTGCACCGGTTCGGGCAAGCGGCCAATCGCCTGAGGCGCGGGCTGCGGCATTTTCCCTAGATATCGACAGTATCGTTACCGGTGGCGCGCCCGCCCGTGCTGCGTCGGCTCCGGCCCGTATTGCTCCGGCGCCAGCCGGTTTTGCGGGCAGCTTCGCTTGGCCGGTGGCAGGAAATGTCGTCTCGCGCTTTGGCAGTATTGGTGGCGGTCGGGTGAATGACGGGATCAAGATCGCCGCCCCCTCTGCCACCCCAGTCGGTGCAGCGGGGGATGGCGTTGTTGTCTATGCTGGAAATGAGATTGCGGTGCTCGGTGGGCTAGTGCTCGTCGACCATGGCGGCGGTTGGATCACCGCTTATGGTCACCTTGCCAGTTTGGATGTCGCAAAGGGCCAAAGGGTAAAGCGCGGGCAGCGGCTGGGTGGCGTCGGGGAAACAGGCCATGTCGATAGCCCGCAACTGCATTTCGAAATCCGTAAAGATCGCAGACCGCTTGATCCGCTCACTCGGCTGCCCGCCCGATAACTTTCGTGCTGCTAGGCTCCAAGTAAGCCGAAAACCAGGCCCATCGCTGCGTAAAAAATGATCCAGTAACCGGCATCAATGGCAAACAGCTTTCCGGATTTGCGGCCATAAAGATAGTTGGTGCCAATGGCGGGCGCGACAAAGCCCAGCGCGATGCCGGTTGAAATCATCATGGTGCGATAAAAATCGGTATCAAAATGGGCAAGAAGATGGCCGAGGAACACTGCCGATAACAGGCTGAACTCCGAAAGCCCGATTGCGCGCTGCCAAGCCTTGCCGAATAATGGTCCGTACCAGATGCCGCCAACCAGAAAACCCGATGCTGCAGCGATCAGGATCGCCAGGATATTTGCATTCGCCATGGTCGTTTCCTCCGGTCGATATCATGCGCCCCAAACCGCGTGGTGACAAGCGTCGCAAAAAAGCCTATGCGCCCGGCCATCATGGCAACCAAAATTGAAGCAGCGCCCAAGGTCGGCATGGTCTCCCTGGGCTGTCCGAAGGCACTGGTCGACAGCGAACGCATTCTCACGAAACTCCGGGCCGATGGCTATGCCATGTCGCCGGATTATGAAGGCGCGGATGTCGTGCTCGTCAATACGTGCGGCTTTCTCGATAGTGCCAAGGAAGAAAGCCTTGATGCGATTGGAGAGGCTATTGCCGAAAATGGCCGTGTGATCGTCACCGGTTGCATGGGCAATGAAGCCGAGCTGATCCGCGCTCGTTTTCCCGAAGTTCTCGCCATTACCGGCGCCCACCAATATGAGGATGTCGTCGCTGCCGTCCATCAAGCAGCGCCGCCCGCGCGTGGTGCCTTTGTCGACCTGATTCCGGAAGGCGGTCTGAAGCTGACGCCGCGCCATTACAGCTATCTGAAGATTTCAGAAGGCTGCAACCATAGCTGCGCCTTCTGCATCATCCCGTCACTACGTGGAAAGCTGGCAAGCCGGCGGATTGATGCTGTGCTGCGCGAGGCTGAAAAGCTGGTAGCGGCCGGGACGAAAGAATTGCTGGTCATCAGTCAGGATACCTCGGCCTATGGCGTCGATATCCGGCACGAAGCACGCGAATGGAAGGGCGCGCAGGTGCGCGCGCATATGACCGATTTGGCCCGCGAATTGGGCGGATTGCGCACGATTGACGGTCATGCCCCTTGGGTCAGGCTGCATTATGTCTATCCCTATCCGCATGTTGACGATGTGATTCCGTTGATGGCCGAAGGCCTGCTCACGCCTTATCTGGATATCCCCTTCCAGCACGCTGCACCTTCGGTGCTGAAGCGGATGAAGCGGCCGGCCAACGAGGCAAAGGTTCTTGAACGCATCCGTAACTGGCGTGCGATCGCGCCCGACATCGCCATTCGTTCCAGCTTTGTTGTCGGTTTTCCCGGCGAGACCGAGGCGGATTTCGAATATCTGCTCGACTGGCTTGATGAGGCGCAGCTTGACCGTGTCGGAGCCTTCCGATTTGAGCCCGTCGAAGGCGCTTCGGCCAATGCGCTCGACAATCCGGTTCCCGAAGAGGTGAAGGAAGAGCGCTATCAGCGTATCATGGCCAAAACTGCTGCGATCAGCGCCGCAAAGCAAGCGGCCAAGGTTGGCCGTGTCCTGCCCGTTATTATCGATGAGGTTGGCGAAGCGGACGAGGATGGCAGTATCGGTGCGACCGGCAGATCGCAGGCGGATGCCCCGGAAATTGACGGTCATGTCTATTTGCGCGACGTTCCTGAAGGGCTCGCCCCCGGCGCAATTGTCAATGTCGCAATCGAGGATGCCGACGAGCATGATCTGTTCGGAGCGATTGCAAACTGATCCCCTTATCCGTTGCAATCTGCAACGATGTAACTAATCTCCGCTTTAATCGCCCGGTTAAGGGCAGCGGAGAGAGTCGACATGGGTGCAACGGAATTTGGTGGCGATTTTGACGTATTGATCGTCGGGGCAGGGCTATCGGGCATTGGCGCGGCCGCGCATTTGACAATGCAATGCCCGAACAAGTCATTCGTCATTCTTGAACAACGCCATGATGTCGGCGGCACCTGGGATCTGGGATTATGTCCATGAAACGGTTGACGAATATGGCATAGGCCCAAAAATACGTTTCCGCAACCGCGTGCTTTCCGCCGACTGGTCAACAGAGACGGCCCGATGGACGATCAAGGCGCGGCATGAAGATAGCGGCGTTGAGACCCACTATACGGCCAACTTCCTATTCATGTGCGCCGGCTATTATGATTATGATAAGGGCTATCGCCCCGATTTCCCGGGAGAGGAGAATTTCCAAGGACAGATCATCCATCCGCAGCATTGGCCGGAAGATCTGGATTATAGCGGGAAAAAGGTCATTGTGATCGGGTCTGGCGCGACCGCCGTTACGATCGTGCCGGTAATGGCCGAGACCGCCACCAAGGTCTATATGCTGCAACGCACGCCGACCTGGATGGTCTCGCGTCCGGCGCGTGACTGGTTTGCCAATAACCTGCGCAAGATACTGCCGTCGCAGCTTGCCTATGATATCACTCGATGGCGCAACATCCTGATGCAGCGGCTAGTTTACAACCATGCCCGCAAGAAGCCCGAAAAAACCGGCCAAAAGCTTTTGGAAATGGCGAAGAAGGAGTTGCCGGCTGGCACAAATTTGAAGCGTGACTTCACTCCGCCCTACAACCCTTGGGAACAGCGGCTGTGCCTCATCCCCGATGGCGACATGTACAAGGCGATCACCAAAGGCAGCGCCGAAATCGTGACCGATCATATCGATCATTTCACGCCCACCGGTATCAAACTGAAATCGGGGCGCGAACTTGAAGCTGATATGATCGTCACCGCGACCGGGCTCAATTTGGTCACGCTGGGCAAGACGCAGATCAGCGTTGACGGCAAGGCCACGGTATCCGCGGACCATTTCAACTATAAAGGCGTGATGTTCAGCGACATTCCGAACATGGCGAGTGTGTTTGGTTATGTGAATGCCAGCTGGACGCTGAAGACCGATATCGTTGCCGACTATGTCTGCCGGT
>JAJTFR010000175.1 GCA_021298455.1 Sphingomonadales bacterium | reverse complement strand
GGCAAGAAACGAAAACTCGAAATTGCGACAGGCGCACCCACACGCGATCCCGCGCCGCTGCTCCGGCTGTTTGACGAACGCATTGCCGCCCTGTCCGATCCGCTTGATCCGGGCTTTGGTTATGACCGGATCGAACTGCATGTAGTGCAAAGCGACCCGCTTTCCCCGGTACAGCAAGGTTTTGACGGGGAGGAACAGACAACAGGCGCGCTTTCCGAACTGATAGACCGGCTGAGCACCCGGCTTGATCCCGGCGCGGTGCGTCGGCTTGTTCCGCGTGACAGCCATATTCCCGAACAGGCGCAGCTTGCTTTGCCCGCGGTCGAGGCGCGCACTCCTGCCCCCTGGCCTTCCCCGTCTGTGGGAGAGCCGCCGCTGCGTCCGCTCTTTCTCTTCGATCCGCCACAAGCGGTGGAGGTGATTGCCGAAGTGCCAGACGGCCCGCCGCACCGTTTCCGCTGGAAACGCAAATTACATGAGGTTCGGCTTTTTGAAGGACCGGAACGGATCGCAAGTGAATGGTGGAAGCGACCTGCCTCCTCCCTACCGCTTGCGGGAGAGGCAGGCGGAGGGCCCGAAACTAAAGACAGGCCCTCCCCCAATCCCCCCCGCAAACAGGAGGGGGATTTGACCCGCGACTATTACCGCGTCGAGGATGTTCGCGGGCGGCGCTACTGGATTTTCCGCCACGGGCTGTATGAAGAAAAGGCACAGCCAAAATGGTATCTGCACGGTCTGTTCGCATGAGCGCAGATTTTGCCGAATTAGTCGCTGCGACCAATTACAGCTTTCTGCATGGTGCCTCGCATCCGGCAGACATGGTGTGGCGCGCGGCCCTGCTGGGGATGCAGGGCATCGGCATCGCCGATCGCAACAGCGTCGCGGGCGTCGTCCGCGCCCATATCGCCTGGCGGGAGGTGCGTGCCCAGTTTCCGGATTTCCGGCTGGTGGTCGGCGCGCGGCTGGTCTTTGCAGATGATACGCCGGATATCGTCGCTTATCCCATGACCCGAAACGGCTGGGGACGACTGACCCGGCTGCTTACCTTGGGCAACCGCCGCGCAGTGAAGGGCGACTGCATCCTCCATTTCGAGGATCTGCTGGAATATGGCGAAGAGTTGTTGCTGATTGCACTAGGCGGGGAGCAGGAATGGCTTGGCCGTCTCAAGGTAGCTTTCCCGGATCGCCTCTGGCTGGGCGCGGCCATGCTCAGGGGTGGTGTAGATGCCCGCAAGACTGCCCAACTCTTTGGGTTGAGCCACGCTACCCAGATCCCCCTTATCGCCACCAATGACGTGCTTTATGCAAGGCCCGAAGCGCGCGCGCTCCACGACATTGTCACCTGCATTCGCGAAGGCACAACGATCTACAGCGCGGGTCGGCGCCTTCTTGCCAATGCCGAACGGCATTTGAAACCGCCTGCCGAAATGGCGCGGCTGTTCCGCCATTATCCGGATGCGATCGCGGCAACGCAGGATGTGCTCTCGCGCATCAGCTTCACCCTAGACGATCTTAAATATGAATATCCGCATGAGCCGGTGCCGTCGGGCTGGGAACCACAGGACTGGCTGGAACATATGGTGATGGAGGCCGCCAGTCAGCGTTTCCCCCAAGGCCTGCCCGATATCTGGCGCACAACGATCGAAGACGAGTTCCGCCTGATCCGCGCCAAGAATTACGCTTATTATTTCCTCACCGTACACGACATTGTGCGTTTTGCGCGCGGGCTTGATCCGCCGATCCTATGCCAGGGGCGCGGCAGTGCGGCCAATTCGGTGGTCTGCTACCTCCTCGGCATCACGCCGGTCGATCCAGTGGCAAACAAGCTGTTGTTCAGCCGCTTCCTCTCTGAAGAGCGCAATGAGCCTCCCGATATCGATGTCGATTTCGAACATGAGCGGCGCGAAGAGGTGATGCAATATATCTACCGCCGCTATGGCCGCGACCGGGCGGGGATCGCCGCAACGGTGATCCATTACCGCCCGCGCAGCACGATCCGCGAGGTTGGTAAGGCATTGGGGCTGACCGAGGATGTGACCGCCCGCCTCTCCAGCACCATCTGGGGCAGTTGGGGCGGTGATGTACCCGAGGCGCGGGTTAGCGAAGCCGGGTTCGACCCTACCAATCCGGAAATGGTGCGATTGAAGACGCTTGTTGACCAGCTTCTCGAATTTCCGCGTCATCTGTCACAGCATGTCGGTGGTTTCGTGTTGACCGAGCGGCGGCTTGATGAACTGGTCCCGATCCACAATGCGGCAATGCCCGACCGTACCTTCATCGAATGGGACAAGGACGATATCGATGCACTCGGCCTGATGAAGGTTGATATACTTGCGCTCGGGATGCTGACCTGCATCAGGAAGGCCTTTGATATTTTGAATGAAGGTCCTCCACTCCCGCTTGCGGGAGAGGCCGGGGGAAGGCCTGACTTGAAAATGATGAACAGACCCTCCCCTAACCGCTGTGACTCCGGCACGCATTCGGCTGCCCGTAAGCGGGAGGGTAATCTCCTCAGCCTTTCCACCATTCCCACCGAATGTCCGAAGGTTTACGCCATGCTGCGCCGGGGCGACAGCATCGGGACATTCCAAGTCGAAAGCCGCGCGCAGATCAACATGCTGCCGCGGATGAAGCCCAAATGCCTTTACGATCTGGTGATTCAGGTGGCGATCGTGCGGCCAGGGCCGATCCAGGGCGGGATGGTGCATCCCTATCTGCGCCGCCGCAATGGGGAGGAAGCGGTCGAATATCCCTCCCCCGCGGCACCGCATGACCCGAATGAACTGCGCGACGTGCTTGAAAAGACACTGGGTGTGCCGCTGTTTCAGGAACAGGCGATGAAGCTTGCCATTGTCGCTGCCAATTTCACCCCGGCGCAGGCCGATGGCCTCAGGCGGGCAATGGCAACTTTTCGCAATGTCGGCACGATGCACCGGTACGAAGAAATGCTGATCAATGGCATGGTTACGCGCGGTTATAGCCGCGACTTTGCCGAACGCTGTTTTGGCCAGATCAGGGGCTTTGGCGAATATGGCTTTCCCGAAAGCCATGCACAGGCCTTTGGCTGGCTTGCCTATGTATCGAGCTGGCTCAAATGCCATCATCCGGCGGTGTTCACCTGCGCGTTGTTGAATTCGCAGCCTATGGGCTTCTACGCACCCGCGCAGCTGGTGCGCGACGCGCAGGAACATGGTGTCGAGGTATGCGGGGTCGATGTGAATGCAAGTGGCTGGGACAATAGGGTAGAGGCAATGCCGGCAGGCCGGCTCTCCCTACGCCTCGGTCTTCGCCAGATTGACGGTTTCCGGCAGGCATGGGGTGAAGCGATCCAAACTGCGCGTCCATGGGTTCACTTGGCAAGGGGCGCCGCGATGCGCTGTGGGAAGCGCGGCGCACCCCGGCGGGCCAACTGCCGCTTTTCGCCTTTGCCGAGACTACCGAACTGGGAGCAGAGCCTGATGCACAACTTCCCGCCATGCCGCTTTCTGAGGAAATGGTTGCCGATTACCAGATGCTGCGCCTGTCGCTGAAGGCCCATCCGATGCAGTTCCTGCGCGATGCCTTTACGCGCGAAGGGGTGCTGAGCTGTGCCGACACCAATGCAGCACCTGACGGACGGCGGGTGGCCTGTGCCGGCATAGTCCTGATCCGCCAGCGCCCCGGCAAGGGCAATGCCGTGTTCATCACGATCGAGGATGAAACTGGCGTGGTCAACGCTCTCCTCTGGGCGCGCGACATGGAGAAACAACGCCGCGCAGTCATGGCATCGCGGCTGATGCGGATCGACGGTGAAATCCAGCGCAGCAAGGAAGGCGTCGTCCACCTGATGGCCGCGCGGATCATCGACTATACCGGCTGGCTAGACAGATTGTCGGAAAGCCATCGTGCCCGGCCGCAATTGTCACGCGCCGATGAAGTCACACGCCAGCAAGAGCCGCGCACGCCGGTGCAGACCCGCAGTCATCCCCGCAATGTCCGTATTCTGCCCAAATCGCGGGACTTTCACTGAACCGCTCAACTGGCCGCCTTGGGCAGTTCCAGCCGCACCAGCAGCCCGCCCATATCTTCACTTTCGTCCAACTCGATCGAACCATTATAGATTTCGGCGACATCTCGTACGATCGCCATACCAAGCCCGGTACCCGGCTTGCTGGTATCCAGCCGCACACCACGATCGAAAATCCGCGCGCGTTCAACCTCGGGAATGCCGCGACCATCATCCTCAATCAGGATGCGCGCCATATCACCCGCATCCTCGACCGTCACGAACACACTGCCGCCGCCATATTTGGCTGCGTTTTCGACAAGGTTGCCGAGCATTTCATCTAGATCCTGCCGTTCGACACGCACCGCCAGATCCTTGCTGCCCGCCATATCAAGCCGGACATGACGGTAAAGCCGGCCCACCGCACGCTCGACCGATTCCAGGCTTTGCCACACCTCAGCACGGCTATGGCTATGTCCGCGCCGGCCCACCGCCCGGGCACGGGCAAGATGGTGATCCACCTGCCGACGCATCGTCGTCGCTTCGCGGATCACCGTTTCCGCAAGATCGGGGGCCTGTGCGGTCGCGCTGTTCATGATCACCGTCAATGGAGTCTTCAACGCATGCGCCAGATTGCCCGCATGGCGCCGAGCCTCTTCAGCCTGTTTCTCATTATGATCAAGCAATGCATTGAGTTCATTGACCATTGGCATGACTTCATCCGGCAAGGCATCGTGCAGTCTATGCTGCCGGCCGCTGCGCATCGCGGCAATTTCGCGTCGCACATCACGCAAGGGCCATAGCCCGTAAAAAGTCTGCAAAGCGGCGAGGATGATAAGGCCAAAGGCCAGCACGGCAAAGGCCGTCGCCAGCACAGTGCGCAATTCAGTGATTTGGGCGTCCAGACTTTCACGGCTGGCCGCGACCATGAAGATCCAGCGCGTATCGCTGTCGGGCAATACGATCACACGCTCTAAGATACGCAGCGGTTCGCCCTGAAATTCATCGCTGTTACGAAAATGCGGCTCGGTATCGTCATGGCTGTAATCGACCTTCAGCGTACGATCCCATAGCGAACGGGATGGCCAAGGTTCTTTGCCTTGGCCACTGATCTGGTAATACAGCCCGCTATTGGGTTCCAGAAAACGCTGGTCACCCAAAGGGCGGTTCAACCGTATCTCGCCATCAGGACCTATTTCTGACGATGCGATCATCGCCGTCAGCACATATTCCATCTGGTCATCGAAATTGTCAGAAACAGCGTTGGTGAGCACCCTGTCGAGCGCGATACCTCCCGCGAGCAAAAGCAGCGAAATCCATGCCGCCGCTATGATGATCATGCGGCGGCTGAGTGATCCGGTGCCGATGCGCGGCTTGATTAACCCCGAAGACGATATCAATGTGCGATCGCCCTCTGCCATCGTTTATCCGCGCGGTTCTTCCAGGCTGTAACCAAGACCGCGAATGGTCGAAATCACATCCTGGCCCAGTTTCTTGCGGATACGCGTGACGAACACTTCGATAGTGTTGGAATCGCGGTCGAAATCCTGATCGTAAATATGCTCGATCAATTCGGTGCGACTGACGACCTTACCCTTGTGGTGCATCAGATAGGATAGCAGCTTATATTCCTGCGCCGTTAGCTTCACCGGTTCGCCGTTCAGCGTCACCCGGCCCGAACGGGTATCGAGGCGCACCTCGCCCGCGGTCAGTTCCGACGAGGCATTGCCTGAAGCGCGGCGGA
>JAJTFR010000174.1 GCA_021298455.1 Sphingomonadales bacterium | reverse complement strand
TCGCCATCCATGACCGCCCATGACAGCGAGGGCATGATCCTGCCGCGCGTTCGCAACAGATAGGCGGTGCGCGATTTCCGGTCATCCCCGAACGCAAGGTCAAGCAGATGCTCTACCGCAGGCGCGGGTACGGCAGAAAGCGGCAGGGTTTTGAACGCCATCAACGGGCCTATGCGTGCAGTGCCGGGACAATGCCCTGCGCCCGACGGCAGAGATACGCGCCAAAGCGCGAAAGGGCCGAAAAGGTGCAGGCGCGGGGGGTATTTACATCGGACATGCCGTTGGCCTTGTCAGTGGAGGCAGGCTTTGTCCATGATTTTTGCGCCTTAGCCAAGGAACTCCGTGCGATGCGAATTCGTTTGGTTTTTCGTGGGCTTGGGCTAAATTCGTCTCAACACTCAGGGCGGAGAAAAAGACATGCAAAGCGAAGACAGGCCGGACGTCGCATCACCAGCGAACCAAGCACAGGCGGCGCCTGCGCAGTCTGCGCCGGATACCTCAGCCCCTGACATAGCGGCAACTTCGCCAATGAAAGGCAGAAATTGGGGCGGCATTACCGTCTTTGTTCTCGGCGCTGGATCGATCCTTTTGGCGCTTCTCGCTGGCCTCGGTTCTGGTTGGGGGCTTTGGGAGTTCCGCTTTGGTTTTCTGCTGTTGATGGCCGCCTTTGGTGTGGCGATCGCCGCATTGCTGATCGGCGTTGGCATAGGCTGGTGGGCGCGGCGCAAGGGCCGGGTTTCACCCCGTCCGATGCGCTGGATCGGCATGGCGCTGGGGGGCGCGCTCGCGCTTTGGCTGTTGAGCTTTGCCTATACCGCCCGCACTGTGCCGGCGATCCATGACATTTCCACTGACCTTGCAGATCCGCCGCAGTTCAAGGCGCTGGCATTGCGCGCAGATTATCTCGACCAGATACCGGGCGCAGAGGATCCCGAAATGCGCGGTATGAACCCGTTGCAGCGCTGGGCCGCGATCCATGCCAAAGCATATGGCGATATCCGTTCGGTCCGTATCGCCATGCCCTTGGCAGAGGCGGTGGCCAAGGCCGAACGGCTCGCTCAGCTGCGCGGCTGGTCAATCGCGGTCGCTGATCCGGTCGAGGGCCGGCTTGAAGCCACCGACACCACCCGCTTTTTCCGGTTCAAGGATGACGTTGTCGTCCGCATCCGTCCGACCGAAGATGGCAGTGGCAGCATTGTCGACATGCGTTCCATCAGCCGTGTCGGCGTCAGCGATCTTGGCGTGAACGCAAAGCGGGTGCGCAGCTTCCTTGCGGATATGGCGGGGACGAACCCCGCCGGCTGACCCCGCCGTGCCTTATTTCTTGGGCGTCAGTTTCAACAGGCGCCCTTGCGACCCGCGAATGCCGTCTTCCAATATCCAGACGGCACCGTCTGGGCCTTGTTCGATTTCACGGATACGTGCGCCCATGTCCCATTCGTCGGCCTTTTCGGCCTTGTTGCCCTTGATCTGCACGCGCACCAGAGATTTGGCGCTGAGCCCGCCGATGAACATCGAATTCTTCCAAGCCGGGAACAGATTGTCGTCATAGAACATCAGTCCCGCGGGCGAGATGGCAGGGTTCCAATAAACCGCAGGCGCTTCAAAGCCGTCGCCCGGCGCATGGTCGGGGATGATCTTGCCGTCATAATGGTCGCCATTGGAGACCTTCGGATAACCGTAATTCGCGCCTTTTTTAACAAGGTTCAGTTCGTCGCCATGCGCCGGGCCCATTTCTTGGTTCCAGAGCTGATCCTTGTTATCAAATGCAAGACCCAACGGGTTGCGATGACCCAATGACCAAATTTCGGACTTCACTGGATTTGCGGCATCGTAAAAGGGATTGTCTTTCGGAACCGACCCATCGGGGTAGAGTCGCAGCACCTTGCCCAGATTGCCGTTCATATCCTGCGCCGGATCGAATTTCTGACGCTCACCCGATGCGATTGTCATTTTCACCAGCCTCTACCCAGCTCAGATAGACATGACCGGTTTTTACATAATCCGGGGCGAGGATGATGTCGCCAAGCCCGCCCTGGCCGCCATAATCAACCGCGGGGACCCCGCCTACTTCCGCGATCAGGCCGTCGGGTTGCCAAAGAAGCAGCTTGCCTTTTTTCTCGGTGATTAGCGCATAGGCCGTGCCCGGAACGAAGGTCATCGCCCAGGGCTCATCGAAATCGGCTTGTACGCTGACATCAAACGGCCGGTCCGACGATTTTTCGATCGCGTTGACAGGCGCCGGGCTGCATGCCGCTGCGAACAGGGCCGAAGCCGCGAGAAGGGTGATGCGGTTCATTGACAAACTCTCCTTGGAAACATCCTGAACAGGAAAATGGGTATCGACTATCGCCGTCGCAACTCCCCCTTGCATTTTGTCGATCATGCGCCTAGTTGGGCTTTATCCCGACATTGTTAGACACTGAAGGGGCTGGCGCCGAAAGGGGCCGGCGCTCTCCGCCATTTCATTTGTTGCATATAATTCTGGAACGACATGCCTGATCTTGAACAGTTGAGCACCCTGATTGAACCCGAAGCCAAGGCGCTGGGTTTTGATCTGGTGCGCGTTGCCTGGATCAAGGGCGACGAACCGACATTGCAGATCATGGCAGAGCGCCCCGAAACGCGGCAGCTGAATATTGATGATTGCGCGGCATTGTCACACCGCATTTCTGACAAGTTTGACGAGCTTGACCCAATTGAAGAGGCCTATCGCCTTGAGGTAAGCTCCCCCGGTATCGACCGGCCGCTGACCCGCCTGAAGGATTTTGCCGACTGGGCAGGGCATGAAGCCCGGATCGAGCTTGCCGAGCTGTCCGACGGACGCAAACGCTTTCGCGGCGATTTGATCGGCGTTGAAGGCGACACTGTGTTGATTGATGATGGCGGCCGGCATCAGATTGCCTTCACCCAGATTGAATCCGCCAAGCTGGTCTTGACAGACCGGCTGATTGCGTCGACTGCCCCGATCGATATCGGCGGCGCAGACGAAATTGACGACGAAACCACCGAACAGGAACAGGAAGACTAAAGCGATGGCGACACCCATAGCTGCAAATAAGGCTGAACTGCTGGCGATTGCCAATGCCGTGGCCAGCGAGAAGATGATCGACAAGGCGATCGTCGTTGAAGCGCTTGAAGAAGCGATCCAGCGCGCGGCCCGCGCCCGTTACGGTGCCGAAAACGATATTCGCGCCAAGCTGGACACCCAGACCGGTGATCTGCGCTTGTGGCGCGTCGTCGAAGTCGTCGAAGAAGTCGATGACTATTTCAAGCAGGTCGATCTGAAACAGGCTGAAAAGCTGCAAAAAGGTGCTGCGGTCGGCGACTTTATCGTCGATCCTTTGCCGCCGGTTGATCTCGGCCGTATCGATGCGCAGTCCGCCAAGCAGGTCATCTTCCAGAAGGTTCGCGATGCAGAGCGCGAGCGCCAATATGAAGAATTCAAGGACCGTGCTGGCGAAGTCATTACCGGCGTCGTAAAGTCGGTGGAGTTCGGCCATGTTGTTGTCGATCTGGGCCGCGCCGAAGGTGTGATCCGCCGCGACCAGCAGATTCCACGCGAAGTCGTTCGTAATGGCGATCGCGTTCGTGCGCTGATCCTGAAGGTTGTCCGCGAAAATCGCGGTCCGCAAATCCTTCTCAGCCGCGCACATCCCGATTTCATGAAAAAGCTGTTCGCGCAGGAAGTGCCTGAAATTTACGACGGCATCATCGAAATTAAGGCTGCAGCCCGCGATCCGGGCAGCCGCGCCAAGATCGGCGTGATCAGCTATGATAGCTCGATCGATCCGGTCGGTGCCTGCGTTGGTATGAAGGGCAGCCGCGTGCAGGCCGTCGTTCAGGAAATGCAGGGCGAAAAAATCGACATCATTCCTTGGTCGGATGATGCCGCGACCTTCATCGTCAACGCCTTGCAGCCGGCAACCGTCAGCCGCGTGGTCATCGATGAGGAAGAAGGTCGTATCGAGGTTGTCGTTCCTGATGACCAGTTGAGCCTTGCAATTGGCCGCCGCGGCCAGAATGTCCGTCTCGCCAGCCAGCTTACCGGCCGCGCGATCGACATCATGACCGAGGCTGAATCGAGCGAGAAGCGCCAGAAGGAATTTGTGGAGCGGTCCGAAATGTTCCAGCAGGAACTCGACGTCGATGAAACACTGGCCCAGTTGCTGGTGGCAGAAGGCTTTAGCGAGCTTGAGGAAGTCGCCTATGTTGCCGTCGATGAAATCGCCGGCATTGAAGGGTTTGACGAAGAGCTCGCCGAAGAGTTGCAGAACCGCGCGATCGAAGCGCTGGACCGCAAGGAAGAGGCCGCACGCACCACACGTCGCGAATTGGGTGTTGAAGATGCACTGGGTGAACTGCCGCATCTGACCGAAGCCATGCTGGTCACGCTCGGTAAGGCCGGCATCAAGACGCTGGATGACCTTGCCGATCTCGCGACCGACGAATTGGTCCAGAAAGGTCGTACCGAGCAACGCCGCAGCGACAATAACCGTCGTAGCAACCGTGGCGATGAAAAGCCGGGTATCCTCGCCAGCTTTGGGCTGAGCGAAGAACAGGGCAATGAAATCATCATGGCCGCGCGTGCGCACTGGTTCGATGATGAGCCCGAAGCCAATGGGGAGGACGCCATTGCCGCGGAAACCTCCCAATGAGGACCCTCACGCTCCTGTAAGGAAGTGTATATTGTCGGGGGAGCGGGTGCCACAGCACCTGCTCGTTCGGCTTGCGCTTGGTCCTGATGGCCAGATCATGCCGGATATTCACGGCAAGGCCCCCGGTCGTGGGGCCTGGATCGGTGTGCCGGCAGACGAACTCGAAGCGGCTGGAACGAAAGGCAAGCTTTCGGGCCAGTTGAAGCGCGCATTCAAGATTTCGCAGATCATTATTCCCGATGATCTTGCCGAACGGATCCGGTCTGGCCTTGAAAAGGCGACGATGGATCGTCTTGGTCTGGAGGCGCGTTCCAGCAATCTGGTGTCCGGCGCTGAAAAGGTTGATGCAGCGGCCCGTTCAGGCGCTGTGGCATTGTTGCTTCATGCGGAAGACGCAAGCGATGATGGCAGAGGCAAACGCGATCAAAGCTGGCGTGTCGGCCTTGGCGAAGAAGGCAGCGGCAAGACCGGGGTCAAACTTCCGGTTGACCGTAATGCGCTTTCGGCCGCATTGGGACGGGGAAACGCCGTGCATGTAGCAATCACGGACGAACGTGCGGCGGAACGGGTGAAACATCATCTCGACCGCTGGCTTTATTTCATCGGATGCAGTAACGCGCCCGGCGTCGCTTCGGCGAACGTCCGTGCAGGTAATGCGCCGCGCAATACGGATAGTTAAAGGCAAGGTCTGTTTACATGAGTGACGAAAACGAAAA
>JAJTFR010000023.1 GCA_021298455.1 Sphingomonadales bacterium | reverse complement strand
GTGTCCCAAAAGTGCTCCTATCATTGGTAGGCTTTGTCCCGCGCCGACGGCTGTTGATGCAAATGTGTGGCGTAAATCATGGATGCGCACATCGTGCAGGCCGGCGCGCGCGCGGATCCGCTGCCAAAAAGGCTGAAGATCGGTCAGGCGTCCGCCTTCAATCTTGCCAGTAATCACCCAAGGGTTGCCAACGATCACGGGTGCGTTCTCAAGCAACTCGACTGCCGGCCGTCCAATATGAACAGTCTTGGCTCCGGTTTTTGAATCAGGCAGGTGAAGGGCTGAACCCTCTAGGTCTACATATTCCCATTTTAGCTTAGTGACCTCGCTCAACCTGCAGCCGGTGTAGATCAGCAAACGGATAGCCAGCACCGCCGAGGTCAATTCGCGGCCCTCATCTTCCACTTCCCGCAAAACCTCTCCAACCCGTTTTAATTCTGCTGGGCTTAAGTAGCGCTCGCGTTTCTTTTCGGGGTATTTCTGGAGGTGGCGCCTCGGGTTGCTGCCATCTGCCCTCAATCCCCAGACCTCTGCGAGATTGAACATCTTGGATATGATCTCGAGGCAGCGATTCGCCTGATAGGGGATGTGCCTGAGGTCGTGATGGAACTTTGCAACGTCAGCGCGTGTGACCTCTGTAACCTTCATGCGACCTATGGCGGGTAGAATAAACCGGCGAAGATTGCGGCGGTATTCCCGCGCCGTGCTTTCCTTTATCCGAATGGCAATATGTTGCTCATCAAACCGTTGAGCGAGCTCGATGACAAGCATGGCTTTGCGCTCAGTATCCCGGTCGGCTGCTGGATCTTTGCCTGAGCGTGCTTCTGAAATAATTGCGATCGCTCTGGTCCTCGCCTGTTCCGGCGTGATGACTGCCGCAGAGCCAAGCGTTATCCTCCTAGATCGCCGTCCGGCTCGATATTGTACAACGAAGCTTTTTCGACCTGACGGCATCACGCGCAGGCCAAATCCTGGCAAAGCCTTATCCCAAATGTAGAGCTCCTTTGAACTTGGCTCTGCAGCTTCGATTATGCGTTTAGTAAGTTTGGACATAGAAGCCCCATAGTTGAATTTTGCTTCGCGGGGTTGGGGCCTAGGTGTTCGTTGGCGGCCGAACGATAAGGGAGCAAACCCGCAAAATCATAGGTGCTCAGCACTCTTGGTTAAGTCAACTAACTTACAGAAATATAATAGTAATTCGAAAAGACGCGTAATTTGGCGTGGATCTCCAGGTTCGATTTCTAGCCGGTGTGCCGAATCAGAGGTCCGTTAACTGGTATCGGCATCCAGCGCCATCCTGCCGAATTGTCCGCACAGACAGCTTCATCCTCTTTTTCAAAGTGCCTGAAATCAGACCGCGAATGGAATGCGGTTGCCAACCCGTCATACTATGAATTTCTGCCACTGATGCACCGCTGGGCTGACGCAGCAGTTCGATAAGCTGTTCCGTCCTGTTCGCCTTTGGAAGGGGGTAGGGAGAAGCTACGGTCGTCCTGAGAAGCTGCGCTTCATCATTGCGTAAACCTAAGGCTGAGTAGGCGAGGGGAGTGGCCTTTAACGTCAAAGGCCCAAGGGCTTCATCATAGCGCCAGATGACATCGGGTGCAGCGCAGCAAATCTCTTCTATCAGGCCGCGGGCAAGAAGGCTTTTGCAAACATTGCCAATGGCTCCGCCTTTGAATGAGTGCTCAACCGGAAAGATGTAGCCATCAGGTCGCTCACAGGCAGATCTGAGGATGAGTTGCTGGGGTTCAGATAATTGGAATCTTGTCATTCCGGACACTCCATCGCGTAGGTGACGCGTGCGATAGAGGTTTTAGACAGTCAACGACTCTAATGAGCCCAGCTCCCTTGACCATGCCTTTGCGACATGATTCGGATGATTGTCGCAGCTTACGGGCAATCATTCTGCAGAGTTTCGGAATCACATAGGAAGCAAGAGGGAGAAAACCGCAGCTAAAATCATCGCAAATTTGCTAAATCGAAATATACGATTGACGCCCATATAGTCGGGTGATAGCGAAGGTTATCGTAAAAATAAGTGATTGATCTAAAGTGGAAAAACACCGCTCATAACCTGAAGGTCGTAGGTTCAAATCCTACTCCCGCAACCAACACAAAGCAGCCGCCTTCGGGCGGCTTTTTTGTTGTCTGCAACAATTGCAGGTCGTGGTGCTGGGTTATGCGATCGCCGCAACCGAGGTAATTGAGCGCCAATCTGTCTCGTCAAGACACGTCCCTTCCGGCTGTGGGCCGATTAAGTATCAGCGTGGCCATTACAGATTGCACTTGGTGCTGTTGTCCGATAGCCAAGGACAATGTTTGATTGTGATGAATGCCTCGTCCGCAATCGTGCGATTTGTTCGGCGCTGGAACCCGATGAATTGGCCATGCTTGGCAAATTGGGCCGCAAACAGCAGGTCGCCCGAGGTCAAACTCTTGTCTGGGAGGGCGATGAATCGCTGGTCGTCGCTAACGTTATTCGCGGCGTCTTGAAATTATCAGTGTCCACGGCCGACGGCCGCGAACAGATTGTCGGTGTGGTTTTCCCCTCCGATTTCATCGGTCGTCCTTTTGGCAAGGAAAGCCCCTACGGGATTACCGCCTTAACCGAGGCCGAGGTGTGCATTTTTACGCGATCTGCCTTTGACAGTTTCGCAAAGGATCACCCCAATCTGCAGCATAAGCTGTTGCAGCGCACGCTCGATGAATTGGATCGGGCGCGGCAATGGATGATGCTTCTAGGTCGCAAGACCGCAAGTGAGCGGATCGCCACCTTGCTGATTGAGGTGTCGAACCGTTTGGGTGCAACCGGCTGCAGCGCAATTGAGCCGTTTCTCGACCGTTTCGAACTGCCGATGGATCGCCAGCAAATGGGCGATGTCTTGGGCCTCACCATCGAAACGGTCAGCCGTCAGCTGACCAAATTGAAGGATGCGGACATCATCGAACTACCCGACAGGCGCAGTGTCATCATCAAGGACCGGCGCCGACTGGAAGATCTGTCTGTTGCCGCTTAACGACCGAGCACCAGAGGTAATTGGGCGCGTAATGTAAGAAAACGCGTCACGCCGCCTAGAAGCGTTTCGCGCAGGCGCGAATGACCATATGCCCCGATCAACAGCATGCCAGCGCCCTGATTGACAGCAAAACGATGCAATTCCTCTTCGGTGTTCCGACCTTTGGCGTCAATGATATGCAGTTCCGAAGAAATACCATGGCGTGAGAGATAGGTGGATGCCCCCAATTGAGGAAAATCCTCATCCGCAACATTGATCGATACCAAATGAACCGACGAGGCGAGTTTTAGCATTGGTAATGTCTGCCTGATGGCGCGCGCCGATTGTTCGGAAGCATTCCACCCAATAACTGCCGGTGCCGTCGACTGGAAACGGTTGCATCCTTCGGGAACCACCAGCACTGCACAACCCGCATTCACTGAAACATCATCGACGATCGGCAAGGCGGCGTTGCCCGAACGGGGCGCCGCACCAGCCTGTCCGAGCACGACAAGATCGGCAAGCGCAGATGCAGACACAAGCGTTTGCGCCACATCGCCATCATAGCTTTGCCAATCCCAACGCACATCTTCATGCGCTAACCGCTTTTCTACGTCAGCCTGCATCGTGGCTTGTTGCTTGTTCAGTTCCTCGATCAAAACGCCGCTGGCAAACATGCCGCCGGCTGCATCGAACGACGCATAGGCGGCGTAGGGCGTTACATGGATACAGGACAGATGGGCGTCATGCGCACGGCACAGATCAAGCGCGACATCCATTCGGTTTGAAAAACCTTCGTCACCATGCACATGCAAGATTATAGATTTCATCGTCCTTCTTCCCTTCGAAACTAATGGAATAAAACTAACAAAGACAAATGACCGCGCATTGATGGAAATCAAATCGCGCGCATGGCTTAGGCTGTCATACGATAGGGGTAACGGCCCCCTTGCCGGACGGTTCCCGTCGCCCGTTAAATCAAGGCTTTTGCCCGACCGAATTTGCGTTATGTCGGATCGAGAATAGTGGCTTTACAATTAGCGGCCAAAAACAGGGGGAGAGCGATATGGATTTCGATTCGGTGGTCATGGGGCGGCGCAGCATTCGCGGGTACAAGCCTGATCCTGTGCCGCAGAAATTGATCGAGGAAATATTGCAGCTTGCGATGCGGGCGCCTTCGTCGATGAATACCCAGCCGTGGAACTTCTACGTGATCACTGGCGAACCGCTCGATCGCATCCGCAAAGGCAATACCGAGCGTACCTTGGCGGGCGTGCCGCAATCACGCGAGTTTCGAACCGGAAATGCCTTTGACGGCGTACACCGCGAACGGCAGGTTGGTGTCGCCAAACAATTGTTCGGCGCGATGGGCATCGCGCGCGATGATGCCGAAAAACGGCAGGACTGGGTGCTCCGCGGTTTTCGTCAGTTTGATGCGCCGGTCTGCGTGATCATCACTTATGACCGCGTCGTTGATGGCAGCGACGACACCCCTTTTGATTGCGGTGCGGTCGCAACTGCGCTGGTCAATGCGGCATGGTCGCGCGGTCTGGGTGCAGTGATTAACAGCCAAGGCATCATGCAGTCGCCGGTGGTTCGCGAACATGCCGGCATTGCTGATGATCAGGTGATCATGAAAAGCATTGCACTGGGTTGGCCCGATGAGAGCTTTCCGGCCAATGCCGTGGTTTCCGAACGCAAAAGCGTGGCGGAGGCAGCGACCTTTGTGGGTTTCGATTAAGCGTCGGCGATTAGCTCCGGGCGTTGCGCCCAAACGAGAAACTCGACATTGCCCTTGGGCCCGGTAATCGGGCTCTGCGTCAAGCCATTGACGTTCCACCCGACGCTTTGCAGCCAGTCCTGCACTTCGGCGCACACGCGGTCGTGGACTGCACCGTCTCGAACTACGCCGCCTTTGCCGACCTCGCCGCGCCCAGCCTCGAATTGCGGCTTGATCAGTGCAACCAACTGCGCACCGGGTTTGGCAAAGGACATTGGCCGTTCCAGCACCTTGGCAAGGCTGATGAAGCTTGCGTCGCAGACGATCAGGTCGACCGCTTCGGGTATATGCGTTTCGTTCAAGATGCGTGCGCTCGTCTGCTCGTGGACGATCACGCGCGGGTCCTGCCGCAATTTCCATGCAAGCTGATTGGTGCCGCTGTCGACGGCATAGACACGCAGCGCGCCCTTACTCAGCATGACGTCGGTAAAGCCGCCGGTGGAAGAGCCAACGTCAATCGCTGTCATCCCGTCGATCTGGATAGTGAAATGATCGAGCGCATGTGCCAGCTTTACACCGCCACGCGACACCCAGGGATGGTCCTGTCCCTTGACGCTGACTGCGGCATCGGATGCGATCTGCAACCCCGGCTTATCGGCCTTTTTATCGCCGATCATCACCTGTCCGGCCATCACCAGGGCTTGCGCCCGCGTCCGGCTCTCGGCGAGCCCGCGTTCGACAAGCAGTTGATCGATCCGGATTTTGGGTGCTTTCATCGCCAAGGGGCCTAGCGCGCCCGATCGCTTTTGGCCATAAGTGCATCGATGCAGCTTCGATTTTCGATCTTGATCACGGCATTGGCGCTGGCCGCCTGTTCGGCGCCGACGCCCCCTGCGCCAGCGCCGCAACCGGTGCCGCCGCCATCCGCGCCTTTGGCTGCGCCGCCAGTGGTTGCCCCCGCGCAGCAAGCTGCTGACTGGATTGATTGGCCTATCGAAGCGGGAACATGGGTTTATCGTACCGATACACGCGGATCCGTTGCGCTTTTTGGCCCTGCAGGCGGTGATGCCGTCCTTACGTTGCGCTGCGACAAGGGACGGGGCCGGGTCTTTCTGTCAGTCGCTGGAACCGCAGCGGGCAGTCTGACCGTGCGTACTAGCTCGACGCTCAAGACTTTTGCTGCCGTTCCAAGCTCTGTGACGCCGCCTTATATGGCCGCAGAAATCATGCCGGCTGACCAATTGCTAGACGCAATGGCTTTCAGTCGTGGACGTTTCGCGATCGAAATTGGCAGTGTGCGCGCGATGGCAGTGCCCAATTGGGGTGAGGTTGCCCGGATAGTGGAAGACTGTCGCACATAAAAAAAGCGCCCGATGGCGCCGCGCGAGAGGCAATATATTTGCCATAAAAAAATCCGAAAACAAGACTTGTTTCGCCCACATGCTTGATTCAAATTTGAATCGCGGAGGGCAATTTGATGCAACACGCAATTTTGTTTCAACAGTCGAAAGGAGGTGATCCGATGTCTCATGGTTCAGTTAAGGGGTCGGGCATTTCCGTTCGGGGGATAGGCTGCTGATTTCAGCATAACTTCCACTCCCGGCAGCGGCTGCACCGGCTGCTGACCCATGCAAAAAAGGGGTCGCTCCCTCGGGGGGCGGCCCTTTTCGCATCTGTGGTTGGAAAAGGCAGTGCCAGCGCCTACATCCGACGGTGATAGAAGAGGGTATAAAATGACATTCCTTAAAGGCGCATGGCGGTTTCTGGTTGCGATCAAGGATGCGCTCGCGCTGCTTTTCCTGATTCTCTTCTTCGCGCTGATCTATGCCCTTCTGAATTCAGGACCTAATCCTGGCGCCGTACGCGACGGCGCTCTGCTGATCGAATTGGATGGCTTTGTATCTGAACAGCCGGCGGCGATTGATCCGATTGAGGCGCTTTTGTCGCAGCGGGCACCGGTGCGCGAATATCGCCAGCGCGACATCAGCCGGGCGCTCGAACTGGCGGTCAAGGATCACCGCATCAAGGCAGTGGTTCTCGATCTCGATCGCTTCATGGGCGGAGGGCAAGCGAGCCTTGCGGCAATCGGCGAACGGATCGACGGGGTCCGCAAGGCAGGCAAGCCTGTTTATGCCTTCGCCACCGGCTATAGCGATGATGGCTATCAACTGGCTGCCCATGCCAGCGAAATCTGGCTTGATCCCCTTGGTGGCGTAATCCCCACCGGCCCGGGCGGATCGCGAACCTATTATAAGGGACTGTTCGACCAATTGGGAATCAAGGCGCATATCTATCGCGTCGGCACCTTCAAAAGCGCGGTTGAGCCTTTCCTGCGCGCCGACCAGTCGCCCGAGGCCAAGACAGCGACCAAGGCGATTTATGACGAGGTTTGGGGCGAATGGCGCAACGATGTCGCAAAGGCACGCCCCAAGGCGCGCCTTGATGCCATCCTTGCCGATGCGCCTTCCGCAGTTGAGACGGCGCAAGGTGATCTGGCGAAACTTGCGATCAGCACCGGTCTCGCAGACCGGCTTGGCGACCGGACGGCTTTTGGCAAACATGTCGCTGCCAAGGTGGGTAAGGGTGAGGACGATGTGTTTGGCAGTTTTGCCCATACCCGCCCCGAAGCACTGCTTGCCGCGCACAACCCTTCACGCGATGGTAGCGCGATCGCTG
The DNA here is from genome assembly GCA_021298455.1 of Sphingomonadales bacterium. Classification (GTDB taxonomy): domain Bacteria; phylum Pseudomonadota; class Alphaproteobacteria; order Sphingomonadales; family Sphingomonadaceae; genus Sphingorhabdus_B; species Sphingorhabdus_B rara. The sequence continues at coordinate 8,858 of JAJTFR010000023.1, read as the reverse complement.
TTGTGACCGTGGCCGGCGAAATTGTTGACGGCGAAGGCGGGTCAGGCGTTGCGGCTGGCGAAAGCATCGCCCAGTTGATCCATGATGCTGCCGCAAAAGACGACGTAAAGGCGCTGGTTCTGCGCGTCGACAGCCCGGGTGGGTCGGTCACCGCATCTGAACAGATCCGCCTCGCGCTAGTCGAAGCAAAGAAACGCAAGTTGCCAATTGTCGTTTCGATGGCAAATCTTGCGGCCAGTGGTGGTTACTGGATCTCGACGCCGGCTGATCGTATCTTTGCAGAACCCGAAACCATCACCGGTTCGATCGGAATCTTCGGCGTGCTTCCGTCGGGCCGTGAGGCGCTGGCGAAATGGGGCATCACCACCGATGGTGTGCGCACAACGCCTTTGTCTGGCGAGCCCGACCTGCTCGGCGGGATCAGCCCCGAATTCGACCGGATCGGTCAGGCGACGATCGAAAAGGGCTATCGCGATTTCCTGACCCGTGTTGCCCAATCCCGCAAGATGACGGTCGAACAGGTTGATCGCATCGGTCAGGGCCGTGTCTGGGCCGGCGGCACTGCGCGGCAATTGGGGTTGGTCGACCGGCTCGGCGATCTTGATGATGCGCTCGCCGAGACTGCGCGGCTGGCGAAGCTCGGCAAGGACGAATGGCACCCGCTGTTCATCGAGCCCGAGACAAGCTTTGCCAGCACGATTTTCGGGGGCATGATGCCTGAACCGGAACATGCGCAGATCCCCGGCGATTTGTTCGGCAGGGCAGCATTTGAGCAGCAAATGACATTCGACCGCATCGCGGCCGATTTGCAAATGCTGGCCGGCGTGCGCGGCGCGCAAGTGCGCTGTTTGGAATGTGGCGCAGTTGCCGGGATGCCGGTGCGTGCCGGTTCGGCCGGAACGAACTGGCTGGAACGGCTGATCGCCCGGTCGTTCTAGCCACTCCGAAAGGCGTTGGTGATCGGATAGCGACGGTCGCGGCCGAAATTGCGTGTGCCAAGCTTGACCCCCGGGGGTGCCTGGCGCCGTTTATACTCGGCGATGTAGAGTAGTCGTTCGATCCGCTGCACCACTTCGCGCGGATGGCCGCGTGCGGCGACCTCATCGACCGACAATTCCTGTTCGACCAGTCCGAGCAATATATCGTCCAGCACCGGATATTCAGGCAGGCTGTCGCTGTCTTTCTGGTCAGGGCGCAGTTCGGCACTGGGTGGTCGGGTGATGATCGCGTCGGGCATGACGGGCCCGACGGGGCCAAGGCCAATGCGGCAATGATGGGCATTGCGCCAGCGCGAGATCGCGAACACCGTCATCTTATAGGCGTCTTTCAGAGGGTTATAGCCGCCCGCCATGTCGCCATAGATTGTGGCATAGCCAACGCTCATCTCGCTCTTATTTCCGGTGGTCAGCAGCATGTGGCCGAATTTGTTGGATAGAGCCATCAAGGTGACTCCGCGGATACGAGATTGGATATTCTCTTCGGTAATGTCGATGTTGCGGTCTGCGAAGCTATCGCTCAACATCTCGTCAAAGGCCATGACGGCAGGGTTGATTGCGATCGTATCGAGTTTGCAACCGATCATCCGCGCACATTCACTGGCAAGATCAAGGCTTTCCTGTGATGTGAAACGGCTGGGCATCATTACGCACCAGACGCGGTCCGGGCCCAGCGCATCGGCGGCGATCGCCGCGCAGATCGCGCTGTCGATCCCGCCAGAAAGGCCCAGAACCACCCCCGGAAAACGGTTGCGATCAACATAGTCACGCAGCGAAAGCACCATCGCCGAATAGATATCGGCCGGGTGATCCTCCCACTGTGCAAGTTCGCCGGGGGCGCAATTCCATATGCCGTCCTGACGCGTCCACTCGGTGAGGCGAAGATGTTCTTCCCAATCCGGCAGGCGGTGTGCCGCGCCCCCATTGGCATTGAGTACGAAGGAGCTGCCGTCGAAAACCAGTTCATCCTGCCCCCCAATGCGATTGAGGAAGATGATTGGAAGCGCGGTTTCATTTACCCGTGCGGCGAAAACCTGTTCAAGCCGCCGGTCGTCCTTGTCGATTTCATAAGGGCTGCCATTGACTGATATCAGCAGTTCGGCGCCGCATTGCTTCAAATGGGTGCAGACCGTGGGCAGCCATCCATCCTCGCAGATCGGCAACCCCAATTTTACGCCGCGAAATTCGACTGGCTCAGGCAGGGGGCCGGGGGTGAAAATACGCTTTTCGTCAAAGGTGCCGTAATTGGGAAGCTCATGCTTTTTGCGGATCGCCACGATCCGTCCGCCGTCAAGCAGCGCCACGATATTGTAGAGCCCGTCCGTTTCCTTGAGGATGGAGCCAACCAATATAGCCGGGCCACCATCGGCCGTTGCGGCGGCCAACCGTTCAAGTTCCTGTGCAGCCGCTTTTTGAAAGGCGGGTTTCAGGACAAGGTCTTCGGCCGGATAACCGATGAGTTGCTGTTCGGGAAACAGTACCAGATCCACTGCGCCTGCCTCCATCGCCTTGGCACGCCAGGCGAGCATGGTATCGGCATTGCCGGCAAGGTCGCCCACACGTTGGTTCAGCTGGGCCATGGCGATGATGAGGCGATCGGTCATTTTATCCGTCTATTGTCCACAACTGGCAGGAGCAAGGCGATTGTCAGCTTGCGGGCCGTTCGCTAGGGCAAGCCCACGATTCTGCAACGGGGCAAATAGGGGTGGGCTGCGCATGAAACTGATTACCGGCAATTCGAATCTTCCTCTGGCCAAAGGCATTGCCGATTATCTGGGCATGCCTTTAACCGATGCGAGCGTCCGCCGGTTCGCCGACAATGAAATTTTCGTCGAGATTCACGAAAATGTCCGCGGTGAAGACATGTTCGTCATCCAGTCGACCAGCCACCCGGCGAACGACAATCTGATGGAATTGCTGATCATGATTGATGCGCTTCGCCGCGCCTCGGCCAAGCGGATCACAGCTGTCCTGCCCTATTTTGGCTATGCCCGCCAAGATCGGAAACCCGGCCCGCGCACGCCGATCTCGGCCAAGCTGGTTGCCAATCTGATTACCGAGGCAGGTGCCGACCGCGTGCTAACGGTTGATCTGCACGCTGGGCAGATCCAGGGTTTCTTCGATATTCCGACCGACAATCTGTTCGCCGGTCCTGTGATGAGCCTCGACCTATTGGAGCGGCATGGCGACAAGCCCATTACCGTGGTGTCCCCGGACGTTGGCGGCGTGGTTCGTGCACGCGGCCTTTCCAAACGAATCAATGACGCCCCGCTTGCCATTGTTGATAAGCGCCGCGAACGTGCAGGCGTATCCGAGGTCATGAATATCATTGGTGATGTGAAGGACCGTTTCTGCATCCTGATAGATGACATCGCCGACAGTGCCGGCACGCTTTGCAATGCAGCCGAGGCCCTTAAGGCCGCTGGTGCATCCGATGTCGTTGCCTATATCACCCACGGCGTATTGTCAGGTGAGGCTGTGAACCGCATCAATGCATCCTGCTTGCGCAAGATGGTGATAACCGATTCGATTATCGCTTCAGAGGCCGCGCAGAATAGTGACAAAATCCGTTACTTGCCGATCGCACCGCTTTTGGGAGAAGCGATCAAGCGTATTGCTGATGAAAGCAGTGTTTCCAGCCTGTTTGATTGAGGCTGGCGGCAAGCCACCCAATATTCGCCAAAGATAATGGTGAAGGCCATGTTGCCCTTTCACCCAAAGCAGGGCAGGATTGGATCATGGTCGGGGCAAGAGAGATAGAGCTGGCAGGCAGGCTGGCCGATGTGGCTGGCGGCGTCATCCGTCCTTTTTTCCGGGCCCGTTTCGACCATGAGTCGAAAGACGATCATTCGCCGGTGACCGAGGCTGATCGTGCCGCTGAAGCCGCGATTCGCGCGATCCTTGACAGTGAATGCCCGACAGATGCCATCATTGGCGAAGAATATGGCGAAAAGCCGGGAACGTCCGGGCGCACCTGGGTTATCGATCCCATTGACGGGACGATCAGTTTCATGGCCGGACGGCCAATCTTCGGAACATTGATCGCGCTGTTGGAAGACGGCTGGCCGGTTTTGGGCTTAATCGACCAGTGCATCAACAAGGAACGGTGGATCGGTGCAACGGGCCTCGTTACGACATTGAATGGCAAAGCTGCGTCGACGCGCGCTTGCCGGGAACTCGCCCAAGCCGCACTTGCCACGAGCGGACCGCAATATTTCAGTCAGCATGACGGCGAACATTTTATGGCGCTTGCCGCGCAGACCGCGCACAAACGGATGCTGTTTGGCGGTGATTGCTACAATTATGGCTTGCTGGCATCGGGCCATATCGACCTGGTCGTCGAGGCCGGATTGAAGCTGCATGATTTCGCGGCACTGGTGCCCGTGGTCGAAGGGGCCGGGGGCATGATGTGCGATTGGAATGGAGACATGCTCCATGCCGGTTCCGCTGGGCATGTGATTGCGCTGGGTGATCCGGCGCGGCTTGAAGATGTTGTCGAGGCGCTGGCGTGCGCTCACTGAACCCGGTCGGCGAGTATAGGTTCATTCTCCCGGCGCCCGGATTGCGTCGATATCTTTCAAGCTACTATTTTTTCGAAATCGAAACGCCTGATGGCAGCGTATTGGACGATTTCCTGCACCCCGAATGGGCTAGCGCACGCTATGTTATGGAGGGTGCGGCTCAGGCCTGTTTCGCGCCCGGGGTGCATATTCCCGTGCCGACGGCGTCGATGACGGGACCGACTGGCCGGGCAACGCACATCCTTTGCCAGCGGGTGCGACTGGCCGGAATCGGAATTCTCCCGCTGGGTTGGTATAAATTCGCCGCCGTCGATGCCGCGCGCTTCGCGAACAGGAATGTCGAATTGTCGCTTGATCCTGCCTTTTCGGTCTTTGCTGAAATCGGGCGCGAGATAGCCGGCCTCGACGATCCGTCGGCTATCGCAGCGATTATGGATCGCCACCTGCTGGCGGCGCTAACACCGCAAAATGAGCGCGAGATTGAAATCGAATGCGTGCATAGCGCGCTGACTGACCCGGAAATCATCGACGTCGCGCAACTTTCAGGGCGCACGGAACTGAGCGTTCAGTCGCTTGAGCGCCTGTGCCGGCGGGTTTTTGGTTTCCCGCCCAAGCGATTGTTGCGGCGGCAGCGTTTCTTGCGTTCGCTCGCGCCTCGCTTGCTCGACGCCAGCCTCAAATGGGCAAATGTGCTCGATGGCAGCTATCATGATCAGGCGCATTTCAGCCGCGATTTCAGCGATTTCATGGGGCTGTCGGCGCGCGATTATCTGAAAATGCCGCGTCCGATCAGCAAAGCGGCGATCCGCGCCCGGCAGCAGGCGCTCGGCCAACCGCTGCAAGTGTTGCAAGGGCCTGCCCCCAATCACGGCTAAGGTGCTTGCATTTGCGGGCGAATCCCGCTAGTCGCGCGCCTTCCGAAGAGACGTGCTGGCCAAAAGGGCTGCCATGCGGGTCTGATACGGATTTCCAAAAGGAGACCAAAATGCCCAAGATGAAGACCAAGAGCGGTGTGAAGAAACGCTTCAAATTCACCGCAACCGGCAAGGTAAAGTGCGGCGTGGCCGGCAAGCGCCACCGCCTCATCAGCCACTCCGGTAAATATATTCGCCAGAACCGCGGCACCGACGTGCTGAGCGATTCCGATGTAGCCCATGTGCGCCTGTGGGCGCCCTATGGCCTGAAATAAGGAGCGCTGAACCATGGCACGCGTCAAAAGGGGTGTAACCACCCGCGCCAAGCACAAGAATATCTTGGAGCAGGCAAAAGGCTATTATGGCCGCCGCAAAAATACCATTCGCATTGCGCGTCAGGCTGTCGAAAAGGCCGGCCAATATGCGTATCGCGACCGCAAGGTAAACAAGCGCAACTTCCGCGCTCTGTGGATCCAACGCATCAACGCCGCTGTCCGCGCCGAAGGCTTGACCTATGGCGTGTTCATGCATGGTCTGAAGCTTGCTGGTGTCGAACTCGACCGCAAGACGCTCGCTGATCTTGCGATGAACGAAGGCGCCGTGTTTAGCGCCATCATCGCGCAGGCGAAGGGCGCGCTCGCGAAAGCAGCGTAAGACTTTACCTTCGATAAATGCGCAAATGGGCGTGGGCGGCACTTGCCGTTCGCGCCCATTTGCTTATCAGGCGAACCGAAATGACCGATATAGCCACACTCCAGAACCAGATCCTGTCCGCTATTGACGCGGCGACCACGCCGGACGCGCTTGAGGCTGTCCGCATCGATGCGCTAGGCAAGCAAGGCAGCGTATCTGCGCTCCTCAAGACGCTTGGCCAAATGTCTCCGGAAGAGCGACAGGTGCAGGGGCCCGTGATCAACGGACTGCGCGAGGCTGTGACCAATGGCATTGCGGCGAAAAAGACCGCGCTGGAGACCGCGATCCTCAACCAACGCCTCGCGACGGAGCGGCTCGATATGACGCTTCCCGCGCCCGAGGCTGCGCGCGGCACGGTGCATCCCGTCAGTCAGGTGATGGATGAACTCGCAGAGATCTTCGCCGATATGGGCTTTGCCGTCGCCGAAGGGCCCGAGATCGAGGATGACTGGCATAATTTCAGCGCGCTCAACATTCCTGAAACCCATCCCGCGCGTGCGATGCACGACACCTTCTATTTTCCGGAAGAGATGGCTGTCGACGGCAAGAAGATGTTGCTGCGCACGCATACATCGCCGGTGCAGATCCGCACGATGACCAGCCAGGAGCCGCCGATCCGGATCATCGCGCCGGGCCGGGTCTATCGCAGCGATAGCGACGCGACGCACACGCCGATGTTCCACCAGATTGAAGGCCTTGTGATCGATAAGGGCATTCATCTGGGCCATCTGAAATGGACACTCGAGACATTCCTCAAGGCCTTTTTCGAGCGTGAGGATGTCGTGCTGCGCCTGCGCCCCAGCTATTTCCCCTTCACCGAACCCTCGGTCGAGGTCGATGTCGGCTATACGCTCGTCAACGGCAAGCGCGTGATCGGCGGCAGCGAAGGCTGGATGGAAGTATTGGGCAGCGGCATGGTCCATCGGCGGGTGATCGAGGCGTGTGGGCTCGATCCTGATGTCTGGCAGGGCTTTGCCTTTGGCACCGGCGTCGATCGCCTTGCCATGTTGAAATATGGAATGGACGATCTGCGCGCCTTCTTCGACGGCGATAAACGCTGGCTCCAGCATTACGGGTTCAACGCGCTCGCGGATTGCGCGCGTTTTGAGCGCGGCTCCGCACCCGCAGGCTGATAAGTTGCAGGTGCTGTCCGTCGACGCCGGTGCCGGCCCGATGCAGGTTGTTTGCGGTGCGCCCAATGCCCGTGCCGGGTTGGTGGGCGTCTTTGGCATGCCGGGCGCTGTCGTGCCTGCCAATGGCATGGTGCTGAAGGTTGCGGCGATCCGCGGGGTCGAATCGAACGGCATGATGTGCTCGGTCGCTGAACTCGAACTGGGCGACGATCATGATGGCATCATCGAACTTCCCGCCGACGCGCCGGTGGGGCAGGTCTATGCCGATTGGGCCGGCCTCGATGATCCAGTGATCGAAGTAGCGATTACCCCTAACCGGCAGGATTGCATGGGCGTGCGCGGTATCGCGCGCGATCTTGCAGCGGCCGGCCTTGGCACATTGAAGCCGCTGGAAGTCCCCGCAGTGTCCGGCACTTTCGCATGCCCGACCGAGGTCCGCACGGATGACGCGGATGGCTGCCCTGCCTTTTTCGGCCGTGTCATTCGCGGAACGAAAAATGGCGTATCGCCCGACTGGATGCAGGCGCGCCTCAAAGCCGCAGGACAACGGCCGATTTCGGCGCTGGTCGATATCACCAACTATGTGATGCTCGACCATGGCCGCCCAAGCCACGCCTATGACCTTGCCAAGCTGACCGGCGCAGTCTTTGCGCGCCGGGCGAACAATGGTGAGACGGTGACCGCGCTGAACGGCAAGGAATATGCACTGACGTCTGACATGACAGTGATTGCCGACGACGCCGGCGTTCACGATATCGCTGGGATCATGGGTGGCGAACATTCGGGTTGTTCGGAAACGACGACCGACGTGCTCCTTGAAATCGCTTATTTCACGCCGGAGCGGATAGCAAAGACCGGTCAGGCATTGGCGCTGACGTCGGACGCGCGCAGCCGTTTCGAACGGGGTGTCGATCCTGCCTTCCTCGATGATGCAGTCGAAATCATTTCGGGACTTATCGTTGATATCTGCGGCGGCGAAGCGAGCGAAATCGTGCGTGCAGGTGTAGCACCCACAGAGCGCAAGAAGCTGAGCTATGATACCGCCCTTTGCGCCGCGCTAGGCGGCATCGACGTTCCTGCCGACAGGCAGAAAGCGATCCTTGAATCGCTCGGTTTTGACGTGGCGGCGGACTGGAGCGTTACTGTTCCCACTTGGCGGCGCGACGTGGATGGCCCTGCGGACCTCGTTGAGGAAGTCGTGCGGATTGTTGGTCTCGACCATGTCGTTTCGGTGCCATTGCCGCGCGCGGATGGCGTCGCCAAGCCAACGGCCACGCCGTTGCAAAGCCTTGAGCGTAAGGTGCGCCGTTCGGCGGCTGCGCGCGGCCTCAATGAAGCGATCAACTGGTCCTTCCTTCCCGAAAAGGAAGCTACAGCTTTTGGCGGTGGGGCATGGAGCCTTGCCAATCCGATTTCGGAAGACATGAAGGTGATGCGGCCCTCGCTGCTTCCCGGCCTGTTGTCGGCAGCGCAGCGCAATATGGATCGTGGTGCATCGTCTGTGCGGCTGTTCGAGATCGGTCGGCGCTATCTCTGTGCGCAGGACGGCCGCAGTGACGAGCGCTTGACCTGCGGTATCGTGCTGGCGGGCGAAAAGACTCC
>JAJTFR010000022.1 GCA_021298455.1 Sphingomonadales bacterium | reverse complement strand
AGCCTCCTGCTTCGAAGGATCGGCAAAACTTTTGGGGTCAGGAACGGTGCCGGTGATGGGCACCACGTCTTCTGGGCTGGTGCCCCAGGTCACGCTCGGCGCGATATCGGCAGCGTTGATGACGACGACCTTGTCATAGGTTGCGCCGGGATCAGTTTTCAGGGTCTGCCAGTAAGCGACGGCTGCATCCCAGTCTGCACCTTTGGGGGCCATTGGCCGGCCCTTCAGATAGGCGAAGGTTTTCTCGTCAGGCGCGCAAAGACCGGCGCGCGCTCCATGTTCGATCGCCATGTTGCTAACGGTCAATCGGCCTTCGACCGACAGGTTGCTGATCGCGCTACCGCTATATTCGATGACATAGCCGGTCCCGCCTGCAGCGCCGAGGACGCCGGTGATGTGCAGCACAATATCCTTGGCGCTTACGCCTGGGCCGACATCGCCTTCGACACGAACTTCCATCGATTTCGACTGCTTCAATTGCAGCGTTTGTGTTGCCAGCACATGTTCGACCTCGCTGGTGCCGATACCGAATGCGAGCGCGCCAAGGCCTCCATGGCAGGCCGTATGGCTGTCGCCACAGACAATCGTGGTGCCGGGAAGCGAAAAGCCCTGTTCGGGCCCGACAACATGAACAATGCCCTGTTCGCGGTCGGCATCGCCAATATAGCGTATGCCAAAGGCTGGGGCGTTCGCCTCAAGCGCTTCCAGCTGTTGTGCGCTTTCAGGATCGGCAATGGGGACGCGGTTGCCGCTTGCATCGCGGCGCGCGGTGGTTGGCAGATTATGGTCGGGAACCGCCAGCGTCAGATCGGGGCGGCGCACCTTGCGCCCTGCTGTGCGCAAGCCTTCGAACGCCTGCGGACTGGTAACTTCGTGAACGAGATGCCGGTCGATGAAAATGATCGCGGTGCCATCATCGCGTTGCTCGACGACATGGGCATCCCAGATTTTTTGATAAAGTGTGCGGGGGCTGTTCATGCACAGCGCCAAAACACAGGAAAGCATGCTTTGCAAGCAAGGTTATTCTGCCGTCATTCTGGAAATTGTAATCCTTCGTCCCTATAATCGGAATTGTGATGACAACCCTTTCCCACCTGTTCCCGATTAAGATTGTACCTGAAGATATCGACTTCATGGGCCATGTGAACAACAGCCGTTACCTGAACTGGGTGCAAGAAGCGGTCTTGGAACATTGGCGTAACCTCGCTCCCCCCGATGCGGTTGCCCAGCGCGCCTGGGTCGCGTTGAAGCATGAGATCACTTATCGCAGACCCGCCTTTCTTGATGATGTTGTCGTTGCCAATGTCGTGCTGGAAAGCATCCATGGTGCGCGCGCCTTTTACGAAACGGTGATCAAGCGCGGCGAAGAGGTGTTGGCTGAGGTGAAATCCAGCTGGTGCTGCATTGATGCCCAGACGCTGCGCCCGGCCCGCATCGGCAATGATATTGCCGCCTATTTCTTTCCGAAGGGCGATTGACCCGCTATAGAAGCTGCCATGTCGCTGTTCGCCATCATTGCCACTGTCATCGCCACCTTCCTTGCGATGGAATTTGTCGCCTGGAGCAGCCACAAATATATCATGCACGGTTTTGGCTGGGGCTGGCATCGCGACCATCATGAACCGCATGACAACCGGCTTGAGAAAAACGATCTTTACGGGCTGGTCGGTGCAGCGATGAGCATTTCGATGTTCGCCATCGGCAGCCCCTTGGTGATGGGGGCGTCAGCCTGGGATCCGGGGACATGGATCGGGCTGGGCATCCTGTTTTATGGCATCGTCTATACGCTGATCCATGACGGCCTTGTCCACCAACGCTATTTCCGTTGGGTGCCCAAGCGCGGCTATGCAAAGCGGCTGGTTCAGGCGCACAAGCTGCACCATGCAACAATCGGGAAGGAAGGCGGCGTTAGCTTCGGCTTTGTCTTCGCGCGTGACCCTGCGGCGCTCAAGCAAGAACTGAAAGTCCAGCGCGAGGCGGGCGTTGCCGTTGTGCGCGACGCCGCGCTTTAGCTTTCCGGTCGCCGCCAGAGCCACGTTCCGCAGACAATCCCCACTGCTGCCGGAAGCAGCGACCAGGGCAGGCTGAGCGTCAGTAAGCCGATAAGCGCGCTTGCAATGAACGCGCTGGTGGCTGACCATTTGGCGCGCCGACCGACAACGCCCTTTTCGCGCCACGCAACCAGATGCGGGCCATAACGCGGGTGGTTGAGCAGTTTGGCTTCAAGTGCCGGGCTGCTGCGCGCAAAACAAAATGCGGCAAGGATCATGAACGGGACGGTGGGCAGGATCGGCAGGAATATGCCGATCGCCCCGGCGCCAACCGACAGCCAGCCGGCGGCAAGATAAAGCTGGCGCTTCACCCGTTCGTCATGCCTGATGGATCGCCTTGGTGACCATATAGCTGTCCAGCCCTTCGGGGCCGCCTTCACTGCCAAAGCCGCTTTGTTTGACTCCGCCAAAGGGCGCATCGGCAACCGAGATGGCAAAGCTGTTGATCCCGACCATACCGGCCTCGATCGCATCGCCAACCAGATTTGCGGTTCTCAGATCGTTGGTAAAGGCAAAGGCAGCAAGCCCAAAGGGCACCCGGTTCGCCTGCATAATCGCCTCGTCCAGCGTCTCGAACGGGCGCGAGACTGCAACGGGACCAAAGGGTTCGGTCGACATGATATCAGCTTCAACCGGCACATCGGCGAGCAGCGTCGGCTGGAAAAAATAACCGTCGCCATAGGCTTCGCCGCCTGCCATCAGCTTCGCTCCCTTTGCCCGTGCATCGGCGACCAGTGCCTCGATCGCATCTGGCCGGCGCGGATTGGCCAACGGCCCCATCTGCACCCCGGCATCAAGGCCGTTGCCGACCTTTACTTTGGCGGTGCGCTCGGCAAATCCCTTGATAAAGGCGTCATATATCCCTGCCTGCACGTAAAAGCGCGTCGGCGACACGCAGACTTGCCCAGCGTTGCGGAATTTTTGCGGGACAAGCATATCGAGCGTCTTGTCGAGGTCGACATCGTCAAACACCAGAACCGGCGCATGGCCGCCCAGTTCCATCGTTATCCGCTTTACGCTGTCGGCGGCGAGGCGCATCAGATGCTTGCCCACTGCGGTTGAACCGGTGAAGCTGACCTTACGGATCACAGGTGATCCGATCAGCGTGCGGCTGACCATGTCGGGGACGCCATAGACAAGTTGCGCGACATTGGCGGGAACGCCTGCATCGGCCAGACAACGCATCAGCGCAGCCGTGCTGCCGGGGGTTTCCTCGGCCGGCTTTGCAATCACCGAACAGCCTGCGGCCAATGCAGGAGCCAGCTTTTTTGCGAGCAGGTAAACCGGGAAGTTCCATGGCGTGAAAATGGCGGTTGGCCCCACCGGCTGCTTCAAAACCATTGCGCGCTGGCCTGTCGGGCGCACCAGCACCCGGCCATAAGCCCGCTTTGCCTCTTCGGCATAGAAATCGAACATCGACGCGGCGCCGATGATTTCGCCGCGCGCCTGATCGAGCGGTTTGCCCTGCTCCATGGTGAGCAGCACTGCGATCGAATCGGCGCGTTCACGGATAAGGTCCGCAACCTTGTGCAGGATTGCGCCGCGGACTTCGACGTCCTGCGTCTTCCATTGCGCAAAACCCGCCTCGGAAGCTGCAAGCGCCTCTTGCAGATCGGCCTCGGTCGCGATGGGAAGATCAGCGATCGCCTTGCCGGTTGCCGGGTTGAGAACGGGAGAGGCATCTCGGCCTTCGCCGGTGCGCCAGCTGCCATTGATGAAGAGTGCTAGATCGGCGGCGTAGTTTGCGGTCATGTCAGATCCTGAAAACAATTGATTGCCTTCTTTAGGCATTGGCTGCGCGTGTGGAAAGGGCGACGCAGATTTTACGCATTTCGGCCAAGTCACCGGCCCTTCTTTTAACCGGCATTAACCAATTTCCGTTAGGTGCAGGCCGAACAAGATCGGGCCAATTTGGATAGTCGACCATCGGCAGATGCAAGTAGTGACGGCATTTTTGCGCTGGAACGCGCCTCCTTTCAGGCTTTTGGCGCTGTTGCTTCTTGCCCTTGCAGCGCTGTGGACGTCGCCGGTGCAGGCGCAAAGCTGTTCGGGGGCCGGGGCGCAAGGCACCGCGCCGCCAAGTTGGCAGACCTATTGCTGGCTCGATTTCACAAATTACAATGACGCGACGGCGAAATCCGCGTCGGGCCAGAATTTTGCCTTCACGCTGTCCGATGGCGCGACGTTGAGTTTCAACCTGCGCACGACAGGTTCACCGGGCATCCTTTCCATCACCGCGCCTTCATGGGGAGGTGCGGCGGTGGGCAACACCGCATTTCTGAACATTCCCAACCGACCGATCCTTTACCAACAAGCCGGCGGAACCACGGTCTTTACGATCTCTGGGATAACGATCACACCGCCGCCCGGTTCACCGGCAGTCACCGCCTATATGTTCGTCGCTGCGGATGCGGAATCGACCAATGATGGAGAATCGCTAAGCTGGAACACCAATGGCGGTGCCTGGACGATCCTTGATCAGGTGAACCCGATCAGCGGCAACAATTACCCAACCATCAGTGGCACCAACACCCAGACCTTTACCGAAACCGGCGTGCCCGGGACGGTTGGCGGCTATATCGTCGGGTCAACCAGTCCGACCACAGTAACAACGACGATGGTCGGGAGCGGCTTGCAAGGCGTCATGTTTGCCGTGCGCTTTGCGTCAATCCGGCTGAACAAGCAGATCGTGGGCGCGCGTGTAAACAGCGCCGACCAGTTCCGTTTCGATATCCGCGCCACTGCTACAAGCACGGTGCTGGCGACTGGCACGACCAGCGGAACGGGCAATGGGCCGTTCACTGCGGCGGCGGTTTCGCTTGCATCGGGTGTTCCGCTGACCCTGTCCGAAAGCATGGCACCGGGCAGCGTCAGCAGCTTATCACAATATAGCTCCCGGCTGACCTGCAGCAACACCGCCACCGGTTCGTCGACGCCGATGCCGAACAATGTGGCGACAACCAGTTTCAACTTTGGCGCGCTGCAATTTGGCGATGCGGTGCAATGCAGCTTCATCAATGCCGCATTTCCGCATGTGCGTTTGCAAAAGGCATTGGGCACCGGGGGACGGCTTTTTGCGACCGACCAGTTCACCATGAACATCGCCCAGGGGTCGACGGTGATCGCAACCACGACGACGACAGGAACTGGCACGACTGTCACCAATGGCGCTACCGCCCTGACGCAGGTGAACGCCGCCAGCGCCTACACGATGGCAGAGGCAGCATCGGGCACGACGGCACTTGTGCAATATAATGCGGCGATGGGCTGCACAAATGCGTGGGCGACGTCCAGCACCTCGTTGCCGACCAGTGTGCCCGGCAACATTACGCCGCAATTGGGCGATGTTATCACCTGCACGATCACCAACACCCGTCGGTCGAACAATGCGACGCTCGCCAGCACAAAGGTTTCAACGGTGCTTTCCGACGGCGTCAGTGCCAGTAATCCCAAGGCAATCCCCGGCGCAGTGGTACGCTATACGATTGGCGTATCGAACAGCGGCACGCTTACGACTGACGCGAACAGCGTGTTCGTGCTCGATGCCTTGCCCCCCTGACGTTCAACGCCGCCACTGATGTCCGTTTTGCAGGAGCAGGAGCGCCACCGGCGAATTTTGCGGCATGTACGCTTCCTGCAGGAACGGGTTTTAACCTTGCCATCCGCTATGTCTGCTTCCGGCCGCAAGGTGCAATGGCAGGCGCAACCGCAGCCGGACAGCCGAGTTTCACGATTTCTTTCCAGGGCCGCATCGAATAGCGACAAAGCATCTTCCCAAATCCGCCCGGCACTGTCAGCTTGGTCGGGAGAGAATTTGGGAGGAATCACATGGCAGACATGCAAATCATTACCGAAGGCCTTCGTTTTCCCGAGGCACCGGTCGTCATGCCGGACGGCAGCGTGATAGTGACCGAGATCGAACAGGGCCGTATCACGAGGGTCGCCCCCGATGGTTCGAAAACGGTAGTGGCAACGCCCGGTGGCGGCCCCAACGGTCTTGCGATCGGGCCCGATGGGAAGCTGTACTGCTGCAACAATGGTGGCTTCAACTGGAGTGAAGCTGGAGGTTTCCTCGCGCCGCATGGTATTGCCAGCGACTATTCCGGCGGGCGCATCGAACGGATCGATATCGACACGGGCGAAGTCGAAATACTCTACAAATCGGGTGATCATGGCTGTGTGTTGCGCGGGCCGAATGATATCGTCTTCGACGAACATGGCGGCTTCTGGTTCACCGACCATGGCAAGGTCGATTATGCTGCGCGCTGCCACGACATTGTTGGCATTTTTTATGGAAAGACCGACGGCAGCCATCTGGAAGAAGTAGTCTTCCCGTCGAACAATCCCAATGGGGTCGGTCTCGCACCTGACGGCAGTGCATTATATGCAGCCGAAACTTACACCTGCCGGTTGATGAAGTTCAACATCACCGCCCCAGGCAAGGTCGCGCCCGATGCGGGCCCGGGCGGTCCGGGTATCCCGCTTTACCGGCCCGCCGGATATAAATTTTTCGACAGTCTGGCAGTCGAGGCCGGTGGTAACATTTGCGTTGCGACGATCGGCGAGTGCGGGATCAGCGTGATCTCCCCGGAAGGCGAGCTGGTGGAGTTCGTGCCGACCGATGATATCTTTACGACCAATATTGCCTTTGGTGGGGAGGATATGATGGATGCTTATATAACGCTGTCGGGCAGTGGTCGCCTCGTCAAGACGCGGTGGAACCGCCCTGGCCTCAAGCTGAATTATTGATCTGTCATGCCGCATCGCCACCTTGAGCGCCACGTTATTGACCGCATAGGTTGGTTGCGTGCGTCGATTCTGGGCGCAAATGATGGCATAGTTTCGACGGCAAGCCTTATTGCAGGGGTGGCTGCTGCTGGCGCATCGCCGCAAAGCTTATTGGTCACGGGTATTGCCGGCTTGGTCGCCGGCGCCATGTCGATGGCCGCTGGCGAATATGTCTCGGTCAGCTCACAGGCCGACGCTGAACGTGCCGATATTGCGCGCGAGACTGCGGAACTTGAAACACAGCCCGATTTTGAGCGGGAGGAGCTGACTGCGATTTATCAAAAGCGCGGACTGGATCGGGCACTTGCCGAAAAGGTTGTTAGCCAGTTGATGGCCAATAACCCGCTTGAAGCGCACATGCGCGATGAGCTTGGGCTCACGACCGAAATGTCGGCGCGGCCGGTGCAGGCGGCGTTTGCCTCTGCCGGCAGTTTTGCTGTTGGCGCTGCGCTGCCGCTGGCGCTGGTCCTTCTATTTGCAGGACCTATGCTGACCTGGGCGGTTACCGGCGGGTCGCTGCTGTTCCTTGCACTTTTGGGCGGCATCGGCGCGCGCGCAGGCGGCGCACCGATCGCCAAGGCTGTGCTGCGCGTTACCTTTTGGGGGGCTGTCGCCATGGCGGCGACGGCGGCGATCGGTTCGCTGTTCGGCACGGCGGTGGCGTGATGCGCAAATGGTTGATTGCCGCGCTGCTCGGGCTCTGCTCCACACCGCTGGCCGCCGAGTCTGGCTCTTTGCTGATCGTCGGTGGCGGGATGCGTGATCAGGACGGTGCGATCCTATTTAGGTTACGCGCGCAGATGCCGGACCCCGGCGGCCGGGTTGCGATCATCCCCGCGGCTTCGGGTGAAGCCAGCGTTGCAATATCCGAACTGACCGAAAAACTTGCGGCAGTCGGAATAGCGCCGGAAAAAGTCTCTGCGGTGCATATCGCAATGATCGACGACGAACTTTCCTCTGGGGTCGATGAGGCCAGCTGGGCAGGCAATGCATCCGATTCAGCGGAAATTGCCAAGATCGCCGCTGCCGACGCAATCTGGTTCACTGGTGGCGACCAGTTGCGCACCTTTCGCCTGCTGGTCAACCCAGATGGCAGCGACACACCGATGCTCGCCGCGATCCGCACGCGGCTTGCCGCAGGCGCGGTGGTTGCAGGCACCAGCGCCGGTGCAGCGATCATGGGAAGTGGGATGATTGTCTGCGGCACGCCCGATATCGCGGCGACAGGGCAGCTGAGCCGCAACCCGGCCGATTGCGACGTGCCTGATGAACAGCCGGTGCCTTTGGTGCTCGGCAAAGGGCTAGGGTTCCTCAAGGGGGCAGTGATTGACCAGCATTTCAGCCAGCGTAACCGTTGGGTCCGGTTGTTGCGCGCGACAGCCTGTGCCGGCGGAGATGTGCGATATGGCTTTGGCATTGATGAGGACAGCGCGCTCCTGATCCGGTTGGAAAACGGACGCGCCGAGATTCTTGGCGCAGGCGGTGTCGCGCGGGCCATGGTTGGCAAATCCGGTGTCTGCGAATCCTTTGCCTTTGACCGGCTGACGCTATCCTATAAACGGGCGGGGTATAAATTCAGCATCAAACGGGGCCTTGGAGACTAAGAATGAGTGGATCATGGGCAATTGACATCGACCGCGATGATGTGACCCAAACGGCAATTACCGTCCCTGACACCGAAGTCGGACCCGGCGAGATATTGGTGCAGATCGACAGTTTTGCGATGACCGCGAACAATGTGACCTATGCCGTTTTCGGAAAGCCGGCGGGGCTTTTTGGAAACGACCAGGGCTATTGGGACTTCTTTGCCGAGCGGAACGCCCCAGGACGCCTGCCCGTCTGGGGGTTTGCAACGGTTTTGGTCAGCGATTTGGAGGGCGTTGCGCCGGGTGATCGCTTTTATGGCTATTATCCGATGGCAAGCCATGCAGTTCTGATGCCGGGCCAGATCGGACCGGGCGGTTTCACCGACATTACGCCCCGCCGAACAACCTTACCGCCGATCTACAACCAGTATCAGCGCATCGATGCGATCCCCGATTATCAATCAGAGCATCATGATTATTGGCCGGTATTTCGCCCTCTGTTCCTTACCGGCTGGCTGATCGCTGACCAGTTTGAGGATGAGGGCGATTATGGCGCGGATCAGGTGCTGATCGCCAGCGCTTCGAGCAAGACGGCGATCGGGCTGGCCCATGCCATGAAACAAAGATCGATCCGGCCGCGTACCATCGGCCTTACCAGCAGCGCCAATGCAGCAGGTCTTGCCGAACTTGGCCTTTATGATGCGGTGGTCGCCTATGACGATATTGCCTCGCTTGATCCCGCAAAGCCATCGGCTTTGGTGGACATGGCAGGGAATGGCGCCGTAACCGCCGCAGTGCATGGCCATTTTGGTGATAGGCTGGTCAAGTCGATCATTGTCGGCAAGTCACATTGGGATGCCGCGGCCGATGACAGAGCTTTGCCCGGCCCTGTGCGCGAAGGCTTTTTCGCGCCGGGCCGCAGCCAGAAACGCATATCTGACTGGGGACCGCGCGGTTTTGGCGAGCGCATCGCCCATGCATGGCTCGGCTTTATGGAAGTGGCGCCCCAGATTGCAAAGATTGAAACCCGCAGCGGCGGCGCAGGCGCGCTCGATGCTTATCATGAAGTGCTGGGCGGCAGGGCCGATCCCAAGACAGGACTTATCATTACCCCATGACCTTCACCCATGTGATTTTCGATTTTGGCGGTGTGATTACCTCGTCGCCTTTTGAAGCGTTTAACCGGCTGGAGGCCGAGCGCGGGCTTCCCCTTGATTTCGTACGTCGGGTCAATGCGACCAATCCCGATGACAATGCCTGGGCGAAGTTCGAGCGTGCCGAGATCGATGTGGCAGGGTTTGATGCACAGTTCGCGGCTGAAGCCGAGGCATTGGGCCATGCGCTAGATGGCGCATCGGTGGTTGCCTGCCTGGCAGGGGATGTACGGCCCTATATGGTGACGGCGCTGGACCGTCTGAAAGAGGCTGGGTTTGGCATCGGCTGCATCACCAACAACGTAAAAGCCGGCAAGGGCGCGGCAATGGCCCGTAGCGAGGACAAGGCGCTGCATATCGAAAGCATCATGGCGCGTTTTGACCATGTTATCGAAAGCAGCAAGGCGGGGGTGCGAAAGCCTGATCCGCGAATCTATCAGATGATGTGCGCGACATTGGGCGTCGAGGCGCAGGTCTGCATCTATCTCGACGATCTCGGCATCAACTGCAAACCGGCCGCACAGCTTGGGATGCATGCGATCAAGGTGACCAGCGGCGAACAGGCACTGACCGATCTGGAAGCCGCCCTCGGCAAGTCGCTGCGCTAAGGGAGCTATACCACTGCCGCGCTTGCAGCGCGCGGCTCTTGGAAGTAGGGACTGGGGCCTCCCAAACACCAGCCGCAAGGGTGGATATCCATGAAAAAGCTTTACCCCGATGCAAAGGCCGCGCTCGACGGCCTGCTCAAAAACGATCTTCTCATCGCTTGTGGCGGCTTTGGCCTGTGCGGTATACCTGAACGCTTGCTTGATGCGGTACGCGACAGCGGCGTCACCGGCCTTACTTTCGCTTCGAACAATGCAGGTATCGATAATGAAGGCATCGGCAAATTGTTGCGTACGCGGCAGGTGAAAAAGATGATTTCCTCCTATGTCGGGGAGAATAAGGAATTCGAACGGCAATATCTCAACGGTGAGTTGGAGGTCGAATTCTGCCCGCAAGGGACGCTTGCAGAGCGGATGCGCGCCGGTGGTGCAGGCATCCCCGGCTTTTACACCAAAACCGGCGTCGGCACCAAAGTTGCCGAAGGCAAGGAAGTGAAGGTTTTTGATGGCCCCAATGGGCCGGAAGAATATATCCTCGAACGCGGCATCTTCGCCGACCTTGCACTGGTGAAAGCGTGGAAGGCCGATGAAAGCGGCAACGTCGTTTTCCGCAAGACGGCGCGCAATTTCAATGTGCCGGCGGCGACTTGCGGCCGGGTCTGCATCGTAGAGGTTGAAGAAATTGTGCCGGTTGGCAGCCTTGATCCCGATGCGATCCATCTGCCCGGCGTCTATGTGCAGCGCGTGATTGTCGGCGCGCCTTATGACAAGCAGATTGAATTCCGCACCACAAGGGAGCGGGAGCTGGCCTGATGCGCCGCGGCGCGCTTACCTTATTGTCTGCCATGATCCTCTTGCCCGCAGCACAGGTGCAGGCGGAGGAAAGCCCCGTCACGTCAATTGCACCGGCCGAGGCGCTGTCCCGGCTGGCAGTATTGAACAGCAACCATCCCTATTTGCCGCTGGTGCGTTATGCGCTTGAACAGGCAGATTTGCGGGCGGCGGGGCAATCGGTGCGCGGTGCCATATTGGTTGATCGTGTTTCGTTGATCGAGCCCAAGGCGATCGAATGCGGCGAAAAGCCGCTCGCTGTATTGATCGACATTGATCCTGCGCCCGGCGATACGATCATTGAGGGTGAGCCTGCAGGTTTTGGAACGTTGCTACAATTGCTGCGCGACGCTGACATTGCCATTGGCTGGATCAGCCAGCGCACACCGGCAATGCTGGAAAGCGATATTGATGCGCTTCGCAGCGGTCCGGTTCCGGCCTTTCGCGATGACGATATCCAGTTGCCCGCCGCGTCCAGCCCTGCCAAGCAGGATCGGCGGCTTGGCCTTGCCGCCTCGCATTGCGTGCTTGCCATAGCAGGTGACCGCCGCGCGGATTTCGACATATTGTTCGATTATCTGCGCGATCCCGATTATGCGATCCGGTTAGAGGCTTGGATGGATCGGGGCTGGTTTCTCTTGCCTTATCCAGCAAGTGTCGCGGATGCTGAACTCTCTCCCGAAGCAAAAGAATTGGAACAGCCAAATGACCAGCCATGACGGTATCGCAACAGGATGGACCCGCGACCAGATGGCCGCCCGTGCCGCGCAGGAGTTACAGGACGGTTTCTACGTCAATCTCGGCATTGGTATTCCGACGCTGGTCGCCAACCACATCCCTGCCGGAATGGACGTTACCCTGCAGTCTGAAAACGGAATGCTGGGCATCGGGCCCTTCCCTTATGATGATGAAGTCGATCCCGACCTTATCAATGCCGGCAAGCAGACGATCAGCGAATTGCCGCAATCGGCCTATTTCGATAGCGCCCAATCCTTCGCGATGATCCGTGGCGGTCATATCGACCTCACCGTTTTGGGCGCGATGGAGGTTGCCGAAAATAGCGATATCGCCAACTGGATGGTGCCGGGAAAAATGATCAAGGGGATGGGCGGCGCGATGGATCTGGTCGCAGGCGTCAAGAAAATCATCGTCGTGATGGAACATTGCGCGAAGGACGGGAGCCCGAAATTCATCCCGCAATGCACATTGCCACTTACCGGCCGCAACGTTGTGGATATGGTGATCACCGATCTGTGCGTGTTCCACCGTATCGATCACGCATCGCCCTTCCGCTTGATCGAACTGGCCCCTGGCGTAACCGCAGACGATGTTTCGGCGCGTACCACCGCCCATTATGAGGTTGCCCTTTGATATTTGTTAGCGCTGCACATTCTGGTTGGTATTGCGGCGGTGCGAACTGCCCGGCGGCTGTGTGCCGATGAAACGGATTTGGGTTGCCGCCGCTGCGGTCATTCTAGTCGGCTGGCTCGCGCTGCAATGGTCGGATGATGCCGAACCGCGCGAGATCGCCTCTGCCTCAATTGCGCCGCCATGGGCGCATGTGATCGCCGATCTGCCCGATACGCCCGAGGAGTGGGAGGGGCGAATCGACTATCGCGCACTCGACCAGCAATTTGCTGACATCGCGGCCCGGCCCGAAATGGCAGGTCTCGCCGTCGCGATTGTCGAGGACGGCAAGTTGCGTTTCGTGCGAACCTATGGCGTGGCCGATCGATCGACCGGTGCGCCGGTAACGACCGACACGGTCTTTCGTTGGGCGTCGGTGTCGAAAACCGTTGCCGGGATGCTCGCGGCGAAACTTGCAACAAGCGGAAAGGTCGATCTCGACCGGCCGGTTGCAAGCTGGGGCGGATCGCTGCGGCTTCCCGATGGTGCGGAGGCGCGAATCAGCTTTGCTCAGCTGCTTTCCCAGCAAACGGGCTTGACCAAAAATGCCTATGACGAACGGCTGGAAAGCGGTGAACAGCCAGATGTGTTGCGCACCAGCCTGGCGAACGCGCCGCTGCAATGCCAGCCGGGCACGTGCCATACCTATCAGAACATCGCTTTTGACGCGGCGTCTGAGATTCTGACCGCATCTGCCGGCATGCCCTATGCAGAAGTCGCAAGTCGCGCCTTTTTTCGCCCGCTGGGTATGGCGAGTGCGGGTTTCGGCATGGCCCCGTTGGTGGAGGCCAAGGATTGGGCACGCCCGCATAGTGGCAGTAGTGTCCGTCCGCTGAAGGAAAACTATTGGCGGGTTCCCGCTGCAGCGGGGGTGGATAGCAATATTGTCGATTTTGCGAGGTGGCTGCAGGCAGTGATGGGCGAACAGCCGGACGTGCTGCCGGCCAAAGTATTGCGCATCGCCCGCGCGCCGCGGGTGACCACTGGCCGGCTTTATGGGGGCGATCTGCGTCAGGCGAACAAGGATGGTGCCTATGGTCTGGGCTGGCGCAGCTTTGCGTACGGCGATTACCGGCTTGAAGGGCATTCGGGTTCGGTCGACGGCTATCGGGCGACACTGATTTTCGAACCTGAAACCCGCACGGGCGTGGTGGCGATGTGGAACAGCAATTGGGGTTGGCCGTTCCGTATCCCCTTTGCGGTGATCGATGCCTATCATCAGCGCGCCGATTCAAACTGGCTTGATACGGGGCGCTTGCCAAGGGCGCGTATCGGTGCGCGGCGCGCAGGCGATGCATCAGCCGAAGGCATCAGGGGAGTGGGTAAAGCATGAGCTATGTATTGATCACGGCTAACCGCAATTATTCCAGCTGGAGCCTGCGTCCCTGGCTGCTGATGCGGGCGCTGGGTATCGCGTTTGAAGACCGGTTCGTGCCCTTTACCAAGCCAAACAACCATGAGGAGTTCAGAGCCTTCTCGCCGACCGGGCAGGTGCCGGTTCTGCTGCACGAAGGCCGCACCATCCATGACAGTATGGGCATCACGCTATACCTTGCTGACCGGTGTGATGGCGTCTGGCCGAAAGACCCCGACGCGCGCGCATGGGCACAATGTGCGGCGAGCGAAATGCACAGCGGCTTTTCCGCGTTGCGCAATGATTGCACGATGAATGTCGGTGTGCGGGTGAAACCCAAGCCGATGTCCGATCGGTTGAAAGCGGACGTCGCGCGCATCCGCGAATTGTGGGAGGAAGGTCTCGGTCATTTTGGCGGGCCTTGGCTTGCCGGGGCAGATTTCAGCGCCGTTGACGCCTTCTTCGCCCCTGTTGCCTATCGTGTGCGCACCTATGGCTTCGATATCGGCCCGATCGGGCAGGCATGGGTCGACCATATCATCGCGCACCCCGCGATGCAGCTATGGGAAGCCGAGGCCCTCATGGAAAGCTGGCGCGAGGTTGGCCATGAGGAAGAATTGAGCGCTTGCGGAGAGGTGATCGCCGACTATCGCGCCAGCTGAAACGGATTTTAGCTCCGCGCCCGAACTGCATCGGCGAATAGCGCGCCCTGGTCGCCGGCAAAGTGCAGGAACAGGCTTGGCTCGATCGCTTCCAGTTCCATCAGCCGAAAGTTGCCATCCTCGTCGCGCAGCATGTCTACCCGAGCGTAAGTCAGCGGGGCATGGTCCATTAATTCTTCGGTCGCGGCAAAGACGGTTTCCGCCAGTGCCAGCGCTTCGGCGGGCGGATCAATGCGCCGTTCGCTGCCGCCAAATTGTTCCTGGACGCGAAAGTCGCCATTTGCGGGGTGCTTGCTGATCGCATGGCTGTATCGGCCACCAAAAAAGAAGAGCGAAGTTTCACCCTCGGCGGCGATTGCCGGGAGGTAAGGCTGGATCAGCATCCGCCGTCCAACCGCTTCGGCGGGAAGCGGATCGGATGCGCCGATCAGGAAAGTGCCGTCCGCACCGCCCGATACCGGCGGCTTGATGACGAGGCGGTTGGTGCCGAACAGCGACCTAGCCGAATCGAGCGCGGCGTCATTCATGGCTTCGCGCATCATCGTCGGTACCGTCGGCACGCCTGCTGCCGCCATTTCCGCCAGATAGGCCTTGTCGCTATTCCAGCGCAGTACCCTTGCCGGATTGGCGACCGGCAGGGCTTCGCGCTCCAGCCGGTCGAGCAACGCATACCAACCGGCGACGTCGCGCTGATAACCCCAGGCGAGCAACGGCAGGATAAGGCTGAAGCCTGAAAGATCGCCAGTATCGGTCCAACTGCGAAAGCTAAGATCGGGACCAAGTAACCGCTCATAATGCGCCTTGGGCAGCGACCAGTCCTCCCAATAGTCCGGGGCAGGGGTCAGAATACAGATGGACACGGGCATTTGCTCTCTGGCTCAGCCGCTATGCCGACCGGCTTTGACGATGATCGGGGTTGTTCAATTCGATTCGCCCGCCATCTTCAATACCTCTGCCCATTCTTCGGGGCGCACCTTGCCCACCGAAAGACGGGAAAGACGGACAAGGTCCATCTGCTCCAGCTTTGGATTGGCCTTGATCGCCTTTAGCGGCACAGCCGACCCCAGTTTCCTGACCGGCTTTACCCGCACGGCAACGAACCGGCCTTTCTCGTCAGTCGGATCAATAAATGCCTCTTCGCTGATTTCGATGATGCCCACCACCTCGACGCCGACATTGCTGTGGTAGAAAAAGGCGAGGTCGCCCTTTTTCATGGCCTTCAGGTTCAGAGCGGCGCCATGGTTGCGCACACCGTCCCACATGCCTTCCTTTTCGGCGAGAAGATCGTCCCAGCTGTAAACATCGGGTTCGGATTTCATCAGCCAGAATTGTTGGGTCATTTTCGTTCCTTGCAGGCGTGCATTTTGAGCGCGGTCAATTTCTCTGGCGCAGCAAATCGTCAAGGACTATTCGCATGTCCATGACAAACATGCCCGATATTTCACTCGCCGGGGGTGATGCAAATGCGATTGCGCAGGCGCTCGGCGATAGTTTCAAAACCTACGGATTTGCAAAGGTCGTTGATCATGGCCTTGATCCGCAGTTGGCCCGCGATGCTTGGCGGCTGTCGAGAGAGTTATTCGACCTGCCCGAATCGGAAAAGCGGCGTGGCTATGATTCGGCAATTGCCGGGCAGCGCGGATATACCCCGTTCAAGACCGAGATCGCCAAGGGTGCAGATCATCATGATCTGAAGGAATTCTGGCATGTCGGTCGCACGATGCCGGTCGATCATGCGCTTGCAGGTCAGATGTTGACAAATATCTGGCCGGAAAGCGTGCCCGAATTCCGCGCTGTGTTCGAACAACTTTATGCCGATTTCGATCGGATTGGCGCGCGCATCCTGTCCTATATTGCCATCTATCTTGGGCTTCCCGAAGACTGGTTTGCCGACAAGATCAATGTTGGCAATTCGATCCTGCGATTGCTCCACTATCCGCCGATCGAAGGCGATACTGAAGGCTGCATCCGCGCCGGCGCGCATGAGGATATCAATCTCATCACGCTATTACTCGGAGCCGAGGAGGCCGGGCTTCAGATTCTGCGCCCTGATGGCAGCTGGATGGATGTCTCGCCCCCGGAAGGTGGCCTTGCCATCAATGTCGGCGACATGCTGCAGCGGCTGTGCAACCATATGCTGCCCTCAACCACGCATCGGGTGGTCAACCCCAGTGGCGAGCGGGCGAAATATAGTCGATATTCGATGCCTTTCTTCCTGCATCTGAATAGTGACTATCCCATCACGACGCTGCCCCAATGCGTTAGTGCCGATAATCCCAACCGCTACCCGGAACCCATCCTGGCCGACGATTATCTTCGGGAACGGTTGATCGAGATCGGATTGTTGAAGGCTTGAGCGGAGTTTACGCCACGTAAAGGGCTGATCTGCTATGGGGACAGTGCTGCAATTATGGCGCGGTTCCAGGATGGCGATGAATCAGGCACTGAAAAACGGGTTGGAAAAGCTGGCCGCTGCGGTCGGCTATGACAAACAGCACGTCACTCGCACCGTCGCCTATCGCGAAATCGATCGCTGGCTTGACGCGCTCGGTACCGAAGGTCTTGATGCACTTGAGATCAGTGCTGGCTGGAAATGGCGTCAGCGGCAATGGGGCAGCTTTACCGAAATGAACTGGCCGCAGCACAACATCTGCAAGGATGTGCTCGACCGCCAGTTCGATGTTGTCATCGCCGACAATGTCTGGGAACATCTGCTTTATCCGTATCGCGCCGCGCGCAATGTGCACTCGATGCTGCGGCCGGGCGGCTGGTTTGTGAACATCACGCCTTTCATGATCCGATATCACCCGATCCCGACAGACTGCAGCCGCTGGACCGAATTGGGGATGAGCCATTTTCTTGAAGAAGCCGGCTTTGATCGGGCGCGAATCGTGACCGGTAGCTGGGGCAATGCCTCGGCAGTGAAGGCGAATTTCCATCGCTGGGCACGAACCGGTTGGCAACGCCGCCTGCCCAATGACGAACGCTTCCCTGTCACCGTCTGGGCGATGGCGCAGAAACAGTGACCATGACTGCTGCGATCTGCGTCGTCATATTGGCGCATAATGAGGAGGCGCGCATCGCCGCCTGCCTGAACAGCCTGCCGCTGGCGGACAAGGACATTGCCTACCACGTCGTCGTCAACGGCTCGACTGACGGCACCGCGCAAATCGCGCAGGGCTTTGCTGCAAGGCACGATAATCTTGAGCTGCATGTCTTTGCCGAGGGCGGCAAGGCGCGCAGCTGGAACCGCATCCTCTTCGATGAACTGCCCCGCTTCCATGCCGTGCATGTCTTTGTTGATGGCGATGCACAGGTGGCACCAGGCTCTGTTCGCGCGCTGGCAGCAGCGCTTGCTGCCGATCCGCACGCCCTTGCCGCGGCAGGCCTGCCCATGAATGGCCGAAAGGTTGCTGCCTATCGCGACCAGATGCGGCGCGAACATGGCTTGTTCGGTGATCTATATGCCTTGCGCGGCGACTTTCTGGCGCGCATGCAGGCTGCATCGTTGCGCTTGCCAGACGATGTCGTTGGCGATGATGGACTGGTTTGTGCGCTCGCCAAGACCAATCTTGCCGATGAAAGCTGCTGGGATGATCGGCGCGTGGTCATTTGCGACGGAGCGGGCTTCTTCTGCGCACCGGTCAGTATCTGGTCTCCGATCAGCTGGCGGATGCAATATCGGCGGATGATCAGCTACAGCGTGCGCCATTTTCAGAATATCCTGATCAGTCAGATCATGCGTAGCACAGGGCCATCCGGATTGCCGGCCCGGCTTTCGGATCTTTATCCAAGCGCATTGCCGGCGTTGCGCGCGCGCAGCGGGTTGGTGCACAGCCTGTTCGACCGGCTGGCGCTTCGCCGCATGGCGCGTTCGATTCGCGCGTAATGATTCGCTGTCAGGCCGTCTCGGCTTCGGGCGGCTTGCGACGGATGAGGAGATTGACCACCTCCATCGCCGTCGCGCGGGATCCGTACCATAGAAGCGCGACATAGCTGACCCCGCCGGCGAGCGTCAGCGCGGCCAGGTGCAGCGGTGCGGGCATATCCTGCCAAACATAGGCCATGACAATATGGTCCGCCGTCCAAGTGACGGCAGCCATCACCAAAGCAGCGCCAAGTCCTGGGGCGATTGCCGCACCCAATTGCCGGTATGTGAAGCCCACATGCGGCCTCGCCTTGTAAATGGTGAAAGCCAGCAGCAGCGGCACCGACACCAGCCAGCCTGTCGCAAGGCCCTGCGCACCATAACGAACAGCGATCAGATAGATGGCGGGCATGATGATCGCGCCGGCAATCGTCAGGTGCAGCGTCAGGCGCGGCAGCCCTACAGCATTGAGCGCGGGGGCGAACAGGATCTGCAGCGTCACAAAAGGCATCGCCAGTGCCAGTGTCGCTACCAAAGGCGCGGCCTCAAACCATTTGGGGCCCATCAACGTTTCGACAAACGGCCCTGCTGAAATCGCCATGCCGAGATAGAGCGGGCAGGCCACCAGCATGATCAACCGAACTGCCTTGAGAAAACCACGGGTCAATGCGGGACGATTATCTTGCAGCCGGGCGTAGGCAGGGAAGGCGACTTCGTTAAGTGGCGGCACGAATTTAACCGCGAACAATTGGGTCAGGAACAGCGCCTCGGCATATAGCCCTAGGTCATGGGTGTCGAAATGGCGCCCCGCTATAAAGATGTCCGATTGGCTTTGGATGATGAAGAAGGCCTGCGCACCAAGCAAAGCCATTCCGAACCCGAACATATTTCCCGAACCCCGGAAATCGAAACTGGGCATCACCAGAAAACGTGTCGAGACCGTCAGAAGGATGGCCCGGCACCAGAACATCGCAATCGGTGCGAAGACTAGCGTCCACACGCCTTGATCATTCAGAGCGAGAATCAGCGATACTGCCGCGCCTACTGCTGCAGTCGCCAGATTGATGATTGCCGGTTTCCGGAATTGCAGGTCACGGGTCATCAGCGCTTCGGGAAGAATGAGGAAGGGCGTCGAAAGATAGATCAACGCCTGCCAGCGCAACATCTCTGCAATGATAGGTTCGCGATAATATGCAGCGGCGAGAGGGGCTGCCACCAGCAGCTGGATCAGCGCCAGCGCTCCGTTGATCAGCAGCAGCATGCCGAAGGCCTGTCTGATTCGTCTGGGTTCGATTGATTCGGACTGGATCAATGCACTCACAAACCCATAGCCGTTCAGGAAATTCATGAAGACCAGCACGACCGACGTCATAGCGAACAGGCCATAATCACCCGGCTCGAGGATTCGGATCACTGCCAGAGTCGCACCCCAACTGATGATTTGAGCGACAATCTGGGTGCCCGATCGCCAAAAAACCGCGCGTTTTACGCGGTTTCCGAAATCGTCGGGCGCGGAAACGCCCTTATCAAGCCCCTGTTCCATATTTGCCCGTTAACCCAAAAGCCTTACAAAAGCTTGGGTTTCCGGCGTTCTGCAAAAAAATTGAAATAAAATTGCAAAAAGTCTGTTGACCGAATCAAACACCACGCCTAATTGCCACTCCACCGGACGGGACGCCAACGCTTCCACGGCCCGGTCGCCAACATGAACAGGACACTCCATCCTCCGGTAGGAATATCGGGGAACGCTGAGTGTCCGGTTTTTTGTCGGTCGGCTCTTTGACATTGTGATAATAAGATGAAGGGACATGTGGGCGGCGGCCCCGGATCCTGCGGCTTCAAGGCGCAGGGTGTTCGGGTTACCAAATTAGCCGACTTGCATACATGTCCTTTACGCATATCCATATATAGTAATTGACTTTTGTGCAGGTACGGCTCCTTGAAATTTCGGTCGTTTGCTTCGGGTTTTCCCCCGGTGCAGATGATTGTAAATCAAACTTGAGAGTTTGATCCTGGCTCAGAACGAACGCTGGCGGCATGCTTAACACATGCAAGTCGAACGAGACCTTCGGGTCTAGTGGCGCACGGGTGCGTAACGCGTGGG
>JAJTFR010000021.1 GCA_021298455.1 Sphingomonadales bacterium | reverse complement strand
CCTCCGTCGACATAGAGCAATTCATTATGGCGGCCATCGGCATGCAGCCGGGTCGCAAGCACACCGGCTTCACCGATTTCACCCGACAGCACGACCGCGCCGGCACCATCCCCGAACAACACGCAGGTGCCGCGATCTTCCCAATCGAGCAGACGCGTCATCGTTTCGCTGCCGATGACCAGCGCATTTTTCGCAGAACCCGCGCGAATCATGCTCTCGGCGACTGAAAAAGCGTAGAGAAAGCCCGAACAAACCGCAGCAACATCAAACGCCACGCCGCCATGGTGGCCCAGCATGTTCTGAACCTTAGTTGCCGCTGCCGGGAAAGTCTGATCGGGGGTGCAAGTGGCCACGATGATCAGGTCGATATCCGCCGCCGTCATTCCCGCAGCATCAAGCGCATTGCGCGCTGCCTCTGCGCCTAACGTCGCAGTCGTTTCATCCGGCCCTGCGATATGACGGAATTTTATTCCGGTGCGCTCGGTGATCCATTCGTCGGAAGTGTCGACCTTTTCGGCCAGATCGGCATTGGAAACCCGCTCCTTCGGAAGCGCCGAACCGGTACCTTTGATGACTGCGCGCAGCATCGTCCCCGTCATTCTTCGATCACTTCCTTGCTGGAAACCTGCTCCAGATCCTGAACGATGCGGGTGGTGATATCTTCCTCGACTAAACGAGCAGCCACTTCGACAGCATTGGCCACACCCTTGATGCTGGCACTGCCATGGCTTTTCACGACGACGCCGTTCAGGCCCAGAAACACCGCACCATTATGGTTGTTCGGATCGAGATGATGGCGCAGCAATTCTGTTGCCGGACGCGAAACCAGAAATCCAAATTTCGACCGGATCGAACTGGTAAAGGCGCGCCGCAACAGGTCGGTGACAAAGCGCGCCGCACCCTCAATCGATTTCAATGCGATATTGCCGGAGAAGCCGTCGCAGACGACAACATCGCAATCGCCTCGGTTGATCTTGTCGGCCTCGATAAAGCCTTCAAAATTCATGTGCAGTTCGGGCGAGCCGCGCAGATGCTGCGCCGCAAAGCGCAGCGAGTCGGTGCCCTTCAATTCTTCGGTACCAATATTAAGCAGGCGCACACGCGGCTTTTCCGAACCGTAAAGGATACGCGAATAGGCAGCCCCCATCACAGCGAACTGCACGAGATTGCGCGCATCGCATTCGGTATTGGCGCCAAGATCAAGCATTACCACATCTGTATCGCCGAGCGTTGGCAGGAGTGCGGCCAGCGCGGGGCGATCAATGCCTGGCATCGTGCGCAATGCGAGTTTTGACATCGCCATCAGCGCACCGGTGTTCCCGGCGCTTACCGCTGCAGCAGCATCGCCGGACTTTACGGCGTTAATTGCCAGCCCCATCGAACTGTTACGCGATTTGCGCAGCGCCTGGCTGGGCTTATCGTCCCCAGTCACAATTTCTGTCGTATGCAGAATATCGGACGCAGCACGCAGATTGGGGTGCTCGTCCAGCGCCGCCTTGATCTGAGCCTCATCACCAACGAGAAGAAATTTGAAGCGGTCGTGGCGGTGCCGCGCGAGTGCGGCTCCTGCGACCATCACGCGCACACCTTCATCTCCGCCCATCGCATCAATGGCGATACGCGGCGAATTGGTCACAATATCGTCTCCCGATTGGTCAGAGAGCGACCGAATTAGGCTACAGCCAGAACCTCACGGCCGTTATAATGGCCGCACGCCGTGCACACATGGTGCGGACGCTTCAGTTCACCGCAGTTCGAGCATTCCTGAAAGGCTTCTACCTTCAGCGAATCATGGCTGCGACGCATGCCGCGCTTGGACGGCGAAGTTTTTCTCTTGGGGACAGCCATCTCGGCACCGGTTCCATTTCAAAATATATAGTGTTTCTGCGGCTCTAGAGCATGTTGGCGACGCTGGCAAGCAAGGCCGGAAGCGGCGCCCATACACCCAGAAGCTGCGGATGAGGGGCGGCTATTAGCGATTTTTCCGTGCTTTGCAAGGTTGCAGATGGCTGTTAGCAATGCTTTCGAACAACGGGAGGGCAAACATGCTTACATTACCTATTACGCTGACGATCGCTGCGGGCGCCGCACTGGTCAATATCTGGCTCATGATCCGCTGCGGCCAAGCCCGCGGCAAGGCAAGCGTCTCGATCGGTGACGGCGGCGATGAATTTCTGATCCGCCGCATGCGCGCCCATGCCAATTTTGTCGAAAGCGCACCCTTTGCGCTGATCCTGATCGCGGCAATCGAAGCAACCCAAGGCAGCCCGCAATGGTTGTGGTGGGTAGGCATTGCCTTCATCATTGGCCGTCTGGCCCATGGCCTCGGCATGGATGGCGGCACGCTTGGCAAGGGCCGGATGGTCGGTACGCTGATCACCATGCTGACCTTGCTGGGCCTTGGTGGTTATGCGCTGTGGAGCGTTTACGCCGCCCTTTGATGATTTCCTTGCTCCCCCATCCCACAAGGATGGGGGAGAGGGGGTAACGAAATCAGCTTAACGCATAGTCAGAAACATAGGCATTAACCTTGCGTTCGTGGCCGAAATTGCTGGTCGGGCCGTGGCCGGGAATGAAAGTCACATCATCGCCCAGCGGCCAAAGCTTTTGAGTGATCGAATCGATCAGATCCTGATGGTTGCCGCGTGGAAAATCGGTGCGGCCAATTGACCCCTGGAACAGCACATCGCCAACAATCGCGAGGCGGCTCGGGCCGTGGTAGAAAACCACATGCCCCGGCGTGTGTCCCGGGCAGTGAATAACATCGAGAGTCAGATTACCGACGGTCACAGTATCACCATCCTTCAGCCAACGATCAGGCTCAAAGGTCTTCGCTTCCATCCCCCAGCGCTTGCCATCATTGTCCAACTGGGCGATCCAGAAGCGGTCTTCCTCATGCGGACCTTCGATTTTCAGGCCAAGTTCCTGCGCCAGCATCCCTGTCTGCCCGCAATGATCAAGATGGCCGTGGGTGACGAGCAGCTTTTCCAGCTGCACCCCCGTTTTTGCCACTGCATCCTTCAACTTGTGCAAGTCGCCGCCGGGATCGACCAGCGCACCCTTGTTGGTTTCTGTGCACCAGAACAGGGTACAATTCTGTTCAAGTGGCGTGACAGGGATAATCACCGCTTTCAAGGGCGGCTGAGCGTTCATGCTGGATGTGATGTTCGACATGACTAGCTATGTGGCGAGGCAGCGACGCGAACGCAAGACTGATCACAACCGGCGCCCAACCCAGACGACCCGTCCGACCAGTTCCACCTCGGCCGGATCGCGTTCGGGCCAGCTGGGATAGGCGGGATTGTCCGACAGCACCGATAAGAGCCCGCCAGGTGCCCGCGCCAATCGCTTCACCATCAGCACGCCGTCAAGCCGGATCACATGAATACCATCGCGCAGCGTCAGGAACGCCGCCGCCCGATCAACCATGATGTCATCGCCGTCGTTCAGCACAGGTTGCATCGAATCGCCCTCGACGCGGATCAGCGACACCTGCTTCGGGTCGACCCCCAATTTGCGCAGCCAGGCCTCATCAAAGCCGACACGTCCGGCCAGCGCCTCTCCCTCGGCCCAGGCGCCTGCGCCGGCTGAAGCGCCCACAGCCAGTTTAGGTACAAGATGCAACCCGTCCGGCTGCACTGCGCCGTCATCGTCGGGCGCCCCCAACGACCGGGTGTCGACACCGAAATAGCGCGCCAATATCGCCCGTTCGCGCTCGGGCAGGTTTCGCGGGCTGCCACGTTTGATGAACTGCTGGATATAGGCAGGATTGCGGCCGACAAGCCGTGACAGCGCGGCATAATCCGCCCCATGCTGGCGGGTGAGCCTTTCCAGTTCGGCACGCGGATCGGCGATTTTCATACTCAAGCTATACAGATAGGAATTTTCCTAGACAAGTAGGATTTTTCCTATGAATAATGTTTTTATTATGTTCTCGCCCGATTCGTCGAGTGGCGGCATGAAATCGAACTGGGTGGTGTGAATGGAAAGGAAAGCAACAAATGCACATCAACCGCAAGATTGAGAGATTCCTGCGCCTTCATGCGATGGCTCCTACCACTTTTGGACGCCATGTCGCGCGGGATCCCAGGCTAGTGCTGGATATGCGAAACGGACGCAGCCTGCGGCCTAAAATGGTCGCGCAGGCAGAGGCGTTCATGGCAGCCTACGCGCCCCATCCTGCCGAAATCGATGCTCGGCATGCGGCATGACAGGTCGCCAAGCGCCGCGCGCCCTTATCCCCGCGCTGCTTCAACGGATCGAAGGCGCCCAATGTGCCGATTGGACGCTGCGCGACTGGCACAGCGCAACCTTTTCCGGAGCGAGGCTCAATATGTTGATCGCATTGGACGGCGAAGATGCCGCAGCACGACTTTCAGTCCTTGCCAATGCCCTTCCCGATATCGAATTTAACCTGCCCGGCATGTTCGTCGCGGACATCATGGCTTATGCTGTCGAACCTTCGAAGGACAGCGCGCGACTTTCCATCGAGGCGCTCGTCCTTGAGGACATCGCCTGAGCGAATGGTTATCCAATCCGATCAGCGAGAAGCCGTGCCAACGCCTCAATGCCTTGCGCATCCTCTTCGTCGAAACGTGCGGGACGCGGGCTATCGAGGTCAATGACAGCAATAACGGCGCTGCCCCGCAGTACAGGCACGACCAGCTCGGATCTGCTGTCTGCATCGCAGGCGATGTGCCCCGGAAAGGCATGGACGTCGTCAACCCGCTGCGTTTTCGCTTCGCGCGCGGCCGCGCCGCACACGCCTTTATCGAGCGGAATGCGGATGCAGGCCGCCTTACCCTGAAAGGGACCGAGGACAAGTTCATCATCCACCATGCGATAGAAACCCGCCCAATTTAGATCAGGCAGGAATTGCCAAAGCAAGGCGGAGATATTCGCCATGTTGGCGATGCCATCTGATTCACCGCCCGTCAGCGCATCAGCAGCAGACAGAAGATTGGCATAAAGTTCGGACTTGGGAGCATCGCTCGCGATATCGAATGCGTACATGGCACTGCGTTAATCAGTCGAAACTGATTTTGCCACGATTCTTCTTGATCTCTCCGCGTCCTTTCTTGGCATCAACCCGCCGCGCCTTAGCCGCGCGTGAGGGCTTGGTCTTGATCCGGGGTGCTTCACGCACAAACGCCTGATCGACCAGTTCGACGATCCGCGCACGTGCCTCCGCACGATTGGCTTCGCGGGTGCGATGGTTGCGCGCAGTCACGATCAATTCGCCTGCGGCTGTCATCTTGCTACCCGCCAACATCTTCAGTTTGCGAAAGGCAAAGGGCGGCAATCCCAATCCGAATATATTCACGCGCAACTGGCACGCGGTTGCCACCTTGTTGACATTTTGCCCGCCCGGGCCGGTCGCGGCGAGAAAGCTTTCTTCCAGCAGGTCTTCAGGCAGTTCAAACGGCATGCGGTTCGTTTAGCACCGCCCGAAGGCAACCGCCAGAAAAGCTGTCAGCCCGTTCTGGTAGGATCAGGCAACCGCCGGCTCCATGATCTTCAGCGTTCCTGCATCGGCATCGATTTCGGCCATTACGCCCTGTGGTATCGTAAACTGGTCGGCGATATGGCCGAACCAACTGCCTTCAAAGGCAGGAATACCGAGCGGCCCAAAATGCTGTCGCAGGATCGAATTCAGTGTGAAGCCGCCGCCCGGGCCGCTGCCGTCAGGATCGCGGCAAGTGGTACATTGACCGAACACAACACCGGCAAGCGCCTTAAGCACGCCAGCTTGCCCCAATTGGGTCAACATCCGGTCGATTCGATATTCAGCCTCGTCTACGTCTTCAAGAAACAGGATCGCGCCGGTAAAATCAGGCAAATAAGGCGTCCCGGCCAGCGCCGTCAGCACAGTCAGATTGCCGCCAAGCAAACGGCCTTGTGCCTTGCCGCCCCTGATCTTAACGGTGCGCCAACGCCGCTGCACCAGCCTGTCTTCATTGGCAGGCGGATTGACCAGCAAGGGCGTTCCGCCGTCAAAGGCGATCTCTTTGAACGACGCCAACGATGATTTACCCCATGCACTACCAGCGTTTGGTCCATGCAGCGTATACGCGCCACCCTTGGCCGCAATCGCCATATGCAGCGCAGTGATATCGCTGAAGCCTAATAGGAATTTCGGGTTGGCACGTACGACATCCCAGTCGACATGAGGCAGGGCACGGGCCGATCCCCAGCCGCCGCGGACAGCAAATATCGCACGCACATCTTTGTCAGCGAACATCGTGGTGATGTCGCTGCCCCGTTCCTGGTCCTGCCCCGCAAGATAGCCGTAGCGCTTTGCAAGATTGGGCGCGCGCTTGGGAACCAGTCCCATCGCCCGAACCGCCTCTTCAACCAGCGTCAGGTCAAACGGATCGTCGCTAGCCGAGGCTGGCTCTATCAGGCCAATGGTATCGCCGGGGCGCAGTCGCGGCCCTGCGACACGCTTTGTCACAACAGAAGGCGCTGCAGTTGCTTCGAAAAGCGGCAGGGCTGGAGCCGCAACCAGCGCCCCCAGCCCTGCGATCAAATGGCGACGTGTTGGCGTCAGAACTTTGCCTCCACACCCAGCGTGAACGAACGTCCACGCGGGTCGGCAACGCGCGGTTCCCAGCTGCTGCCGGCACCAGTGTTGCTGTCATAGGTGATCGCGAACGGCGGATCGGTGTCGAACAAGTTCTTGATACCACCCGTCAGCTTGAAACGTTCATCAAACGCATAGCTGGCTGACATATTGTAGATCACATAGTTCTTCACCCGCGCATTATAGTCAGGCCGTGTGGCCGACGCAGGCAGCGCGTTGTTCTTGTAGCCGTTGCGGAAAAGCTGCGACAGCGTGAAGGTGAAATCGTCCTTCGAGTAGTTTAGGAACGCATTATGCTTCCACTTGAGGCCAAGGTCGCCGGCATAGGTAAAGATACCGATCAGGCTCGGGCCAAAGGGCGATGCAGGCAGGAACTTCTCACGCTTTTTCAGCAGATAGGTGCCATCAAGACCCGCGGTAAGCTCTCCACCAAGCACATCGGCACCAGCACGTAGCGACACTTCAAGGCCCTCTGTACGGCGTGAACCGATATTGTCGGCGCGCAGGTCAAGCAGGGTGATGATGTTGTTGGTGCGAACCACGCGATCCGGGAAGTCGCGAATGTTGTCCAGAAGCTGACGGATGGTCAGCGACCCGATCGTATCGTCAACCGCAATCGACCAGAAATCGAACGACGCGCTGAGCCGCGAGCTGGGCTGGAACACCACGCCGAGCGAATATTGCTCGGACGTTTCAGGGCCCAAATTCAGGTTGCCACCTGACAGCGAGTCCGGGGTGATGGCTGCACAACCGGGGGTTACGTTGATCACGCCGCCTGCCGGGCAGGTCGTCGGATCAGTAAGGTTGTTGCCTGGGTTAGGCGACTGTGTCACGCCGTTGAAGATCTGGTTAAACGCGGGCACGCGGAAGCCGGTGTTATACGAACCGCGGAACATCAGCCAGTCGACGGGACGGAATTTCGCCGAGATCTTCGGATTCACGGTCGAACCGAAGCCGCTATAATCGTCGAGACGGACGGCACCGGTTACTTCGAGCATGTCAAAGACCGGGAGCAGAACTTCGCCATAAACCGCCTTCACGGTGCGGTTCTTCGGCGTCAGCGCGTTCACATTGTCGAACGCGACGTTAAAGATATCGGGCTGGTTTGCAGCTGCGGCAGGCGAGCCGTTGAAGCTGTAAGTTTCCTTCCGATAGTCGGCACCCAGGGCAACCTGCACCGCGCCGCCGGGAAGGTCGAAAAGCGAACCCGAAATCGACGCGTCGAACTGCTTCACCTCATATTGACCGCCATAGAGCGTGGTCCCTTCAGCTGAAATCGCGGCAAGCGCGGCAAGCGCTGCCTCCGACTGGGTGAGCGAGAAGGGGTTGAGGATACCGCTGTTCAGTAGGCCGACAATGCCGGGAGCGGTTGCACCCGGTGCAATCGGGGCACGCGTATCGAGACCGCCCGAGACCGCGCCAGCAATGCCCGATCCCGCAGCCGAAGCCGCATTGGGGAATACGCCGCGATAATGATAACCGGTTCCTAGGACCGAGGAAGCTTCGCTCTTCGCATAGGAACCACCAGCGCGATAATCCCAGCCCTTGGCCAACGGACCTTCGATATTCAGGCCAGCGCGGAGCGTCTTGGTGTTGGTTTCATATTCACGACGGTCACCCGCAACGTTGCGCCAGCGATAAGCAATCGGCTTTCCATAATTCGGGGCGATTGCGGGGAAAACCGCAAGCAGGCGATTGTAGATATCGTTATAGGTCGAAGCCGTCGTCGCATTGAGCGGAAAGTAAAGCGGCAACGAGGTCGCGTTGATCGAATATTGGTTGTTCGAGAAACGCTTCGATGAATCGGCGTCCGATCCGGTCACTTCAGCAGCGATGCGATGATCGCCCAACGCCAACGTTGCCTTGCCATAATAGGTCAGTGTTTCCAGCGGCTGCTGCAGCGTGGCTGCACGACCGGTATCCCACGAACAGGCAAAACGCGCGCCAGGGATAGCCCAGAGTACTTCATCATAAGCCATGCCGCCTTCCATGCTGGCACAACCTGCGCCGCCGGGCAGATCAAGGAAGTTGATTCCGCCATTTGCCAGCGTCGTCGTACCGGGGATCACAAGTCCGGACAGCACGGTCGCACCGGTGGTGCCACCGAGCAGCGAACCTGTGGGCGCAAAAATGCTGTTCGGATTGGCAGGGAACATAGTGGCGATCGGGGTACCACGCGTATCGACCGAAAGGCCGCGATTCGGCTGATTTCCGTTTACGAAATCGCGATCCTTGCCATAGAGCACACCGCTCCAACTTTTGCTGACCGCGGCCATGACGTTGAAACCATCATCATTGATGTCGCCATAACCGACCGTACCCGAGAGGCGGTAGATCGGGCTGTCACCCGCTTCAGCGATGTCAACAAAGCCATTCAAGGCCAGACCCTGAAAATTGTTCTTCGTGATGAAGTTGATCACACCGCCAATCGCGTCGGTGCCGTAAATGGCCGAGGCGCCATCTTTCAGCACTTCGATACGCTCGATCGCAGCGAAGGGGATCTGGTTTACGTCAACCGCTGCACCGGTAAGGCCGTGGGCAGCCACGCGGCGACCGTTCAGAAGAACAAGCGTCGACGCCGAACCCTGACCGCGCAGGTTCGCAGCAGAAAGACCGTTGGTGCCGCGCTGCGCACCGCTGGTTACGTCGGAGTTAGACGCCAAATTGTCGGCACCGTTACCGTTGCTGGTCAGGAAGGAGATGAGCTGTTCGGGGCTATTGATGCCTTCACGCGAAATATCGTCAGGCGTGATCACGGTAACCGGCAGCGAGCTGTCATTCGGGTCACGCTTGATCCGCGATCCGGTAACGACGATCGACTGCTCGGCCGTGTCAGTGACCTTATTGGCATCATCGGGCAGACCTGCATCCTGCGCGAACCCGGGCACGGCCAGGCTTGACACGGTCAGAAACAGAGCGAGTTTATGCAGCTTCATGAATAGTCCCCTCATTGAGCGCTTCGCCGACATTTACCGGTCGAAGCGCGCGATAGCTGCGGCATTGCTAACGCGAGATCGAAGCTTTGCAAAGCCGCAATGAACCAAAATGACTTCACAAAGCAGGGGGCGCCGAAAATTTTTTCCATCAGGGATTTTCAAAAACCCTAGGATTTGAGTCACTTTCGCGCATTCCAATACTCGCGACTCGTGGATTTCTGCGCGTTAACACCAAATTAACCTTTTCAGTTCATTTCCCTTATGGTTAATTACAGCCGATGGGCGCGTTGCCATTCCGGGCAGCGGTTTATCGGGGGTTGCATTAAGCAAAAGGGGCGAGCCGCATGCGCGTGTTGCTGATTGAAGACGAACCTACCACCGCGAAAGCCATCGAGATGATGCTCGCGACCGAGGGATTCAATGTCTATTCGACGGATTTGGGCGAAGAAGGCCTCGATCTGGGTAAGTTGTATGATTACGATATCATCCTGCTCGATCTCAACCTGCCCGACATGCACGGCTATGACGTGCTGAAGAAATTGCGTGTCGCCAAGGTGCAGACGCCGGTTCTGATCCTTTCGGGCATTTCGGAAATGGACAGCAAGGTACGCAGCTTTGGTTTTGGTGCCGACGATTATGTGACCAAGCCTTTCCACCGTGAAGAACTGGTTGCCCGTATCCACGCGGTTGTGCGCCGTTCAAAAGGCCACAGCCAGTCGGTCATCCGCACTGGAAAGCTGGCTGTGAACCTCGACGCCAAAACCGTCGAAGTCGATGGTGCCCGCGTGCACCTGACCGGCAAAGAATATGCGATGCTCGAGTTGCTCTCGCTGCGCAAGGGCACCACGCTGACCAAAGAAATGTTCCTCAACCACCTTTATGGCGGCATGGACGAACCCGAACTCAAGATCATCGATGTCTTCATTTGCAAGCTGCGCAAGAAACTGGCGTTGGCCTGTGGCGGGGAAAACTACATCGAAACCGTCTGGGGCCGCGGCTATGTGCTGCGCGATCTGGAAGACATGGAATATGATGAGGCGCAGGTCGCCTGACAACAAGCTTCTGACCCGGCAAAAAATTGATAGGGGCGGTCCGCAAGGCACCGCCCTTTTTCATGACATTCAGTCGCCGCACCGGCCCTTTGTCGTTTCAGGTCTGCAGATACCAGCGCTCACCGCCCTCAAGGCCGATCGCCGTCAGTTTGCCGCTGTCATAGGCCCCGGTATCAATACCGATCCGTGATCCGCGCTCGTCGACATCCTCATAGATCGTGTGGCCATAGATGATAACCTTTTCCAGATCGCCCCGCTGGCCAACAAATTCGTCGCGAATCCAGCGCAGATCGCTCGTTTTCTGCTGATCCAGCGGCACGCCGGGACGGACGCCGGCATGAACAAAGGCATAATCGCCGACGATGATCATGTCCTCGAAACCTTCTAGGAAGGCGAGGTGCGCCTCCGGCACCAGCGTTTCGAGCCGTTCGGCAAGCTGTTCAATATCCAGCTCGATATATTCAGCGCGGGTGATCGGATAGCTTTGTAGCGTCGCGTCGCCGCCAATCTTCAGGAAGAAACGCAGCGTCTTTGAATCGCGTTCGCGGCACGCCTTGATGAACACTTCCTCATGGTTGCCGGCGAGGAAACGAACATTCCGTCCCGCCGCTTTCAGCGCCATCGCCGTTTCAACCACGGCCGCACTGTCCGGCCCCCGATCCACAAGGTCGCCGAGAAACACAATCTGCGTCTCTGCCGCACCGCGCGCCGCATCATCGGCTTCGATTTTGGCGAGCAGCGCCGTCAACAGGTCATGGCGCCCATGAATGTCGCCGATCGCATACACGCGCACGCCATCAGGCACGCGCGCCGTATCAAGCGGACGGAAAGGAATGGCTTTTTTGAACAGACGTCCCAGCATGACGCGCCATATAGGGAGCGGCATGCTGAAGGGGAAGTGAATAGCAGAAAACCAAAGTCCCTCCCGCAAGCGAGGAGGAAGTGGCGTTTAGCCTTCAACCGTAAAGGTCAGCCCGGCATACGCCTGCAGCCGATCGACCAGCTTCGCCCCCAAGGCCGCACCGGGGGTAGTAACCCCGCCAGGTCCGTCATTTTCAACCAGGGCGATCGCGGTTTCGGCGATCATCTTCGACGTCGAGCCATAGCCCGGATCGCGGTCACCCTTTACCGAATAGAGCGCACGACGGCCATCGGGATATTCACCGACAAACAGCACATCGTAAAAGCCGGTGTCGCGTTCTTCCTTGGTCGGCCCCTCGCCCGGCTTGGGATCGTTTGCCGTGCCAATCATCGGCGTCTTGGCAACAAAGTCGGCGGCCTGCTTTCCCGCATCTCCCGGACCGGTCAGCATCATTTCATCATAAACAAAGTCGGTGCCATAAGGATGGCCGAGCAACGCGTTGGTGCGGTGGACATTCTTGGTGTTAATCGGCGCCATGATGAAACTGGTCGCCCAGCTGTCCAGCCCCTCGTCATATTCGGGCGCATTGCCCGCCGGCTGGGCCGGCCCTTCAAAGCCGCCCGCAAGACTGAACGGGTTGGTGAGATAGCCAATCACCGCGCGATCCTTTGCCGCGGCCGCCATCGTCGCCTTAAGGCTGGCAGCCGTGCCGCCCGAAAATTTGCCCTGCATCGCGCGTACCCGGCCTTTGACCCGCGGCGCAGGCGCTCCATGTTGTTCACTTGCAGTCTTTTGCAACATCAGCACGCCAAGGTCGAAAGGGATCGAATCGAAACCGGCCGAAAACACGATCCGCGCTCCGCTCGCCTTGGCGGCCTCATTATGTTCATCGATCTTCTGGCGCATCCATGCAGGCTCGCCGCACAGGTCCGTATAGTCGGTGCCATTGACCACACAGGCCGCGACCAGTTCATTGCCGTAAAGCTGATAAGGGCCCACGGTGGTCAGCACGACCTTGGTGCGCTTTGCCATCGCGTCGAGAGACGCCGGATCGGAGGCATCGGCAACGACCAGCGGCGTATGGGAAGGCGCACCGATCAGATCGCGCACTTCCTCCAGCTTGGCCTGACTACGTCCCGCCATCGCCCATTTCAGGCCCGTCTTGTCCTTCAGATACTCGGCAACGAGCCGGCCAGTATAGCCGGTGGCACCATAGACGATGATATCAAATTCGCGGGCATCCTTAGACATTGCTCTCTCCTGATTCTATGTTGGTCCAGCAGATGCGCCCATGGCCGGTCGAAGTCAAAACAGTGTTTTCGCGGTGGCCTGATGTGCGCGCGACCTATGCGCCGTCAGAAATTGTACTGCCGCCCTGCCAGGTCGAACATAATCTCCTCGCTACCCCCGCCAATCGCCATCACGCGCACCTCACGATAGATGCGTTCGACGCGGCAGCCGCGCATGAAGCTTGCGCCGCCCAATATCTGGCAGGCCTCACGCGCGCAAAACTCCATGGTGCGGGTGGCCTGCACCTTCAGCAATGCGAAGTCGCCGGGAAAAGCCTTGTCCGCTTTCACGCTCCACGCACATTGGTCGATAAAGGCCTGGGTCGCGTT
The DNA here is from genome assembly GCA_021298455.1 of Sphingomonadales bacterium. GTDB lineage: Bacteria > Pseudomonadota > Alphaproteobacteria > Sphingomonadales > Sphingomonadaceae > Sphingorhabdus_B > Sphingorhabdus_B rara. Next base: position 3,084 of record JAJTFR010000021.1, on the reverse strand, counting down.
AATCTGACGGATCATGTCGGCCAGCTTGTGCCGGATCGCCTGATTACGAACCAGCGGCTTGTCAAACACCTCTCGTTGCTGTGCCCATTCCAGAGCATCCTCGAAACAGACGCGGGCATAGGCCGCCGCCTGCTGCGCCATGCCAAGCCGTTCGCCATTAAAATTGCGCATGATCCCCATGAAACCACCATTTTCGGGGCCGATCAAATTTTCTGCAGGTACCTCGACATCGTCGAAATGCAATGTTGCGGTGTCCGAGGCATGCCAGCCCATTTTGGTAAGCGGGGTGCGGGTGAAACCGGGCTGGTTTGTCTCCACCAGTAGCAACGAAATGCCGCCCATGCCCGGCCCGCCAGTGCGCACCGCCAGCGTCACATAATCGGCCCGCATGCCGCTGGTGATATAGGTTTTGCTGCCGTTGACGATATAGCTTGCGCCCTTGCGCTCTGCCTTGGTCCGGATGTTCGCGACATCCGATCCGCCCGACGGCTCGGTGATGCCGAGCGCAATGATCTTGTCGCCGCTCAGCACTTCTGGCGCAATCCGCACCTTCATCGTTTCGCTACCCATGGCCAGGATCGGCGGCAGGCCGATGCCGTGCGTCATCAGCGAGGCGGGGATACCGCCCGCGCCAGGCCGGCACAGTTCCTCTGATTGGACCAGCGAGTGGAAGATATCGAAATCCGCACGTCCGGTGCCGCCAAATTCGGCTGGATAGCCAAGGCTCAATATGCCGGCCTCGGCTGCCTTTTTGTGCAAGCTGCGGGGCAATTCGCCCGCAGCCTCCCAAGCATCAACATGGGGTGTAATCTCGCGCTCGACAAAGCGGCGCACAGTATCACACACTGCCTCATGGCTTTCGTCATAATGCGGGGATCGGCTGCGCCATTGGTCAAAAAGCGGGGTGGTCATGGGGCCTCTCCTCTGGCTGTATGGGCGCCATGTTTAATTGATCGATTAAATTGGGCAAGACGGGACGTCGACTGCTTGCTTCCCTGCCGCTTGCGGGAGGGGAATGATTTAGCCGAATTCCAAGATCACAACCGGGGCAGAGTAACGCCCTTCTGTCCCATATATTTGCCCGCACGGTCGGCATAGCTGGTCTCGCAGGGCTCATTGCCCTGCAGGAAGAGGAACTGGCACGCGCCTTCATTGGCATAGATCTTCGCGGGCAGCGGTGTGGTGTTGGAAAATTCCAGCGTGACATGGCCTTCCCAGCCCGGCTCGAGCGGGGTTACGTTGACGATAATCCCGCAACGGGCGTAGGTGCTCTTGCCGAGGCAGATGACGAGCACGTCGCGCGGCACGCGAAAATATTCAACGGTGCGGGCAAGCGCAAAGCTGTTGGGCGGGATGATGCAGACATCGGTTTCGCGGTCGACAAAGCTTTTGGGATCGAATTCCTTCGGATCGACAACGCTCGAATCGACATTTGTGAAAATCTTGAACTCAGGCGCAACGCGCGCGTCATAACCATAGGAGGACAGGCCATAGCTGATACAACCGTCGCGGCGCTGCGCCTCTACGAACGGTTCGATCATCCCGTTTTCTTTAGCTTGCTGCCTGATCCACTTGTCCGAAAGAATTGCCATGAAGCCTCCCTGTATGGTGCAAAGCTTTTGCCGCTTTGCCAAGCAAGCGCAAGGCGCGATTTTTACTTCAAACTTGCAGGGCCTGTTGTGCCGCCGTCGCCCGCCTTGGGCCCGCCGGCAACCGCGATTGCGACGATCCGGCGCATCTGACCATCACTGTTCGCCTTGGCAATCGCGACAGTTTCCGCACACAGCGTCATCCCGTAGCTGGCATTTTCGAAATTAGCGCCAGTCACGACATCGCCATTATCAAGAAGCAATGCCGCGCCGACATGAAAGTTGGAGTAAGGCGCATAGGCATTTTTCGCAGCGGCGACCGCCGCCGCAACCAATTTTTCTGCATTCATCGTCATTCGCGCACCACCGCCCATTCCACAGTTTGATCAACGCCCTCTACACGGCGCGACAGATTCGCGGTCCACATCACCCAGGGGCGGGCGGCGTAATCAGGCAGCAGCCAAGTCTTTTCAAGCCAGACATTGCGGTCAATTGCAGTTGTCAGCCGGTAATGTTCCTCAAACTCCTGAGAAAGTTTCAGGATTGCGGGCTTTCCAAGATGGGCCTCTACCTGCCCGAGAAAGGTTGCAACCTCGGACAAAACCAGCGCCCGGTCCGGCCGGGCAGCGCAGCTCTCGCTGAAATGGAATTCGACCGCCGCAGGCAACGCCGTTTCACTGCGTGGAACGGTGGTGATAAAGCTGGTCGCCTGATCACTCGCCAATCGGCACAAATCAAAACGGTGAAGCGCACCATAGCGCACGCCTGCATCGGCTGCGCCTGCCACGTTAGCGGCAAAGCGGCTGTCGCGCGGCTTCACCCCATCGGTCGCAGCGATATAGGCGAAATCAACGCCCTTCGCTGCCAGCGTCGGCCAATTTATGGGGCCAACCTGCGAATCGACCACAATGCCCTGCACCGCAAATTCGTTGCGCGATGGGGCATACCCCCCCGCCGCGCGCCAGGCGACAAACACGCCCAGAAGCAGGGCAAGCACGATTGCGACGTTTCGCCACGTCCGGAAATTAGCGCTGGCCATTCATACAATCCTGATTGTCCCCGAACGCCTATTGCTTGATATGGAGGACGCAAATCAACGTAAACAATCGCCGCGCGGTTGCAAAATCGACCTCGATCTTGCCTTCGAGCCGTTCGATCAGCAGTTCGGCGGCAGCATTGTGGACCCCGCGCCGAGCCATATCAATCGTCTCGATCGCCGCCGCTGTCGCCTTGCGAATCGCCTGATAATAGCTGTCACAAATCGCGAAATACTCGCGAACCGGCCGCTGGAAACGGCCAAGACCAAGGATAAGTGCCTCATGCGGCGTCCCGTCTTCGCGGGCGATATCGATGATCAGTCGGCCTTCGGTAACGCTGAGCTTGAGGCGAAAAGGTCCTTCATAACCGCCGCCCATATCGCGCAGAGGCTTGAAATGATTTTCCTCGATCAGATCGAAGATCGCCACCCGCCGTTCCTGTTCGATATCAGCGTTGC
>JAJTFR010000020.1:26106-34388 GCA_021298455.1 Sphingomonadales bacterium | reverse complement strand
ATCGTATCGCGCCGGATGCTCGAGGATTTGGTGGTCTAGAGGCTGTGTCCGGTGCGGTCGCGCTTAGTTGCCAGATAATGAGCGTTGTGGGGGTTTGCAGCGATTTTCAATGGAAGCCGCTCGACAACCGCGATGCCCTCCGCCTCCAGCCCGGCAACCTTTTCCGGATTGTTCGTCAAAAGCCGGACATTTTAGATCGCCAATAGGCGCAGCATCTGTGCGGCGACCGAAAAATCGCGCGCGTCGATGGCAAAACCCAGCCGGATATTTGCGTCCACGGTGTCGAAACCCTGATCCTGCAACGCATAGGCGCGCAATTTGTTGACGAGGCCGATGCCGCGACCTTCCTGTCGCAGGTACAGCAGCACGCCCCATTGGGCGTCGGCAATCTGATGCAGCGCTTCATGAAGTTGCGGGCCGCAATCGCATTTCAGGCTGCCCAGAACATCGCCGGTCAGGCATTCGCTATGCAGGCGCACCACGGGGGGCGATCCATCACGATTACCGACAACCAGCGCGACATGATCCGCCGCATCGGCGACAGAGCGGTAGGCAACAAGTTCGGCATTTTCGGCGGCAGCAACCGGCAGCTTCGCACGCGCCGCAATCCGCAAGCCATTTGCATCCTGAAACGCCGCAATATCTGCTGCGGACACATCCACCTCGGCTTGCGCGTCGACAATCAGAAAAGCGGGAAGAAGCCCTGCTTCGCGCGCAAGCTCCATCGCTGCGAGCGCGGCCTGCGGCTGCTCAAGCGGTTGGGCGGCAAAGGGGCCCTTATAGGGGTAGCGTAGATCGAGAGAAGGATCAGCAATCGCCAACGCAAGCGTCGCGTCAAGATCAGAGGGCGGCGCGATACGAACGGGCAACTGCACATCGGCCGCGGAAAACTGGTTCGCCAGTTTCAGCGTCGCTGCCCGTGCCGATGATAACAGCAGGCCAGCCACTGCATCGCCATCGCCGATTGCGCCGGTCTCGATCGCCACCAGCGTCAGCGCGCCGCGTACATCGGCAAAGCGCACCGGCCAGCCGCGCCGCAGCGCGTCGATGGCCTTGGCCGCACGTTTGGCGGCCGCATCACTCAAAAGCGAAACTCCGTCACGATCGGCACATGATCCGACGGCTTGCCCCAGCCGCGGCAGGGTTTGTGCACGACATGGGAATGCGCCTTGTCCTGAAGGTCGGGCGTTACCCACATATGGTCGAGACGGCGACCGCGATCGGAACTTTCCCAATCCTGCGCGCGATAGCTCCACCAAGTATACAGCTTTTGCGCGGGCGGCACAAATTCGCGGGCAAGATCGATCCAACCGCCGGCAGCCTGCATCCCGTTCAGCGCGTCTATCTCGATCGCCGTATGGCTGACGACATTGACCAGTTGCTTGTGGCTCCAGACATCCTGTTCCAACGGTGCGACGTTGAAGTCGCCGGTCAGGATCGTCGGCTGCGTGACCGTGGCGGACCATTCGGTCATCCGTGCCAGAAAGTCGAGTTTTTGTCCGAATTTCACATTTTGCGTGCGATCCGGAGTATCGCCGCCTGCCGGAACATATACATTTTCCAGACGCACGCCGTTGCGCAATTCCACACCAACATGCCGCGCCTCGCCATTGGCCTGCCAATCATGCGCGGTGCGGTTTGCCACCGGCACCTTGCTGAGAATCGCAACGCCATGGTGCATCTGCTGCCCGTTGATCACGATATGATTATAGCCAAGCTGGCGGAACGGCCCTTCGGGAAATTGCGGGTCGGCAACCTTGGTTTCCTGCAGACACAAAATGTCGGGCGCCATTCGGGCGCCATTTCCCGAAGGAAACGTTCGACGATGTCGATACGGGCGCGAACCGAATTGATGTTCCAGGATGCAATGCGAAGCGTGGATATCATGCCGCGCTGCTTAGGGATGCTGCGCGGACGGGGCAAGGGGGCGGATGCCAAAATAGCAAAGCCCCCATCCCGGGGGCATTTGGGATGGGGGCCGAGCTTGCGTTCGTCACGCTGAATCAAAGGCCGTCATTGATGCTACGGGCAACAGGGGGAAAACCGCGCAGCGTTCTAACCTTTGATGCATGCAGAATAGGTCTGATTTCCTGTCGCCAGTATGAACGGCATCGTTAAGCCATTCATTTGGTCGGCGGAAATACTCCGTTCGCCGAAGGTTGAATCAGCTTTTCCGGCGGGGACGCGGATCACGCCATGTGAAACTCGATTGCGCGATCGGCATATTATAGCGGACATTGTCGAGTCGAACGGTCGTTCGGTTGTTTTTCGAATCGAGCGCAACCCAGCCATTCAGGGTCCAGCCGCCCGGCGCAGACGCCTGCCGGATGAAAATCATGGTCATCGTGCCATATTCGGGACGTTTGGGATCGCGCACCTGCACGCTGATCACATTGGGATTGTCGGTTGGCATCCGCTTGCCGAAACGGGAAAGGTCTTTGCCCGGGTCGAGCAGCGCGGCAAGCGGGCTGTTCCGGATAGGCCAGCGCTGAACTTGCTTCACCTCATAATCGACCATCGTCAGCGCCTTGCCATCGGCAACGATCAGCAGCGGTACACCTTTCTGATATTCGAAACGCACATGCCCTGGCCGCTTCAGCAACAATTTGCCTGTCACGCTGTGCCCGGTGCGATCGGTCTGGGTGAAGGTCGCGCTCATCGTCTGCACGGCCTGCATATGTCCGACAACGGCGGACAGATCATTCGATTGCTGCGCAGGCGCGCTGGTAGCCAGCGCGACCGCAATCGGGGCGAGGAGGAAAGGAGAGTATCTGTTCATTCTGTTTGTCCTTGGCCGTTCGGGAGAGATTTAGGCAAGCGCTTTTGAACGGAGCGTTAATCCGCATCGATTGGCTTTCCTCTCAATCAGCACCCGAAAGTCCGCAGGAAAATGGCCGCAGATTCGGCGTCCCTTCTCGCATCCGTCAAATCGGTTCGCCGTTGCGGTCTCTCAACACTTCGCGGCGGCCGATATGGTTGGGTGCGCTGATATAACCATCCTCTTCCATCCGGTCGATCAGCCGCGCCGCGCTGTTATAGCCAATGCGCAACTGGCGCTGGATCCAGCTTGTCGACGCCTTCTGGCTTTCGAAAACAATCTGGCACGCCTTGCGATAGGTGGCATCTTCGGGACTGTCATCGTCGCCCAGCCCATCAAGCGCAAAGCCGCCATCTTCGGGTTCTTCGGTAACCGACTGGATATAATCGGGTGCACCCTGCGCCCGCCAATGATCAGCAACCTTGCGCACCTCGTCGTCGGAAACAAAAGGCCCATGGATACGGGTCAGCCCCCGTCCACCAGCCATATAGAGCATATCGCCCTTGCCGAGCAGCTGTTCGGCACCCTGTTCACCCAAGATAGTGCGGCTGTCGATCTTGCTGGTCACATGGAAACTGATCCGCGTCGGCAAATTCGCCTTGATCACGCCGGTGATGACATCGACCGACGGGCGCTGCGTTGCCATGATCAGGTGGATGCCTGCGGCACGGGCCTTTTGCGCAAGCCGCTGGATCAGGAATTCAACCTCCTTGCCCGCAGTCATCATCAGATCGGCCAATTCGTCCACGACCACGACAATCTGGGGCAGCGGCTGATAATCATGCTGCTGTTCTTCATATTGGGGCAGACCGGTCATCGGATCATAGCCGACCTGCACCTTATGCCCCAATGGCTGGCCCTTCGCCTTGGCGGCCAGAATCTTTTCATTGAAACCCTGCAGGTTGCGCACGCCAACCGAAGACATCATCCGGTAGCGGTCTTCCATCTGCTCGACCGCCCATTTCAATGCGCGGATCGCCTTGGCCGGTTCCGTTACAACCGGTGCCAGCAAATGGGGAATATCGTCATAGATGCTGAGTTCGAGCATCTTTGGATCGATCATGATCATCCGGCATTGATCGGGCGTCAACCTGTAGAGCAGCGACAGGATCATGCAGTTAAGGCCGACGGACTTACCCGACCCGGTGGTGCCTGCGACCAACAAATGCGGCATGGGCTGCAAATCAGCGACAACCGGATCGCCAGAGATATTCTTGCCCAAGATGATCGGCAGTTGGCCTTTCTGGTCGGCAAAGGCCGAGGAAGCGATCATCTCCTGCAACACCACGGCCTCGCGGTTATGATTGGGCAGTTCGATACCGATCACGGTGCGCCCCGGAACAGTCGACACGCGCGCAGACAGCGCCGACATGTTGCGGGCAATATCTTCGGCCAACTGCACCACGCGCTGCGCGCGCACGCCCGGCGCGGGTTCCAGTTCGTACATGGTTACCACGGGGCCGGGGCGAACCGCGACGATTTCGCCCTGAACCTTGAAATCATCCAATACCGATTCAAGCAGCCGTGCGTTGGATTCGAGCGCAGCCTTGTCGAGCTTGGGCGCGGTCGATGGCGGCGGTGCATCCAACAGATCGATTGAGGGCAACGCGAAGTTACCGAAAAAGTCGCCTTGCTTCGCACCTGATGCAAAGCTCGCCTTTTTGGGTGCCAACTGCGAGAACAGAGGACGGCTGAGTTCCAGCGATCGGGTGATGAGCATCATCCCGCCGACCATCGACGCCGCGATCGCAATCCAGCGGAGCAGCTTGCTCCAATTATCGCCAGCCCGGTCGATCAGCGCGCTATAGCCATGATCGAGCAACAATGCCGGAAGACCGCCCCAGCCCGCCGGCAAGCCGATATCGCTGCCATGCTGCCAATGGGCGAGACCAAATCCGACCAGCAATATGCCGACCAGACACAAGATAAACTGCCGTTTCCAGCGCGGCTGGGGGACATCCCGCCACAAACGGCGTGCGACGACCAGCAGCAAGGGCAGCAACAGGATCGCCGGAAGGCCGAAAAGGAACAAAGCTGCGTCGGCCATATAGGCACCGGCTTGTCCGAACCAATTGCTGTCGGCCCCCGCAGCCGTGCTGTTGAAGGCATTGTCACCGGGATCGTAGCTAAGGATGGAAATGGCGTAGAATAAAGCGAACAGCGCCAAAACACCGGCCCACAGAATCGCCCCGCTGCGCAAGAGCGACTGACGCATCATCTGCCGCCAGTTTGCCAGCGGTATCTTTGGAGAACGCGATGCCATTTTCAGTGTCGATGCCTTTTTCAGCCAGTTCGGCACCTTTTCGCGGAGCGCAGACTCGCCGTCAAGGCTTCGCCGTTTTTGCTGCCTTTTCAGCGAACCGATTCGGGCCTAAGCGACGTCCATGTCTAACACCCAAATCGCCGACATCATCATCATCGGCGGCGGCCTGAACGGCTTTGCCCAGGCGCTCGCCTTTGCCGCACATGGCGTGACATGCCATGTGATTGACCGCGCCGATCCCAAGACCATGCTGGCCCCCGATTTTGACGGCCGCGTTTCCGCAATTTCCAGTTCCAGCATGAAGTTGCTCTCGACCATCGGCCTTGGCGATGCGCTGGAGGGCAAGGGATGCCCGATCGAACAAATATGGGTAAGCGACCAGTTGAAACCCGGCGCGCTAGATTTCGTTCCCGAACAGGGCGACGGCTATCTGGGGGAGATGATCGAGAATCGGTTGATCCGCCAGTTGCTTTTCGATGCTGTAAATGCCCGCCCGGAAATCCATCTGCACCTGCCCGCTGAAATCACCGCAACCGAGGTGAGCGATGGCGGCGTGCGCGTGACGCTCGCCAATGGCACGCAACTCTCGGCATCCCTGCTGGTCGTTGCCGAAGGCCGGCGCAGCGCAACCCGCGATGGCGCAGGGATAAAGCTGACCGAGTGGGATTATGCCCATCAGGCCATGGTCACGGCGATCATTCACGAGCGTCCGCATAACAATATCGCCTATGAAATCTTCTATCCGACAGGGCCCTTCGCGATCCTGCCGATGCTGGATGACGAGGCGGGCCAGCATCGTTCGGCGATCGTCTGGTCGGTACCGCGCAAGGATGCGCCGGTTTATGGCAAGCTAGGGCCGCGCGCGATGGCGCATGAAATTTCAAAGGCCATGGGCGGCTTGCTGGGCGACATCCGAATGAATGCCCCGGTCTCGGGCTATCCGCTCAGTTTTCAGCATGCCAATCGCATCACCGATAAGCGGCTGGCGCTGATTGGCGACAGCGCACATGGGATGCACCCGATTGCTGGCCAGGGCCTTAATCTTGGCCTGCGCGATGTGGCGGCATTGGCGCAGGTCGTCGTCGAAGGCATGCGTCTGGGGCTTGATCCGGGCGATGCCCAGATCCTCGACCGCTATGCCCGCTGGCGCAGCCTCGACATCCAATCGGTGATGATGGCGACCGATACGTTGAACAAATTGTTCGGCGTTCCCGGCAAGACCGCATCCGCCGCCCGTCGCCTCGGGCTCGCGGCTGTGCAACGGATGAAGCCATTGAAGGATTTTTTCATGGCCGAAGCGCGCGGCGAATCCGGCGATCTTCCCAAATTGCTGCAAGGCATGCCGGTTTGATTGAACGAAGCGCGGGCAATAATGCGCCGCGCTTCGCAATTATGAAACCGAAACAGCCTCAGTTGGCGGTCACCGGCACCAGCCTGATTTCGACGCGGCGGTTTTGGGCGCGGCCTTCTTCGGTGGTGTTAGATGCGCGCGGCTGGCTTTCGCCATAACCCCGCGTCGCGAGCCGGGCGCGTTGTACGCCGCGGCCGGTCAGATAATCGGCAACGGTCTGCGAACGCTGTTCGGAAAGCGTCTGGTTGAACGCGTCTGATCCAACCGAATCGGTATGACCAAGCACATCGACATAGGTTTTTTCATATTCGGTCAGCGTCGCACCGATCTTGTCGAGCGTGCCACGGAATTGGGGCGAAAGGTTCGAACTGCCAGAGGCGAAGGTCACTTCGGATGGCATGTCGAGGACAAGCTGATCGCCATCACGTACGACTTCGACGCCGCTACCCGCTGTCTGTTGGCGAAGCTTCTTTTCCTGCTGGTCCATATAATAGCCGACACCGGCGCCCGCGACCGCGCCAATGCCTGCGCCGAGAATCTTTTCAGTCCGGTCGCGCCGGCCGCCGATCAGGTCGCCCAACAGATAGCCGCCCAAGGCGCCGCCTATGCCGCCTATCGCGGTTTTTGAAATGCTGCGTTCCCCGGTGTCGGGGTTAGTCGTGCACCCGGTGAGGGGCAGTGCGATGACGAGCAGCGCGGCGGCGATCTTGGTGTTCCGGTTCATGCCATAAACTCCTGTTCTACTTCTTGTCTTTATGCAGAACCAAGCTGAACGGAAAATGATCCAAAAGGTAAAATTATCCCCTGCCGCGATAGGGGGCAACGCCCGGTTCGGGCACCCACAGACCTTCGGGCGGCAAGCCGGATTGCCAGAAAACGTCAATGGGGATGCCGCCGCGCGGATACCAATAGCCGCCAATGCGCAGCCAACGTGGCTTCATTTCGTCAAACAAGCGCTGGCCGATGCCGACGGTGCAATCCTCGTGAAAGGCAGCATGGTTGCGGAACGAGCCAAGAAACAGCTTCAGCGACTTCGATTCGACGATGGTATCACCGGGGGCATAATCGATTACCAGATGCGCGAAATCGGGTTGGCCGGTTACCGGGCAAAGCGAGGTGAATTCAGGCACAGCAAACCGCGCCAGATAAAGAGTGCCCGGGCGCGGATTGGGGACATAATCCAATTCGGCTTCTTCGGGCGATGCGGGCAGCGCGCTTGTCTGCCCCAGAAATTTGGGATTGGGTGTTTGAGTCATGCAGCTCGTCTAGCGCCTTGCACGGCCCATGTCATTCCCACTTGGCCATTCACCCAAAGTTCAGCGGCGCGGGCGATGGCAGGCGCGTGATGACCAGCCATGCCCAGCGGATCTTCTTCCTCGCGTTGACGTCCATGGCTGGCGCATCGACCCTACAGGCGCAGCAGACCGACGCCCCACCCATCAACCAGACGCCGCCCGAATTACGCGACTTTCGGCTCGATCCGCCAGCCCCTGCAGCGCAGGGGCCTGAACAGCGCCCGCCTTTGCCAAGGGAACGGCCTGCAAACGCACCGCCCACTGCACAGCCACCGGCGTCGCAACCTGAATCAAGCGAACCAGCAACAGGAACGGCGCGGCGTGAAACCGCAGGCCCCGCCCCTGCCAGCCGCGAAAGGGACATTGAAACCACAGCGAATCGCAACGCACGCGGCGCTCCGTCTGCAGACGACGGAGCATCCGGACCGCAAGACAGCGCAGCACCGACAGCGCCACCAGCTTCGGCGCCACCGCCACCGTTAGCCGAAACCGCGCCCTCAACGGCAGAAACCGACGCATGGTGGCCGTGGATCGTTGGCGGCCTTGCACTGCTTA
>JAJTFR010000020.1:0-26082 GCA_021298455.1 Sphingomonadales bacterium | reverse complement strand
GATCGCCATAGCTGTGATCGCGCGCCGCCAAAGCAGGTCTGCGCAACCTTCATTATCCCCCAAAGCCGGGAGCAATCCAGCGCCACTGGTAGAACGCGCGCGCCGGCCTGCACCTGCACCGCCGCAACAACCTGCCCCTTGCTTGGCTCTCCTTTCGGCCAGCTTCACAGCCGAAAACGCCCAGTTCAGCATTGCCAGCCTGACGGTGACGGGGACATTGAAGATTCGCAATGAGGGAAGCGCCCTGCTGACCGGTGCGCGGCTGCGCAGCCTGATGATCTCGGCTCAGGAAGGGCAGGAGGACACAGCAGCGGCATTCCACAACGGCGACCTGCCCGGCGACGCCCAACCATTGGGTGACCTTGCCCCCGGCGAACAGATCGACGCGCGGCTCGAATTCCGGCTGCCGCGCAACGAACTCGCCTCCTTTCGCTGGAGCGAGCGCGAATTTGTTGCACCGATCCTGCTGATAAACCTGCGCGCCGACCGCGGAGGAGATGTGCAGGAAATCCGGCTATCGCAGCTGATCGGCCGCGCAGCTGAAGGTGACGCGGCGACAGAACGGCTGAAACCATTGGCCATCGATCGCGGCCCGCGACGCTATCCGGCGCTGGCGGCCAAAGCCATTTTTGCCTGAGTTCAGAGAAAAAAGGGCGCGGCGACCTCGGCAGGCACACGGCACAGCCGGCCGCTGGCGCGATCGATCATCGCCCATGTCGTATTTGCGCTAACGATCGTCTTTCCGGCGGCGTTCACAAACTCGACCCGCCGGTCGAAAGTCGCACCACGCGGCTGCTTCTCGATCCAGGTCTTTGCCGTGACACTTTCGCCCAGCGCAACATTGCCGCGATAGTCGATCTCGTGCCGGGTCACGACCCAGATATAAGCCTCCACATGGGCAGGATCGGCAACCGCCGCCCAATGCGCGGTCGCCATATCCTGTATCCACCGCACCCACACGGCATTGTTGACATGACCCAGCTCGTCAATGTCGGCGGGCGTGGGGGTGAATGTTTTAGTAAAGGAGGTCACTTTTTTGGTTCATTTCCATTGGCAGGATCATTTGTAATCGCCGCTAATATCCTTGGTTCGACCAAATCTGCGCGATCAATCCCGTATAGTCTGAGATATTCGGAACTGACCCACTGCCCTTGAACCAATTGGCTGCTGCTCGCCCAATTGGCAAAGACGGCGATTTCATCGCCGGGATAACTAAATGCCAACGAACCGTCGTTTGAGGACCCGCAACTCGTCATCCCGCCAACCTGTTGCCATGATGCGGAAAAATCTTGCGGTCCCTTTATCCAGCGGATTGGCCGGAGATAGGCTTGGTAACTTTCTCCGAACTTTGGGAACACTGACATTAGTACGGGCGGGGGTGGAACTGGAAGTTTACCAGCCTTGCGCTTTGGCTGTTTCGGTTCGGGTTGTGGATAGATTTTCCCATGCAGCTTTATTTTTTCCACCCGCGCTAGGAAAATGAGTGCGTTATGGTTCCACAGCTGTGATTGTTCGTCCAGCGCACGTTCGGCGGGTGTCTTTTTCTCATAAGCTATGCGCGCCGCTTCTCGGTCAGCATACCATTTCTCGGCTCGCGTCTGACAATCGGCTTGGCTCTCAGTTGCTTCGCATGATGGCGGCCCTGCAACGACACAGGCTGCAACCGGGCCGCCCGAGACGGTAATGAGCAGGGCTGCTAACCCTGCAGTACCGACCGATAAGCGGCGCCGTTTTTTCACTGCGCCTTCCCCAACTGCCAGAGCAGGAACGCCGCCTCATCGGCATTTTCGCGCAGTCGTTCCCAGCGCCCGGATTTGCCGCCATGGCCTGCGCCCATATTGGTCTTGAGCAGCAGGATATTGTCGTCCGTCTTTGTCGCGCGCAGTCGTGCGACCATCTTTGCAGGTTCCCAATAAGTGACGCGCGGGTCGTTGAGGCCCGCAGTCCAGAGCATCGGCGGATAGGCCTGCGCCTTGATATTGTCATAAGGCGAATAGCTGCGGATATAATCGAACGCGGCTTTGTCGGTGATCGGATTACCCCATTCGGGCCATTCGCCCGGGGTCAATGGCAGGCTTTCATCAAGCATGGTGTTAAGTACATCGACAAAGGCGACGTGGCTGACGACCGCACCGAAGATTTCTGGGGCCTGGTTGATCACAGCACCCATCAGTTCACCGCCCGCTGAACCGCCGCTCGCGGTCAGCTTGCCCTTGCCGGTATAACCCATGTTGATGAGCGCTTTTCCGGCATCGACAAAGTCGTTGAAGGTATTGGTGCGCTTCATCAGTTTGCCGTCGAGATACCATTGATATCCCAGATCATCGCCGCCGCGGATATGCGCGATGGCATAGGCAAAGCCGCGATCGACAAGGCTTAACCGGTTCGAACTGAAACCCGGCGGGGTCGCATAGCCATAGGCCCCATATGCATAGAGATGGAGCGGCTGGCTGCCGTCCTTTTTGAAGCCCTTTTTGGTCAGGATCGACACCGGAACCTTGGTGCCATCGCGCGCGGTGATCATCACCCGCTCAGTCACATATTGGCTGGCATCATAGCCTGACGGGATTTCCTGTACCTTCAGCGTTTCCATGCTGCCATCAGCAAGATGATAGTCGAGCACCGTGTCGGGCGTGACCATCGATTCATAATCGAGCCGCAATTTCTGCACATCATATTCGGGATTGTCGCCAAGCCCCGCAACATAGCTTGCCTCTGGGAAGCGGATTGGCGTTGTGCGTTCGGGGTCATCATAATAGCGGACCTCGACCTGATCGAGCCCTTCCTCGCGGCCTTCAACGACATAAAAGTCTTTGAACAGGCTGAGGCCGGTAATGTAATAATCGTCCGCGCCGCCGATCAGCGTTTTCCACTCTCCGGGCTTTTTCAGGTCAGCCGTCGCTATGCGAAAATTGACATGGTCATCATTGGTCAGGACATAAATGACACCATCGCGCACATCGACGCTGTACTGCCGGCCTTCCTTGCGTGGTGAGACCAGGATCGGTTTTGCGGTCGGATCCTTGGCGGGAACCAGCCAGTTTTCACTGGTCACATTGTCGCCGGTGGCAATCACGATCCAGTCTTCTTGCGCTGTCAAACCGGCGCCAACAATGAAGCCCAGCTGTTTTTCCTCAAAGATCAGCCGGTCCTCGCTTTGCGGCGTGCCGATCTTGTGCAGCATCAGCTTGTCCACGCGCCAATTGTCATTGACCAGCCCGTAGACAAGCTGCGTGCCGTCGCTGGAAAACACCAAATTGCCGAGCGTCCCTTCGATTGCGTCATCGCCCCAGCCGGCATAGGCACCGCACAATTGGTCTTTCAGTGCCTCGCCTGTCTCCAGACATTTGAATTTAACGCGATATCGTTCCGATCCGTCATCATCGAAGGAATAAGCCAGCAATTTGCCATCAGGGCTGATCTCCGCCGCGCCAAGGCGGAAATATTCCTTGCCCTTCGCAAGCTCATTCTCGTCGAGGATCAGCTGGTCCGCGCCGCCCTTCACCGGCTTGCGGTAATGCTTGCGATATTGCGCGCCCTCGTCAAATTTCGACCAATAGATCCAGTCGCCATCCTTTTGCGGGACCGACGAATCATCTTCCTTGATCCGGCCCTTCATCTCTTGGAAAATCGTCTCGGCCAGCGCCGCTTGCGGCTTCATCTGCGCCTGATAATAGGCGTTTTCCGCCTCGAGATGGGCGAGGATTTCCTTATCGTCGATCACCGGATAGCTCTGGTCGCGCAGCCAGTGATATTCGTCGCTGATCGTCACGCCGTGCGCGGTGTATGCATGCGCACGCTTTTCGGCAAATGGCGGATTGACGGCGGTGTCGGTCTTTTCGGTCATGGTGTCTTTCTGGCTGTCGGCGGCGAGGATCGGAACCGCACTGATGCTGAGGGCAATCGAGGTGCCAAGTTTCAGGAGCAGTTTCATGTTGATGATGTCCTCTCTATATGGGGTGGACAATTAGATTCAGGAATCAACCATGTCCACCTATGAAGCCCGCCTTGCCGCCCTGCGCGAACAATTGAAGACCGATCGCCTCGACGGTTTCGTCGTCCCTATCTGCGATGAGCATATGAGCGAATATGTCGGCGAATATGCGCAGCGGCTTGGTTGGCTCACCGGCTTTGGCGGATCGGCCGGAAGCGCAGTTGTGCTGAGCGAGGAAGCCGCGATCTTCACCGATGGACGATACACGCTGCAGGTGCGCGAGCAGGTTGATGGCAAGCACTGGGAATATGTCGGCGTTCCCGAAACCAGCATATCCGACTGGCTGCGGGCGCATGCGCCTGCAGGTGCGCGTATCGGCTATGATCCATGGGTGCACACCAAGGGCTGGGTCGAGAGCGCAACCAAGGCGTTGAAAGCCAAGGGTGCCGAGCTTGTGGCGGTTTCGCGCAACCCGATCGACGCTGTCTGGGGCGATCAGCCCGCGAAAAGCAATGCGCGGCTTGTGGTCCATGAAGACCGTTATGCCGGGCAAAGCAGCGCCGAAAAACGCGCACAGATTGCCGAATGGCTGGCTGCCAACAAACTCGACAGCACGGTGGTTGCCGCGCTCGATTCGGTAGCCTGGTTGCTGAATGTGCGCGGAGCGGACGTATCGCGCACGCCGGTAGCGCTCAGCTTTGTGCTCGCCCATGCCGATGGCACCGCTGACCTTTTTGTCGCACCTGAAAAGGTGAGTGACGAGGTGCGCGCCCATCTCGGCAATGCCGTCCGCCTGCGCACACCTGAAGAATTTGTTCCCGAACTGAAGGCGATGGCCGGCAAGCGGATTGCGGTCGATCCCGACCGTTCGGTCGCCGCCATCTTCGGCGCTCTGGGGGATGCTGGCGCCACGATTGTCGAGGCGCGCGACCCTACAATATTGCCCAAGGCGCAGAAGAACCCGATCGAACAGGCCGGTCATCGTGCGGCGCAGGCACGTGATGGTGCGGCGCTCAGCAATTTCCTCCACTGGATGCACGAAACCGCGCATCAGGGCGGGCTCACCGAACTTTCGGTGGCGGCAAAGCTGCAGGATTTCCGGGCCGCGACCGGCCAGCTCAAGGATTTGAGCTTCGACACCATCTCTGCCACCGGCCCCAATGGCGCGCATTGCCATTACAAGGTGGATGAAACGAGCAACCGGGCGATCGAGCCGAACAGCATCTATCTGGTCGATAGCGGCGGGCAATATCTTGACGGCACCACCGACGTGACGCGTACCATCTGGGTTGGCCCTGGCGAACCAACGCCTGAGATGAAGGACCGCTTCACCCGCGTGCTCAAGGGCCATATCGCCTTGGCGCTGGCCGTGTTTCCCGAAGGCACGCGCGGCGCGCAATTGGATACGATGGCGCGCGCCTCATTATGGCAGGCGGGCCTTGATTATGCGCATGGCACCGGCCACGGCGTCGGCAGCTTCCTCGCGGTGCATGAAGGCCCGCAGCGGATCGCAAAATTCACCGGCAGCCAGCCCGGAACCGACGAGCCCTTGCTTCCCGGCATGATCCTCTCGAACGAGCCCGGCTATTACAAGGCAGGCGAATATGGCATCCGTATTGAAAATCTCGTGCTGGTCGAGGAACGCAGCATCGCGGGCTCGGAAGGCCGCTATTTCGGCTTTGAAAACCTGACCTGGGCCCCGATTGACAAGACGCTGGTCGACACCAGCCTCCTTAACCGGGACGAACTGCGCTGGTGGGATGAATATCACGCCCGCGTGCTCGAAATTGTTGGGCCGCAGCTGGAAGGCGATGCGCTTGCTTGGGCGACGGAGGCGTGTGCGCCTTTGGGGCGTGGGTAAACCCCGCCTTATCCCCACAAGATTGACAAACCCCGACCACAAACTAGCCTCGTCCGAACAGGAGAGGCCCATAAATGCAAATAACCCCATCCGGCCAGGCGTGCGGTGCGAGTGTGAGCGGTGTTGACCTGCGCCAGCCGCTGTCCGCCGATCTGGTTGGCGCGATCCGCGCGGCGTGGCTGCAGCATCATGTGCTCGCTTTTCCCGATCAGGATCTGACCGACGACGATCTCGAACGCTTCACGCTGGCTTTTGGCGGCTTTGGCGATGATCCCTTCATTGCGCCGATCCCGGGGCGCAAACATGTGATCGCGGTTGAGCGGCTGGCGGATGAGACCTCGCCGCTGTTCGCCGAAAACTGACACAGCGACTGGAGTTTTCAGGCGCGGCCGCCGGCGGGCACTTGCCTTTATGGCATCAAGATCCCGCCCGTCGGCGGCGACACGCTGTTTGCTAACCAGCATGCCGCGCTTGATGCGATGCCCGATGCGCTGCGTGCGCGGGTCGAGGGGCGGATGGCAATCCATTCGGCGAAGCGGGCCTATGCCCCCGATGGCGCTTATGGCGAAGACGATAAAGCAAAGCGTTCGATGGACATTCGCCCGTCAAAGACGGCTGAATCGACGCAGCTTCACCCCTATATCCGCGCGCATCCCGAAACCGGGCGGCTGGGGCTGTTCAGCTGTTTCGGCTATATCATCGGTTTTGACGGCATGGACGATGCAGAGGCGCTACCGCTCCTCATCGAGCTCTACCAGTTTCAGGGGCAAGAAGCCTTCGTATATCGCCACAAATGGCAGCCGGGGATGCTGCTGATGTGGGACAATCGCTCAGTCCTCCACGCCGCGACCGGCGGCTATGACGGCCACCACCGGTTGCTGCACCGCACGACCATCGCAGCGGCATGAGGCCGGAGCGGGTGCTGCTTTAATCCCCCTACCCAAAGCGCCGCCGCGCGTTATACCGGTTGCAAAGAAAAACCGATAGCGAGGAGCGCCCGATGCCTGAGACCCCGAACCAGACCCTGTCCGAATATGTACCGCCCAAGGTCTGGGAGTGGAACAAGGAGAATGGCGGGCGTTTTGCCAATATCAATCGGCCGATCGCGGGCGCGACGCATGACAAGGAATTGCCGGTCGGCAAGCATCCGCTGCAATTGTATTCGCTCGGCACGCCCAATGGCGTGAAGGTGACGGTACTGCTCGAGGAACTGCTGGCGGCGGGCCATGCCGGTGCCGAATATGACGCCTGGCTGATCAATATCGGCAGCGGTGACCAATTCGGTTCGGGCTTTGTCGACGCGAACCCCAATTCGAAAATCCCCGCGCTGGTCGACCGGTCCGGCCCTGTGCCGCAGCGCGTGTTCGAATCGGGTGCGATCCTGCTTTATCTCGCCGAGAAGTTCGGGGCCTTTCTGCCAACCGACCCAGCCAAGCGGGCCGAGGCGCTGAGCTGGCTATTCTGGCAGATGGGCAGCGCGCCCTATCTGGGCGGCGGCTTTGGCCATTTCTATGCCTATGCGCCGTTCAAGATCGAATATTGCGTCGATCGCTTTGCCATGGAGGTGAAGCGGCAAATGGACGTGCTCGACCGCAACCTTGCAGATCGCGAATATATGGCCGGCGATGAATATTCGATCGCCGATATATCAATCTGGCCTTGGTATGGCGCGCTGGCGATGGGGCTGATCTATGAGGCGGGCGAATTCCTTGACGTTGCCAGCTACAAAAATGTGCAGCGCTGGACCAAGCAGATCGCCGCACGCCCCGCTGCGCAGCGAGGACGGATGGTCAACCGCGTGATGGGCGATCCTGCAACTTGCCTGCCCGAACGCCATGACGCCGGTGATTTCGAAACGCGCACGCTGGAAAAGTTGGTTGCGGCAGGGGAATGGCCGAAGGCAGGTTAGCATCGCTTGCCGGTCCGTCGCCCGTTCGACAAGAAGCAGCCAAATTGACACCATCTGATTGTTCGCATAATGTTCTCTTTCCACTGAAGGAGGCGAGTCGATGATCGGATATGTGACACTCGGGACCAATGACCTTGCGCGCGCGGCAGCGTTTTACGACGCCATTGCCGCAGAACTTGGCACGAAGCGGATGATGGAGTTTGATGGCTTCATCGCCTGGGGCAGCCTTGAAGGCGAAGCTGCCGGCATCGGCCTGACCAAGCCGTTTGACGGCAATCCCGCGTCGGTCGGCAATGGCGTGATGGTCGCGCTGGAGGCGAAGGACAAAGATCAGGTCCACCGGCTTTACGAGATCGCGCTCGCCAATGGCGGCACCTGCGACGGCCCGCCCGGACCGCGCGGCGATGAAGGATTTTATGCAGGCTATTTCCGCGATCCGGATGGCAACAAGCTGAACGCTTTCATAATGGGGTGAATCGGCATCCGGTCGGCAGTCAATCCGGCCGGGACTGGTAAAATCTGTATAGCTCGCCTAAGGGCGGGCCATGCATTTCCTTGATCAGGCGAAAATCTACATCCGTTCCGGCGCCGGCGGCCCGGGCGCCGTCAGCTTTCGCCGCGAAAAATATGTTGAATATGGCGGTCCAGACGGCGGCAATGGTGGGCGCGGTGGTGACATCCTGTTTGAAGCGGTTGCCGGTCTCAACACGCTGATCGATTTCCGTTACACCCAGCATTTCAAGGCCCCGCGCGGCGGCGGCGGCGCTGGACGTGACCGCTATGGCGCAGGCGGCGAAGATCTGGTGATCAAAGTGCCTGTCGGCACGCAGATCCTTGCAGACGATGACGAGCGCACTTTGCTTGCCGATCTGACCAAGGTTGGCCAGCGCATCACTTTCCTTGAGGGCGGATTGGGCGGCCGCGGAAATGCCAGCTATAAAACCAGCACCAACCGCGCCCCGCGTCAGCACCAACCGGGTGAGGATGGTCAGGAATTGTGGGTCTGGCTGCGGCTGAAACTGCTTGCTGATGCGGGGCTGGTCGGTCTGCCCAATGCCGGCAAATCGACCTTCATCAATCAGGTGACGAACACCAAGGCAAAGGTCGGGGCCTATGCCTTCACCACTTTGCGTCCGCAGTTGGGTGTTGTCAGCCATAAGGGCCGCGAATTTGTGCTGGCGGACATTCCCGGATTGATTGCCGGCGCAGCCGAAGGGGCGGGCGTGGGCGACCGATTCCTCGGCCACATCGAACGGTGCCAGATATTGATCCACCTGATCGATGCCACTGGCGACGATCCTGTGGAGGCATGGCACACGGTCTGCGAAGAGCTCGAAGCCTATGGCGCGGGCCTTGTAGACAAGCCGCAAATCGTCGCGCTCAACAAGGGCGACCTGCTTGACGACGAACTTATGGCCGATATCTCCGCCCAACTTGAAGCGGCAGGCGCACAAGCGGTGATCGCAATTTCGGGCGCGACGGGCCAAGGCGTCGACAAGGTGCTCGACCGCGTGATCGCTGCACTGCCCGACAAGAGCAGCGTCGAGACGTCTAGCGGCGACAATGAGGAAGGCGAATGGTCGCCCATCTGACCCCCACGCTCTGCCCGCTCCTGATCGTCAAGGTCGGCTCCTCGCTGCTGGTCGAGGGGGATGGCACAGTCCGCCGTGAATGGCTGCAGACACTGGTCGCCGACATCGCCGCACGACATAGGGCCGGCCAGAAAATTGCCATTGTCAGTTCGGGCGCAATCGCGCTGGGCGCACGCCGGCTGGGCTTTGAAAAAGGCGGCCGGGCAAGCCTTGCCGATGCGCAAGCCTCCGCCTCGGTTGGTCAGATCCTGCTTTCGGGGCTTTGGGCTGAATTGCTGGCGGCAGAGGGGATGACCGCCGCCCAGATTCTGGTGACGCTGGACGATCTCGAGGATCGCCGCCGTTATCTCAACATCACAGCAACGCTCGACCGGCTGCTGGGTGCAGGCGCGGTTCCGGTGATCAATGAAAATGATAGCGTTGCGACCGCCGAAATCCGCTTTGGCGACAATGACCGGCTGGCCGCGCGCGTGGCGCAGGCCGCAGGCGCGCAGGGCGTGGTGCTTCTATCTGACGTAGACGGGCTTTATGATCGTGACCCGCGCGATCCAGAGGCGCAGCTTGTATCCGAAGTCGCCACCATCGACGGCAAAATCCGTCTAATGGTAACGGGTGGATCATCATCGGGAATGGGATCGGGCGGCATGGCATCAAAAATCGATGCCGCCGACATCGCGACCCGCGCCGGAATCGGCCTTTCCATCGCATCGGGCCTGCGCCCACATCCGCTTTCCGCGCTCGATAATGGCGCACCATCGACATGGTTCGCGCCACGGCCGGGCGGCAGCGCGCGCAAGGGATGGATTGGCGGCCGGCTGTCGGTAAAAGGGCAGATCATCATCGATGCAGGGGCAGCAAAGGCATTGCGCAGCGGCGCCAGCCTGTTGCCCGCGGGGGCCGTTTCGGTCAGCGGCGAATTCCGTCGCGGCGATGTCGTCGATATAGTCAGCAAGGACAGCGAAACGCTGGCGCGCGGGCTGTCGGAATATGACGCCGATGACGCCAAGCTGATCTGCGGGCGGCAATCGGCAGAGCTTGAAACGCTGCTCGGTGCGGTTCCGCGCACCGTGCTGGTCCACCGCGACCAGATGGTCCTGCTTTGAGCGGCAAAACCGTTGCATTGACCGGGGCGACCGGTTTTGTCGGCAAGGCAGTGCTTGCTCGGCTGGTCGAAGCCGGATGGCAGGTACGCGCCCTCGCCCGCCGCGCGCAACAACCGCAGCCTGGGGTCAGTTGGATCGACGGCGCGCTCGACAGGCCAGAAACGCTGATTTCCCTGTGCGAGGGCGCGGATGCGGCGCTGCATGTCGCAGGTGTTGTCAACGCGCCCGATCCCGCCGGATTTGAAGCAGGCAATGTCACCGGAACGGCAAATATGCTCGCCGCTGCCAAGGACTGCGGGGTCAGCCGTTTTGTCCATATCTCCTCGCTTGCCGCGCGTGAGCCGCAGCTTTCCGTCTATGGCGCGAGCAAGGCCAAGGCGGAAAAACTGGTCGGCACCAGCCTTCTGGACTGGACGATCCTGCGCCCGCCCGGGGTTTATGGCCCCGGCGACACCGAGGTCCTCGAAATGTTCAAAATGGCGAAGAACGGTTTCTGCCTTCTGCCGCCTGCTGGGCGCAGTTCATGGATCCATGTCGACGATCTGGCCCGGTTGCTGGTTGCCTTGCTGCCCGTCCATGAAGACGCCACAGCGCGCCTATTCGAAGCCGATGACGGCGAAGCCGGTGGATGGGACCATGCACGGTTTGGCCGCGCGATCGGTTGGGCACTGGACAAAAGGATCGTCACATTTTCCGCCCCACGCCTGCTTTTGAACATCGCTGCATGGGGCGACCGGCTGGTGCGCCGGGAAAATGCAAAGCTGACGCCTGATCGTGCCAGCTATATGTGTCACCCGGATTGGGTGATCGACCGCAGCGCTGCACCACCCGCATCGCTCTGGACCGCAGAAATCGGCACCATGGAAGGCCTCAAGCAAACTGCACGTTGGTATAAAGCAGAAGGCTGGCTATAGGCTTGACCGAAAATTCGCCCTTTTGCCGCCTTATTCCGCTGGCAATGGCGCAACAGATTATAGTTAGGGACAAGATATGACCGACCGCAACGAGATGTTCGACAAACTCAAGGAATTGATCGGGCCGTTCAACAAAAAAGGCGTCGAACTGAACGAGGCAACAACTTTTGCCGGCGATCTCGAATGGGACAGCCTGACCGTGATGGATTTCGTTGCCGAGGTCGAAGATATGTTCGACATCGTGATCACGATGAATATGCAAGCCGAAATCGAAAATGTCGGCCAGTTGGTCGATGCAGTCATCAAGCTGACAGACTGACAGACTGACAGACATGACCGACCTGTTTTCCAAATTCGATGCGCTGATCGAACAGCGCCGCACGCTGCTCGACACCGGCGTCACCGACCCCTTCAACCTCGTCATGGAAAAGGTATTGTCGCCGACCGTCGCCATCTGCAACGGACGCGAAACCATCCTCTTGGGCACCTATAATTATATGGGCATGACCTTTGACGATGATGTCATCGCCGCGGGCAAGCAGGCCTTTGACGATTTCGGTGCGGGCACCACGGGAAGCCGCGTCCTGAACGGCACCTTTTTCCATCATCGTGACGTCGAAGCCGCGCTGCGCGAATTTTATGCGATGGACCATGCCATGGTCTTTTCGACCGGATATCAGGCCAATCTGGGTATCATTTCGACGATTGCCGGCAAGGGCGACTATATCATCCTTGATATCGACAGCCATGCGTCAATCTATGACGGCTGCGCCATGGGCAATGCCGAAATCGTGCCTTTCCGCCACAATGATATCGAGGCGCTGGAAAAGCGGCTGAAGCGTTTGCCGGCAGAGGCAGGCAAGTTGGTCGTCCTTGAAGGCGTCTATTCGATGATGGGCGATGTCGCGCCGCTGAAGGAAATGGTCCGCATCGCCAAGGAAAATGGCGCGATGGTGCTGGTCGACGAGGCCCATTCAATGGGCTTTATCGGCGAAAATGGCCGCGGCGTTGCCGAGGAGCAGGGCTGCATCGACGATGTCGATTTCATCATCGGCACCTTCAGCAAATCTGTCGGCACGGTCGGCGGCTTCTGCGTATCAAACCATCCCAAGTTCGAAATCATGCGCCTTGTGTGCCGCCCTTATGTGTTCACAGCGGCGCTGCCGCCAAGCGTGATGGCATCGAGCGCGGCGAGCATTCGCAAGCTGATGCACAATGGTAACAAGCGCGCGCACCTGTGGGAAAACTCCAAGACCCTGCACAAGGGGCTACGCGATCTTGGTTTCCAATTGGGTACCGAAAGCCCGCAAAGCGCGATCATCGCGGTGATCATGCCCGATCTGGAAAAGGGCGCAATGATGTGGGAGGCACTGTTGCAGCAGGGCCTTTACGTCAACCTTGCGCGTCCGCCAGCAACACCCGCCGGGATGACATTGCTGCGCTGCTCGCTATGTGCCGAACATACGAGTGAACAGGTGCAGGATATTCTCGGCCGGTTCGAACGCGCAGGCAAGGCGATCGGGATCATCTGATCCTGAGTTAACGCACCGCGCCCTTGGCGAGCAATTTGGGCACCAAAACCAGCGCCGCCACCAGCGGCCATTTGCGCTGCCAGGGCTTGATCTCGATCTGGGTGCCGGCGTGCCGGTTGATCTTCCAGGCGAGATAATCGATCCCGCCGGCATAGGTGAACGCCGCTTTGGCAAGGCGTGCCACGGTGAGCAATTTGCTGCGCCGCCGCAGGGCCAACCATCGCCGCATCCCAGCTTTACGAGATAGCAGATTGGGCACTTCACCATTCGGGCCCACGCCCATTCGTTCAGCAATTTCGGCCAGCACAGGCTGCGAAAATCTTTCGTAGCGTGCAGGATAAGTGTCGACGATGGAATCGGATCGATCCTTCCGCTCGGCTCTCAATTCTGCTGAATATGTAAGCGCAAATCCTTCGCGCCAGACTGCGATAGGATCAAAATCTGTGTCGGCGGGCATCAAAGGAAGCGTGAGTTGAAATAGCGTGATTGACGCCTCGGAAATAGCTTCAACCGCTGTCTTGCGTGCCGCATCATCCGCAGCCCACACCAACCGTGCCGGTTGCGCAAAGCGGGCCCAAACGGACACTGCCGACGCGGTCGCACAGTTGAGGTTGTGGAAATCCGCCTCGCTGAGAACCGCATATTTGGCGATTAATCCGCGATGTTCGAACGGAAAAACATTGGGCGGGATCAACCTGTTGGCACGGGCCAGCCAGCCATGGCCATAGGCCGCATCATAATCCGAAACGATCAGGTAGAAATCGAGCATCAGCCCTTCGAGCTGACTTTCGCGCAGGCAGCTGCCGTAAAACAGCACCGACCGCGCAGCATTCGGATAACGCGCCGCAATGACAACGGCCATTTCCGTCACGCGCGGATCGGCCGGAATTGCCAATTCTTCGGCAACAAGCTGTTCAATCGGGGACATGGATTGTCTTTAGCGCCGATGGGGAGAGCGCGCGAGGGCGTCAGGCCGCGAGTTTCAGGAAAGGTACCGGCGGCGTCGAGCGGAGCACGATCGGACGTTCATTATCGGCTTCGAACACTTCGCCATCAAGTATGACATTGCTGCGCCCGCCATCGATGCGGATCACATCGCCATTGCTGATATGGATGCCTTCCATCCTCGACTTGCCGAGCCGACCCATGAGCGAGGCCATGACCATGCGCAGCAACACCCAAGGTTTGTGATCGACCGCCATCATTTTCAGACGACCGTCGCCCTGGCTGCGCACCCTGCCGCCGAGCAGGAGTTTTTCAAGCGTGGTCACGATCAGCACCGAAAACCGGCCTTTGAGTTCGCCATCACGGATCAGCGAAATGCGGATCGCCTCTGACCGACGCGGCAGGAAATTCGCTGTCAGCCCGAAAAACACCGAAATGATGGCAACAATTGCGGCAATAAGATGGCTAACCCCATTGGGTAGCCCCAGCGGATAGATCTTGTCGCGACAATAGAGAATCGTCTCTGCCAGATAGGCCCCGCCGAGGAACATGCCGATCACCGGGCGGCTATTTTCGCCACTTTCCGAAAGAGCAATAAGCTCCCGCGCGACGACATGATTGCGCAGATCGCCTTTGGCGAGTTCCAATATCTCGGCAAGCGCATCAAGCGGATCGCCGGTTGCGCCAAGATCGAGCGCGATAAGGTTGGTCTTGCCATTCGGCAACACCGCGACAGGCGGCGGCGTACCTTCAAAATGGCCGCCATGATAGAGTTCGGTAAGCGCTGCCTGAACCGTGCCATCGCCGCCATTGATCACCAGAACCTTGGGCGATACCCGCGCAATCATTTCGAGCGCGCGGGCGATCTGGGCGACTTCCTCGACCTCATAGTGAAAAACGTCGGAATGCGTTGCGCAAAAGCTCCGCACCTGCGGCAACAGGCTTTTGTTGCCGGTCGAATGCGGATTTGAAAGAAGCGCGACGAGTGCCAATTGCCCCCCCTATTGCGTCACATATAACGCATGTTGATGCTGACGGTGGTTACGCCCGCATCTGCATAAAAACTGACCCGACCAACCGACGGTTTTCCCAGATTGAGGATGCTGATCGACGGATTGTTCGAAAAACCGCCTCCATCCGAGGAAATATCTGTGTTGCCATTGCCATTTTTGTCGTAAAGCTCATCGTGCCGGCACGAGCGCCGCTTTCGATACGGTGCAACCAGCGGCCTTTGGCCAGCCAAGCAGCCTTTGTCGCCGGATAGCTTTGCACCCGCACACGGCCGTTTGAGCTGCGAATCCCGTTGATAATCACCTTCACAGCAGGCCCCTGATCTGCGGCACAGCGACCCATATCATTTGGTATAACGCTTCCAGCCGAGGCCGAATTCGTCATTGCGAGCGCGGCGGCGGCGCAGAAAGCGGCAATGTAACGTGCCATTGCTGTCTCCAATCCCGTTCCTTAAGCGTCGGTCAAACTGCGACCAACGATATTGCTCCTGATCCTGTTCGGGTATATCGGAACGATTTGCGGCCAAATTAGGGTGACAGGGCGACCACAAGTTGAAATTTTTGACTGCCACGGACCGCTATATCGCAAAGCTTGTCGCGTTGCCGCTTATCGGCACGCTGGTGATTGCCGCGATGTTGCTGCTGCTCGACAAGATGCTGCGCCTGTTCGACTTCGTCGCGGCAGAGGGCGGCCCTGTTGATGTTGTCTGGCGGATGCTCGCCAATCTGATCCCCGAATATATGTCGCTCGGCATTCCGATCGGGCTGTTGCTGGGCATATTGCTTGCCTTTCGCAAGCTGGCGACCACCTCTGAAATCGATATCTTCCGGGCAGTGGGGCAAAGCTATTGGCGGCTGCTACGCGTTCCCTATCTCTACGCGATCGGGCTGGCGCTGGTGAATTTCGCAATTGTGGGATGGGTGCAGCCCACCTCGCGCTATTTATATGAAGAACTGCGCTTCGATCTGCGGTCAGGTGCGTTGGGCGCATCGATCAAGATTGGCGAGTTCAACAATTTGGGCGACAATCTGACCATGCGGATCGAAGAGAGCCGCAATCAGGGCAATGATCTGTCGGGCCTGTTCGTTTTTGCAGAGAACAAGAAGGGCCAGTCAATTTCGGTATCGGCGGAAAAGGGCAAGTTCCTGCGCACCGACGATCCGGATACCATCATTCTGCGCCTTACCAACGGCACCCTCGTCCATGATGCGCCCACTTACCGAAACCCCCGCGTGTTGAGCTTTTCAAGCCATGACGTGCCGATCGATCTGCCGGAGATCGAACAATTCCGCAGCCGCGGCGGCAAGGATCGCGAATATACTTTCAACGAACTGGTCGAGGTCGGCACCAACGCCAAACTGCCGCAAAGGCTTCGCAATGCCGCTTGGGCGAATTTCAATTTCCGCCTCGTCGAGGTCGCGATGATGCTGTTGCTGCCCTTGCTCGCGCTCGCGCTGGCTATTCCGCCTAAACGATCCACATCGGCGCTTGGCGTATTCCTGTCGATCGTGATGGTCGTCACCTATCACAAGGTAAATGAATATGCCGAGAGCCTTGGCGCGCTCGGTACGGTCAACCCGGTCATTGCACTCTGGGTGCCCTTCATCGCCTTCGCTGCGCTGATTTTGTGGATGTATCATGTGATTGCCCATGTCCCGGGCGGGCAGCCGATTGGCGCACTCGAAGTCTTTGCCGAAAAGGCCGGCAAGACGCTCAAAAAACTATTCCGCTTCGGCCGCCGCAAGTCGCGCCTTTTGACGCAGGAGGGCTGACCGATGCGACTGGCCCTTTTCCCGTCCCGCCAGATCGGCTGGTATATGGCGCGGCTGTTTCTGGTGCGCACATTTGCCGTGCTGCTGATGCTGGTGCTCGTGCTGCAAACGCTCGACCTTCTTGGCGAAAGCGGCAAGATTCTGTCGGTGGCAGGCAATAGCGAGGCTGACCTATGGGCCTATGTCGGCATGCGCGTGCCCCAGATTGTCGCGCGCTTCCTGCCATTTTCGGTGTTGCTGGCAACATTGATCACCTTTGCAACACTCAGCCAGAATAGCGAAGTTGTCGCGATGAAGGCCGCCGGCCTTTCCGCACACCAGATACTTGCGCCCATGTTTGCAGCCAGCCTGCTGGTCGCGGGCATTTCCTTTGTGTTCAACGACAATGTTGTCGCACCGGCGACGGCAAAGCTGAAAGTGTGGCAGGATGTCGATTATGGCCCGGTGCCGCTGGATGATGGCGTTCGGACCAATGTCTGGGTCCGCGAGGGCCGCGATCTGATCCAGGTGCGCACCGTTTCCGGCTATGGCAATGCAACGCAATTGCAGGATGTGCGGCTTTACCAGCGCATCGACGGCAGCCTGAAAAGCGTGATCCGCGCCGAAAGCGGGCGCTGGGACGATGGCGCATGGCGGATCGAAAAGGTGCGGATTTTCGATCTGAGCAAGGCCGAGCAGCAGCAGCTACCTGCTCTGGTGGTCGGACGCGGGATTGATCCCGAAAGGTTCAATCGCAAGAAAGTCGATGGCGATGCGCTCGGTTTCTTTCCGTTGATGCGCGCAATCGACGATTTGAAGGCCGCAGGACGGCGGACCGATACGCTTGAGGGCATTTTGTGGCACAAGATTTCGGGCCCGCTCTCTGCATTGCTCATGCCCTTGCTCGGCGCCATTGCAGCCTTTGGCCTTGCACGCTCGGGTGCGCTCTTCCTGCGCGCAGTCATCGGCATGGCACTGGGTTTTGCCTATTTCGTTGCTGACAATTTCGCGCTCGCCATGGGCAATTTGGGCGCTTACCCTCCGTTCATTGCCGCCTGGGCGCCCTTCCTGCTGTTCCTGCTGATCGGCGAGACGGTGCTCGTACGCACCGAAGAATGAGCGGGCCGCAGGAAGAGGCGCTGGTCGAGGCGCAGGCACAGACCATCGATCGCAAGGATGTTGCCAAGGGTGCCGGCCTTGCCGCGGTTGCCCGGCTAGGCACCTTGATCGAAGTCATCGCGCAGCCTGCTTATACATGGATGTTCGGCCTGACTGGCTATGGCGTCTATGTCGTGCTGTGGGCGGTGGTGAACATTCTTGCCAATCTGCTTGATCTCGCCATGGGTCAGGCGTTGCAACGCATCGTTCCCGCCAGCGCAAATGAAACCGAACGCCATGGCGCAGTCCGCTTCGCGTTGCTGGTCAGCACGGGGCTCGGCGTTGCCGCGGCGGTCTTCATCAGCATTTCAGCCTCTATGCTTGCACCGTGGATCGCAACCGCCCCCGGGGATGCCGCGCAATTACCCCAGGCAATCGCAATCTTTGCATGGAGCCTTCCGCTTTGGATCTTTGTCGAAACCGCGACCGCGGCTGCGCGGGCCAAGCGCGCCTTTGGCCCGGAAATCAGGCTGCGGATATTCTGGGAGCAGATTGCACGGCTTGTCTTTGCTGCAGGTTTCTTTCTTGCAGGCTTCGGCTTTGAAGGGCTGCTTTTTGCACATCTGGCGTCGCTGGCGCTCACCGCTTGGCTGAGTTGGAAATTGCTGGCCCGCTATTATGACGCCGGCCTGCTGTTGCGCGCACCGATCCCGGCCCATCTGCGCAGCAATGCACTGGCGACGGGCTTTGCGATGCTGCCCCCGGCGCTTGCGCGGCGCGCCTATAATGATCTGCCACCGATCCTGCTGAACCTGATGATTCCCGGCGCGGGTGGCGCGGCGGCGGCCGGCATATTCGGTATCGCGCGCAAGATCGCGTCGATCCCGCTGATCGTGCGCCAATCTTTCCTCTATGTGCTGGCACCGCTGGCATCGGCACAGGCCGCGCTCGACCGCCGGGAGATCGCGCCGCTCTATAGCTTTTCGACGCATGTATCGCTGCTGCTTGCGGCGCCGCTCGCCGGTTTCCTGATCCTCGTCGCCGCCGACATGCTCAGCGCCTTTGCACCGGGGAGCGAGGCGGGCCTGTCGGTCGTGATCATCCTGCTGGCCGCACGGGCGGCAGAGGCGGCATTGGGCCCGGCCACACCGATTATCGAGATGACAGGGCATCGCATATTGCCCTTGGCCAACAGCCTGGCCGGCCTTGTTATCTGGCTGGCGCTCGGGATGTGGCTGGTGCCGCAGCGCGGCGCCGAAGGGATGGCGATGGCCGTTTCCGCGGCAGTGGTGCTGACGGCAATCCTCGCAATGGTCGAGCTGTACTGGGTCGACCGCATCTCCCCGCTGGGGCATGGCTTCTGGCGGGCGCTGTTCTCCGCGGCTGGCTGTATCGCACTTTTGTGGGGCTTGGGCGAACTGCTCTCCCCTTTCGGGCAGCCGGTGCGCGCACTCTCGCTGCTCGTCCTGTTCTGGCCTGCACTGTGGGTCACGCTGCGCATCGGCCTATTGCCCGAGGACAAAGCTGGGCTGGGCAGTTTCGCGCGAAAGCTGCGCCTCTAAGCGGATCGAACGGGTGACGGGCAAAGGCGCGACTGCCGAATTTATCGACCTGCCTTTCCGCCTTTATGCCGATGATCCCAATTGGGTGCCGCCGTTAAAAGATGAAGTGCGCGGCTTGCTGACGCCGGGTAAAAACCCCTGGTTCGAACATGCCGAGGCTCAGCTTTTCCTCGCACGGCGCGCAGGCGAAGTGGTCGGCCGCATTTCTGCCCATATCGACTATCTGGCGCTGCAGCAGCCTGCCGAACAGGGCATGGGCCCCGGCACGGGCTTCTGGGGTTTTTACGAGGCAGAGAGCGCCGAGATTGGCAAGCTGTTGCTCGACGAGGCCGCAAGCTGGCTGCGCACGCGCGGCATGACGCAGATGCTGGGCCCTGTAAGTTTCGCGATGTGGGATGAACCGGGATTGTTGGTCGAAGGGCATGATCATCCGCCGACCGTAATGATGGGGTTCAACAGCGCCGCCTATCAGGCTTGGATCGAGGCCGAGGGCCATGAAAAGGCAGAGGATCTTTATACCTATGCGCTGAAGATTGACGAGGGTTTCCCCGAACTGACCAACCGTATCGTCGCCATGGGCGAGAAAAGCGGCAAGATCAAAGTCCGCCGGGTGAACAAGCGCCGCTTCGATGAAGAAGCAGCCCTGATCCTGTCGATTCTCAACGATGCCTGGAGCGACAATTGGGGCTTTGTTCCCTTCACCCCAGCCGAGGTCGCCTATGCCGGCAAAAAATTGAAACCCATCGTCTTCGAAGACCTGATCCGCGTCGCCGAAATCGACGGTGAACCGGTTGCCTTCATGATGACCGTGCCTGATTTGAACGAACAGCTGGTAAAATATGGCGGATCCTTATGGCCGTTCAACTGGGCAAAGCTGCTCTGGTGGCTGAATGTCGGAACGCCGCAGGTCACCACAATGCGCGTGCCTTTGATGGGCGTCGTCAAGAAATTGCAGGGAAGCCGCATGGCAAGCCAGTTGGCCTTCATGATGATCGAATATATCCGCCGCGATTCGGTGAAGAAATTCGGTGCAACCCGCGGCGATTTCGGCTGGGTCCTATCGTCAAACGGCCCCATGGGTTCGGTCGGCGAAGCCGTTGGCGGGAAGAAGAGCAAGGTTTACCGCATCTACCGCAAGGCGCTTTAAAGCCCGCGCCCTGCCCTTCCGGCGAGTTCAACCGCATAATGCCACGCGATCCGGCCTGATCGGCCGCCCCGCTGATGCGCAAAGGCAAGCGCATCGGCCGCGTCCCAGTCGAGGCTAAAATGCGCGGCATAGGCGGCCACCATTTCGAGGAAGGCCGGCTGGTCGGGATATTGAAAACCGAGTTTGAGGCCAAAGCGATCAGCCAGCGCCAGCCTGTCGTCGGCAACGTCACGGGCATTAACGGCGGCGTCTTCCTCATCTTGGCGGCGCTCAACGATATTACGCCGGTTCGAGGTCACATAAAGCCGGACATTCGCCGGACGCGCTTCTGACCCGCCTTCGAGCAAGGAGCGGAGACGACGCGGCGCGGCATCATCGCCTTCAAAGGCCATATCGTCGATGAACAGAATGAAGCGGCGGTCGGACCCTGCCAGAAGCGCGAACAGTTCAGGCAGGCTGGCAAGCTGGTCGGCGGTCGTTTCGACAAGCGCAACCGGCAGCCCATCGGCCTGCAGGCCCGCGAGCACAGATTTGACCAGAGCCGACTTTCCCATGCCACGCGCACCCCAAAGCAGCACATCATGCGCGGCATGGCCCTGGGCGAGACGGAGGCTGTTTTGCGTGACAGCATCCTTTTGTCGGTCGACACCGACGATCAGATCGGCCGGCAGCGGGGCAAAATGGGCAATCGCCGCCAGTCCGCGGCCATCCCAATGATAGGCCGGATGCGCGCCAAGATCGGCGGATAGGCGGGGCGGCGGAACCAGCCGTTCAAGCGCATCGGCAATGCGGCGAAGGGTTTCACTATCGGTCACGCCCTGCCCCTTCCGGTTTCGTCATGCTGAAACAGTTTCGGCATTTACGCCGCCAGTTCGTCGGCGTCCAAGGCATAGAGCAAATCCGCCCCCGCCATCGCGCTGCCCTTCAAAGACAGCGCCTCAGGCACCATCACGTCGAGATAATAGCGGCAGGCAGCAATCTTGGCCTTAAGGAACGGCGTGTCGCCACCTTCCGCCTCGGCCGCCGCCAATTGCCGCGCCATCAGCCAGCCACTGGTCGCCACCGCCATCATCGTCGTGAAGGGATAGCTGCCTGCCAGCCGATCGTCGGTTGACGCTGACCCGATCATCCATTCGGCAATTTCGGCACAGGCCCCGGCCAGCGCCTTCAGCGCGCCATGATTGCCAGCCTCCTGCCCGATCCGCGCCAGAAGGTCGCGCACAGCGTCCCCGCCGCGCATGCCAAGCTTGCGGCCGACAAGATCTGCCGCCTGGATGCCGTTGGTGCCTTCGTAAATCGCAGCAATGCGGATATCACGATACAGCTGCGCCGCGCCGGTTTCCTCTACATAGCCCATGCCGCCATGCACCTGAATGCCAAGCGACGCGATCTCGCTGCCCATATCGGTGCCATAGGTTTTGGCCAGCGGGGTCAGGAGGTCGACCATCTCCTGTGCGCCCTCAATCCCCAGCGCCGCCCGATCGACAAAGCCGCTGGCGCAGTAAAGCAGCGCGCGGATCGCCTGCGTCCCCGCCTTCATCCGCATCAGCATGCGGCGGACATCGGGATGTTCAACGATCGCGACGGAATCGCGGCTCGCCCCGCCGGCACGAGCCGACTGCACCCGATCCCGGGCAAAGGCGACCGCCTTTTGCGTCGCCGCCTCGGCAATCTGCACGCCTTCAAGTCCGACATTGAGTCGCGCATTGTTCATCATCGTGAACATCGCGCGCATGCCGCCAAATTCGGGGCCAATCAATTCGCCGATGCAGTCGCCTTCCTCGCCATAAGCAAGCACGCAGGTAGGTGAGGCATTGATCCCCATCTTATGCTCGATCGAAACCGTCTTGATATCCTGTTCAGCGCCCAGCGAACCATCGGGATTCACAAGATATTTGGGTACCAGGAAGAGCGAAATACCCTTTGTCCCCGGGGGTGCATCGGGCGTGCGTGCCAGCACAAGATGGACGATATTTTCCACCATGTCATGGTCGCCGAAGCTGATGTAAATCTTCTGACCTCTGATCTGGTAAGTGCCGTCGCCACGCGGCGTCGCGCTCGCCTTCAGCGCGCCGACATCGCTGCCTGCCTGTGGTTCGGTAAGGTTCATCGTGCCAGACCATTCGGCGGTCGAAAGCTTGGGCAAATACATCGCCTTTTGCGCATCGGAGCCATGGTGATGGATCGCCTCGATCGCGCCGACCGACAGGATCGGACAGAGCGCAAAGGCCATGTTGGCGGCCCCAAGCGAATCGAGCGCGACGCTCGCAAGGGTGAATGGCAGGCCCTGCCCGCCATAGGCTGCAGGCGCGTTGATCGATCCCCAACCATTGGCGACATAGGCCTTGTAGGCATCAACATAGCCTTCGGGCATCCGCACCCGCCCATCGATCAGCCGGGCACCGACGGTATCACCAATCCGGCGCAGCGGATAGAATTGCTCCTCGGCAAATTCGCCGATGCCGCCGACAATCGCCTCGACCATGTCGGGGCTGGCATCGGCAAAGCGATCATGCCCCGCCAGTTCATCGATGCCGGTGATATGCTTGAGCACGAACAACTGTTCGGCGACGGGTGCGGTGAAGGTCATCTTTTGCCCTGTTGTTGGAAGGTTACACAGCCTATAGCGCGGGATGATGGCAGGCTCAAATCCCCTAGGTCAAAGCCCTATGACAAAGGCCGATGACGGCGGAATCGACGCTGCAGTTGACGCATTGCGCGCGGGCCATGTTGTCGCGATTCCGACCGAGACCGTCTACGGCCTTGCCGCCGATGCCAGCAACGCGGAAGCCGTTGCCCACATCTATCGCACCAAGGGACGGCCCGATTTCAATCCGCTGATCGTGCACGTCCCCGATCATGCCGCCGCCGAAGCGCTTGCCCGGTTCGATGATCGCGCAAGCAGGCTTGCCGCGCGTTTCTGGCCGGGACCATTGACGCTTGTCCTGCCGCTCTTGCCCGGTGCGCCGGTGGCAAGCGCCGTGACCGCAGGACTTGCCACCATTGCGCTGCGCTGCCCAGCGCATCCGGTGATGCAGGCCGTTCTGCAACGCAGTGGCCTGTGCCTTGCTGCGCCCTCTGCCAACCGCAGCGGCGGGATCAGCCCGACCCGCGCCGAACATGTGGCGCACAGCCTTGGCGCAGATACACCGCTGCTGCTCGATGCAGGGCCATGCAGTGCGGGACTGGAATCGACGATTGTCGCGGTACGCGAAAATGGCTGGCAGTTGCTGCGCCCCGGCCCGGTAACCGCCGCTGCGATTGAGGGCCTTCTTGGCGAGCCACCTTTGCCCGTTACCGAAGCCAAAATCGAAGCCCCCGGCCAGCTTGCGAGCCATTATGCACCGACCAAGCCAGTGCGCCTGAATGGCGAAACTGCGCAAGACGATGAATGGCATATCGGTTTTGCCGCGATTGCAGGCGATGACAATCTGTCGCCCGACGGCGATCTGGCCATGGCAGCTGCACGGCTGTTCGATGCCCTCCACCGCGCCGACGCAAGCGACCGGCGCGCCATCGTCGTTGCGCCGATCCCAGATCAGGGCATTGGTGCTGCGATCAATGACAGGCTGCGGCGGGCGGCGGCGTGAAGCTGCTGGTCGCTTTGCTCTCGCTTTGCGGCCTGCTCGGGCTGGCAGCGACGGCGCGCAACGCACCGCCACAGGATCCCGTTGTCGTGGCCTATCAGGAACTGATCGCAACCGACTTGCGTCTTGCAACTGTCGGCTATCATCTGGCGAAAGGTAGTGCGGACTATTGCCGGAATAAATGGCGCAATCCCGGCTGGGTGCTGCATGACGAACGCCAATATCCAGATCTCGCGCTAGCCCGCCGCGCCTTTACCTTTCGCCGACCGGTCAGCATTGCGGCGTTGGTACCCGATGGTCCGGCAGAAAAGGCCGGCATGCAGGTCGGCGACGGCTTGGTCGGAACCGATAATGGCTTGATCTGGTATGGTGGGGATCCAATTCGTCACCAGCCTTCGGTCGATCGGCTTGATTTGGTGAAGGACGGATTGCGCAAGGTTTTGGCGCAAAGCGGTCCCATCGTCTATCGCATGGAAACCGCAAGCAGCATGTCCCAGCGCAATGAATTTTCGCGCTTCACGCTTGATCCGCCTAAAATCTGTGCATCCGATGTCTGGGTCGATGTCCGCGGCAAACGCGATGCTGGCGCTGATGGTGAACGGGTACGGGTCACGAGTGGCCTGATCGCCTATGTCCGCGACGATGACGAGCTGGCCGCTGTCGTGGCGCATGAAATGGCGCACAACCTGCTTGACCATCGCGCACGCATCAACGCGGCGAAGAGCGGGAAGACGCGCATCACCCGTGAAACCGAGGAGGAAGCCGACCGGCTGTCAGTATGGCTGATGGCCAATGCCGGCTATGATCCCGAAGCGGCGGTCACATTCTGGGAACGTTATGGCGCGGAAACAGGGCTCGGCATATTTACCGAACCCACCCATAATCGCTGGCAGACCCGCGTCGCGATGTTGCGCGAGGAAATTGCCCGGATCGGTGCAACCGCCGCAGTCGCCGGCCGGCGCGATCCCCCCTTGCTGGCCCGGCACCGGGGCGTGCAATAAATTGCATTTCAAAATGCAATCGACTGTTTCCTTATGTCCGCAAATCTCTTAACTGATGGCGATAGAGAGAAATGGGAGGGAACGTGCCAGTTCGAGCACATCGCCTTAAAATTGCCGGATTATTGCTAAGCCTGTCGCTTACCGGCTGTGCCGATGAGCCGGCGGCTGTGAACAGTTCAGAGGAAGTCTTTCCCGTCCAGACAATGACGGTGCAGCCCGGCAATATGGTGCAGACGTTGAGCGCCATAGGCACTGTGCGCTATCGCCGCGAAACGCCGCTTGGCTTTACCTCGGCTGGCAAGGTTGCCCGGGTAAGGTTCGAAGAAGGCGATACCGTGCGTCAGGGCGCATTGCTCGCCGCGCTCGATACCACCAGTGTTGGCGCCGACCTTAGCATCGCCGAAGCGGAACGCAGCCGCGCCCAAGCCGATTTCGAACGCATCAAGCAGCTTTATGCAGAAGGCTGGATAACCAAGGCACGCTATGAAGCTGCCGAAGCCGCCGCCAAGGGCGCAACCGCGCGCGTTGCACAGGCAGGTTTTGCGAGCGGAACGGCACAGCTTTACGCGCCGTCCAACGGCGTCGTCCTGACCCGCAATGTCCAGCCTGGCCAGGTCATTGCCGCAGGCACCCCCGCGCTGATCCTGGGTGAGGCAGATGACGGCTTTGTTTTTCGCTCACCCGTGATTGATCGCAACGCTAGCCGGCTGCGCATCGGCATGCCGGCGCAGATTTCTTTGCCGGCACTTGGCAACGCCCCGGTTACCGCAACAATCAGCGAAATTGACGGCCGGGCCAATCAGGCGACCGGCGCCTTCACCGTCCAGTTCAAACTGCCGTCTGCCGCCGGACTGAAATCAGGCCAGATCGGCACTGCGAGCATCGCCCTTCCCGCGGCCGAAGACGGGTCTTTGCAGATTCCGGCAAGCGCCATTTTCGGCCTGCGTACCGGGGAGGCCCTTGTCTATATCGTCGATCCCAAGACCAGCCGCGTCGAAACCCGCAATGTCGCTGTCGAGCGGCTGACCGACGGTTTCGTGATCGTTACCGGCGGCTTGAAACAGGGCGACATGCTGGTGGTCAAAGGTGCGGAAAAACTGCGTACCGGCGCCAAGGTACGCACGACACGGGCAGC
>JAJTFR010000019.1 GCA_021298455.1 Sphingomonadales bacterium | reverse complement strand
TGCCGCCCATGGCTGTTCGGCAGAGGTGCATATCGAACAAGGCTTCCCCGTCACAATCTGCGACAATCATGCTGTCCGTTTTGGCCAGCAGGTGGTTGAGGCGCAGTTTGGGACCGAGAGCTGGATGTCGCTCGATCATCCCATCATGGGCGCGGAAGACTTCGCCTATGTGCTCGAAAAGGTACCGGGCGCTATGTTCTTCCTCGGCGCCAGCCATGAAGGCGATGACTGGCGTTCCTGCTGCGGCCTCCATTCAAACCGCATGGTCCTCGACGAACGTGTGATGGCAAAGGGCGCCGCGCTCCATGCCGCGCTTGCAGAGCGCTTCCTGGCAGAAGGGTTTGACGGCAACTAGTCGGGCTGCGGCTGCATAGCGCTCTGTCACGTTGGCGGCGATGCGCTATCGACAAGCGTTCGGTCAGGCGGCTAACAAAAGTCTCAATCCTAAAGAAGAGGTTATACGATGCCTTCAGGCCTTGCTGCGCTGCTCGACGATATTGCCACTATTGCCAAGGTGGCGTCCGCATCGATCGATGATGTCGCAGCGGCTGCAGGCAAGGCCAGCAGCAAGGCTGCCGGGGTAGTGATCGACGATACTGCGGTTACGCCGCAATATGTGACAGGCTTTACCCCGGACCGCGAACTGCCAATCATCTGGCGGATCGCAAAGGGATCATTGTTCAACAAGATCGTCATCATCCTGCCGGTCGCATTGCTGCTGAGTTTCTTTCTGCCACAGGCGATCACGCCGCTATTAATGGCCGGCGGGGCGTTTCTCTGTTTCGAAGGTGCCGAAAAGGTCCTCGAAAAACTGATGCCGCATGAGCAAGAAACGCTGGCAGAGGAACTTGCCGAGGTCTGCGACAAGACACATGAGGAGACAATGGTGAAGGGCGCGGTGCGCACCGACTTCATCCTTTCGGCGGAAATCATGGCAATCGCCCTCAACGAGGTGAAGGGCCTTGCTGAAACCTCAATCTGGCTGGAGGCCGGCGTTCTGGTAGTGGTCGCCATCGGCATCACCATCGCGGTTTATGGCAAAGCGCGAAAATGGCGCATCGCAGGCGATTGGCCGTGGTCTCGTCAAGGCCATGCCGAAACTGATGTCCCTCCTCTCGATCATCGGCACCGCTGCGATGCTCTGGGTCGGTGGGCAGATCATCGTCCATGGCTTTGGCCTGCATCCCGCAGACTGGGTGGGCCTGCACGAAGGTGCCGCTGCATGGATTGCCGACGCGACGATTTCGGGCGTCATCGGCCTTGCCATCGGCGCGGTGATTGTCGGCATCCACCATATGTGGGTGGCGCGCAAAAGGGCCTAGGGCACCAGCACGGTATCTTTGGGCGCAGGTAGCGCCTCAGGAAAATCAAGCGTATAGTGCAACCCGCGGCTTTCCTTGCGGGTCAGTGCACAGCGGATGATCAGATCGGCCACCTCGACAAGGTTGCGCAACTCGATGAGATCGGGTGTCACGCGGAAGTGGCTATAATAATCCTCGACCTCCTGCCTCAGCAGGTCGATCCGGTGCTTGGCCCGCTCCAGCCTTTTGGTGGTCCGCACGATGCCGACAAAGTTCCACATGAATTGGCGGATTTCCCGCCAGCACTGGGCGATCACCACTTCTTCATCGCTGTCGGTCACGCGGCTTTCATCCCATGGCCGGATCGGCGGAGGCGACGGCAGGCTCTCCCAATTAGCATCAATATGGCGTGCGCAGGAATCGCCGAATACGAAGCATTCAAGGAGCGAATTGGACGCAAGGCGGTTTGCACCATGCAGGCCTGATTGGGTGACCTCGCCCGCGGCATAAAGCCCCGGCGCATCGGTGCAGCCGTTCAGATCAACCAGCACGCCGCCACAGGTGTAATGCTGCGCCGGCACAACCGGTATCGGTTCCTTGGTGATGTCGATGCCCAGACCCATCAGCTTTTCATAAATGTTGGGGAAATGCGCTTTCACAAAGTCCGCCGGTTTGTGGCTGATATCTAGATGGACATAATCTAGGCCGTCGCGCTTGATTTCGGCATCATTGGCACGCGCAACAATATCGCGCGGGGCAAGTTCGGCACGCGGATCATAATCAGGCATGTAGCGATGCCCGGTTTTGGGGTTTTTCAATATCCCGCCTTCGCCGCGCACAGCCTCGGTGATCAGGAAATTCTTGATCTCCAGATTATAGAGGCAGGTCGGATGGAACTGCATCATTTCCATGTTCGACACACGGCATCCTGCGCGCCACGCCATGGCGATGCCGTCACCGGTCGCACCGCGTGGTGCAGTTGAATAAAGATAGGTCCGCCCTGCCCCGCCGCTAGCAAGGATTGTCGCGCGCGCAGTAAAGGTTTCAACCAGGCCCGTCGCACGGTTCAATGCATAGACGCCATGAATGCGCCCGCTTGTCGAAAAGCGAAGCTGGTGGCGCCCCAATATCAGGTCAATCGCGACCATATCAGGAATGAGAGTGATGTTGGGATTGGCATGTGCGGCAGCTTCCAAAGCCTGCTGCACCGCCCAACCAGTTGCGTCATCCACATGCACGATCCGCCGGTGGCTATGTCCGCCTTCGCGGGTCAGATGCCAGTCGCCCTTATCTGGGCCATCAAGATTGAACGGCACGCCGAGTTTTGCCAACCGGTCGATTGCCTCAGGCGCATTTTCGACAACAAATTCGACGGTCGCACGGTTGTTCAGACCGCCACCGGCGATCATCGTATCCTCAATATGACTTTCAAAGGTGTCGCCGGGTTCAAGGACAGCGGCGATACCGCCCTGGGCCCAGGCGGTTGCACCGTCGGACAACGCGCCCTTGGCCAAAACCGCCACCTTGTATTTCTGGGCAAGTTGCAGCGCAGCGGTCAGTCCGGCCGCGCCCGAACCAATGATGAGGATGTCGGACTTATGTGCCACCTCTTTTCCCTGTGCTTTTGCATACGCGCTGTCAATTCCCGTGATTCCCGATCACACATAGGCAAAAGCCCGTAGAGTCAGAGGGTTGAACATCGGGGACTGCATCCCCAATTGCGACGAGGGATGAAACAGGGATGCATGGCCGGCAGGGCTGCATCCTGTACTGCCGGCTCAAGGACCAGATGGAGCTAGCTCATCATGAAAACTACCACAAAAATGTTGGCAATGGCCGCTTTCGCGACCATGGCCGCGTCTCCCGCATTAGCCGAAGACCCGCAGGGCAAAATTCAGGTCAAGGCTTTTGCAACGCTGGTTGATCCCAGCGCCAAGATCACAAAGGTTAACACTGACCGCATCGGGCTTGCGGCAGGTTCCCAGACCAAGGCCGACACCAATGTGACGCCGACGGTTGCCATTGAATATTTCCTGACGCCCAATGTGTCCGTCGAGACAATCGCCGGCGTCACCCAACATGATGTTGTTGGCGCAGGCGCACTGGCCGGGGCAAAGCTCATTTCCAACGCGAACATCATTCCCGCAACCGTCACCGCAAAATATCATGTGAATCTCGGCGGCGGATTGAAACCCTATCTCGGCGCAGGACCAAGCTATTTCATCATTTTCGGTGAGGAGCCCGATGCGACCGCACGCACGCTGGGCGCAACGCGTGTCGACCTTTCGAACGAACTCGGTCTTGCGCTGCAGGGTGGTATCGATTTTGCCCTCGACGATAGCGGCCTTGGCCTGTCGCTCGATGCAAAGCGGTATTTCATGAACACAACCGCCCGCTTTTTTGCTGGCAACGCTCTGGCGCTCAGCACCAAGCATGAACTTGACCCCTGGGTCGTCAGCGCCGGTATCAGCTACCGCTTCTGAATGGGTGTCCCTTCCCTTCGGGGAAGGGGCCTATTCGGCCGATCCGCTGGTGAGGCTGAGGAACACATCCTCAAGATCGGCCTCCTTGGTGGTCACATCTATGATGCCCAGGCCCAGGCCTTGAACGGCTGCAAGCACCTCTCCCGCGTTCATGCGGTCCTTGTTATAGGTGATCTCTATCGTCCGGTCGGCGATCCGTTCCACCTTTTCAAATGCAGGATGCGCAGGCACGGTATCAATATCGCGGTCAAGGGTCAGGAGAACGGCTTTCTCGCGCGCCATTCCCACCAGTTCGCGCGTCGGCTTATCCGCAATCAACCGGCCATGGTTGATGATCGCGATCCGGTCACACAATTGCTCCGCCTCTTCGCGATAATGGGTGGTCAGAACGACGGTGGTGCCACCCTTGTTCAATTCGACCACATAATCCCACAATTGCTGGCGCAACTCGATATCGACCCCGGCGGTCGGCTCGTCGAGCACAATTACCGGCGGCGAATGCACCATTGCCTTTGCCACCAGCAACCGCCGCTTCATCCCGCCTGAAAGCGTGCGGGCATAGGCATTGGCCTTATCTTCCAGCCTTACCGCCCGCAACAACTCCATCGAGCGCCGCTTGGCCTTAGGCACGCCATAAAGGCCCGCATAAAGTTCCAGTGTCTCAAACGGCGTGAAAAAGGGGTCGAACATGATTTCCTGAGGCACAATGCCGATAGATGCCTTTGCATTGCGCGGGTTGGCATCGATATCGAAACCCCAGATGCTCACCGTGCCGGCGCTTTTCTGCACCATGCCGGCAAGGATATTGATCAGCGTAGATTTACCCGCACCATTGGGACCAAGCAGGCCGAATATCGAGCCGCGCTGAACATCGAAACTGACGCCATCTAGCGCCTGTTTCCCAGAGGCATAGGTCTTGCAAAGATCGCGGATCGAAATAGCTGCATCATTCATAGACACAAATCGATAGCCGAGCCTGTCAGGCCGCGCAATGCAAGGCTGTGTTGCAACCGGTTAAGCTGCGTTAACCGTAAACACTAAGCCAATGTTGCAGCCCGGTGTGACAGACACTGTCCATGAGCGGGGCAAATAAAGTTCTTCTGGCTGTACGATTCGTGCGAGCGAGCAGTTGGCTGTCGGCCAAGGATAAGGCACGCCCGTCTGCATTCCGGAAGCTCGCTGCATACATCCCGGCCGTGCAAGGCCCAAAGCAATCCGGAAAGACGGGCAACCGCAAATTTACTGTCCATTTACAGCTTCTTGCTAAAAGCTGTGGAATGGGATGTCGCTCCACATATATTGCGCGCTTTGCGACTTGGGCTGCAGTGTCGCTGACCTGTATCGGCTTCGTGACGCCTGCACATGCAGATGTCGAACGCACCCAATCACAAGTTGGCGTGGTCACGCGGCTCAGCTTCATCCAAACGGAAGAACTCAGTTTCGGCCAGATCTTCGCCAGCAATGCCAGTGGCACCATTACAGTCGCCCCCAGTGGCGTGCGATCACGCACAGGTGGCGTCACATTGACCGGCAACACACATCATACTGCCATTTTTGCCGGTTTCGGTCAGCCAAACCAGCGCGTCCAGATCTCGCTGGGCAGCAACAGCATTTTCCTGACAGGCCCGGGAACGCGGATGCGGGCGCACACATTTGTCATTGGTAGCACACCGACCGCCGTGCTTACGACGACGCCGCGCGTCTTTCGCATTGCCACGCCCAGCGGCGGCTTTGCCTTTCCAGTCGGCGCAACGCTTGACGTCAATGCCAACCAGACGCCCGGCACATATCGCGGCACTTGGACGATCACGCTGAATTACCAGTAAACTCGCCCGTTGCGGGGCACGCCGCGCTTTGCTAACGGCCGCGGATGACCCAAGCTCCTGAAACTCTTTTCGTCCGCACCCGCCGCATCGCCTGCGATGGCAGCGGTGATAGTGTGCCCGCAGCGCTCGGCCACCCGCGCGTATGGCTGGAAATCGACGAAAGCGGCTATGTCGAATGCGGTTATTGCGACCGCCGTTTCGTGCTGGTCGGCGGCCCGGCGGACAAGGGCGAAGCGAAGACAGGCTGAACACCCTTTCCTTGTGCGCGCGACTGCCTATATC
Organism: Sphingomonadales bacterium; assembly: GCA_021298455.1. Classification (GTDB taxonomy): domain Bacteria; phylum Pseudomonadota; class Alphaproteobacteria; order Sphingomonadales; family Sphingomonadaceae; genus Sphingorhabdus_B; species Sphingorhabdus_B rara. The sequence goes on along the minus strand of JAJTFR010000019.1, from coordinate 10,199 downwards.
GGGCCTATGAGCATTACAGATCCGCGCAGCTTTCTTTACCAACCCGGCCTTCTAGATCCCGATGGCGCCATGCGCGTGACTCGTGATGCCCTGCAATCGTGCGACGACGGCGAACTTTACCTGCAGTATAGCGCAAGCGAGAGTTTCGGTTTTGATGACGGCCGTCTGAAAATGGCTGACTATTCGACCGCATCAGGCTTTGGCCTGCGCGGCGTTTCGGGCGAAATGACTGGGTTCAGCCACGCCAATGACATCAGCGAAGGCGCAATTCGCCGCGCCGCCGAAACGCTGCAACTGCTCGATCCGGCCAAGGGGCAAGCCGCACCGCCGCCGCGTAAGAACAACCGCCATCTTTACACCGATGGCAATCCGCTTGATCTGGTACCCTTCGCCAAAAAGGTCGAGCTTTGCCAGAAAATCGATGCCGCCGCCCGTGCGCGCGACCCGCGTGTAGCGCAGGTTTCGGTAAGCCTTGCGGGTAGCTGGTCAGTCATCGAGATCGTTCGAGCCGATGGCTTTGTCGCAACTGATATCCGCCCGCTTGTGCGCCTCAATGTCTCAATCGTGACCGAGGAAAATGGGCGCCGCGAAACGGGCGTATTCGGCTTTGGCGGGCGCAAGCTGTATGATGACCTGTTTGACGAGGCAGCGTGGAATCGCGCGATTGACGAAGCGCTAGCGCAATCCTTGACGAATCTGCGATCGGTTGACGCCCCTGCCGGCGAAATGACCGTCCTGCTCGGCCCCGGCTGGCCCGGCGTGCTGCTGCATGAAGCGGTTGGCCATGGGCTTGAAGGCGATTTCAACCGCAAGGGCACGTCGGCCTTTTCGGGGAAGATCGGCCAGCGCGTCGCTGCGCCGGGGGTGACGGTGGTGGATGATGGCACAATTACCGACCGCCGTGGATCGCTATCCATCGACGATGAAGGTACGCCTACGCAGGAAAATGTGCTGATCGAGGACGGCATCCTCAAAGGCTATATGCAGGACAGGCTGAACGCTCGACTAATGGGCGTAGCCCCTACCGGCAACGGCCGCCGCCAATCCTATGCCCATGCACCCATGCCGCGCATGACCAACACCTTCATGAAAGGCGGTAACGACGATCCTGCAGAATTGCTGAGCCGGGTGAAGGATGGCATTTTTGCCAAAAGCTTTGGTGGCGGACAAGTCGACATTGTTTCGGGCAAGTTCGTGTTCAGTTGCACCGAGGCCTATCGCGTCAAAAATGGCAAACTGGGCGATCCGATCAAGGGCGCAACATTGATCGGCGATGGGCCGACGTCGCTGACCAAGGTGATCGGCATCGGCAATGACATGGCACTCGACGAAGGCATTGGCGTGTGCGGCAAGGGCGGGCAAAGCGTGCCGGCTGGCGTCGGCCAGCCAACGACATTGGTCAGCGCGCTAACTGTGGGTGGTACGGCCGGCTGATCGGCCGGGCGAAGCCGAGGCGGTTGCTGCAGGCGACAACTGGCAAGGGACTTGCCGAGGCTCACCCCGAGGACTATCCAGGTTACAAGAAGAATCGGGTCGCATAACCCGCCGGTGCAATCCGCCGGCCAAGACGGAGTTATGCCATGTCTGCTTCGACCCGTATCCCTGCCGCCCTTATCCTTGCTTCGCTGATTGGGGTCGTTCCTGGTTCAGCGCAAAAGACAACTGGTCCCAAGGCCCAATATGCAATGGACGTTCAGACCATGTCCGGCATGGGAATGGGCAGCATGATGGGTGGCGGGCTTGGCGCGCTGCTTGGCGGCGGCGGCAATGAAAACTACATGCTCGACCTGCGGCTGACATCGGCAGTTGCGGCGCCGGTTCAACCCGAAAAGGGCGACCATTTCTTTCTGCCTAGCGCCAAGATGGGAAAATCGGTGCCTTTGCTGGGTGACGTTCCGGGCAAACCGACCGCACCCGACGAGAGCTATGAAGGCGACCGCAACTTCGAAAAGCCCAAGGGGCGCATCCTGATATTCTGGGGCTGCAATGAAAAGGCCCCCAAGGGGCAGCCGTTCATCATCGATTTCGCCAAGATGCCAACCGCGAAAATGCCGCCCAACATGCCGCAGGCGATGCAGGGCTATCGCGCCGCTGCACAGGCGCGCGATGAGAACGCCGCCTGGTGGCCAAACGGCAGGAATGGCAAGCAACCAAAGTCTGGATCATCGCTGCGCGGCGAACATCGCATCGCGAGCAATTTCACGCCCGAAATCAAATTCGCGCTGGCAAACGACTATATGGCGGCACTCAAGATCGCAGTCGGCGAAGGCGCAGCGATCCAGCTCAACTGGAACAGCGTACCGACCGCGACAGGTTACGCCGCCTGGGCGATGGGTGGGATGGAACGGTCAGGACAAGGTGGCGACATGGTGATGTGGACCTCAGCCAACAATCGTGATTTTGGCGAAAGCATGGGTTGGCTATCCCCCGCAGAGGTGCAGCGCCAGATCGCGGCGAAAAATATTATGCCACCTTCGCAGACCAGCTGCGCTATTCCAGCGGAAGCGAAAGCCGCTGCAGGAGGCATGATGTTCGGCAGCATGAATGCCTTTGGGCCTGAGGAGAATTTCGCGTTCCCACCCAAACCGACCGACCCCAAAGCAGTCTGGAATATCGAATGGACGGCCAAGGTGCGCTTCAAATCCTTTGCGAGCTTCATGGTCGGCATGGGTGATAGCGCAATGGGCGGCGTCTCTGCACCCGCTGCCGAGCCCAAGAAGAAAAAACCATGCAAGGGTCCGTTGGGCATTCCGATTCCCGGAACGAGTTGCTGACCGGCAGCCATAAAGACCGATTAGTCTGGACTGCACCCGTTGGCTTTGGCAGACCATGCCTATGGCAGATTGTTTCGACGCGCCGGATAACACGCATTTCGAAATGATCCGCAGGGTCGTCCTGTATCTTGCCAGATCGGCGGAATAAAAAGTGCACACCATCAAGGTTGCGACTTACAATATCCGCAAGGCCGTCGGCACCGACCGGCGCCGTGATCCGGCCCGCATCATTGAGGTATTGCGCGAAATAGATGCCGATATCGTCGCGCTGCAGGAAGCCGACCGGCGGTTCGGCAACCGGATGAGCGCACTGCCCCATCACATGCTGTTTGAACAAAGCGACTATGTGCCGGTCGAGATTGGCGGACGTCCGCAAAGCATCGGTTGGCATGGCAACGCACTGCTCGTCCGCAAGGGCACCGAGGTGCGGCACAGCGAGATCGTGCCGCTGCCCACACTCGAGCCGCGTGGCGCGGTGCTGGCAGAGATCATCATGCATGGACGGCAATTGCGGATCATCGGCACCCATCTTGATCTATCCGGCCTGTGGCGGCGGCGGCAGATTCGCGCGCTTCTGGCCCGTCTGGACGGCGCCACGCACCATTTGCCCACCGTGTTGATGGGCGATTTCAATCAATGGTCGGATCGCGGGGCTTTATCCGAGTTCGCCTTTCACCATCATCGGTTGGTGAAGACTCCCCCCAGTTTTCACAGCACTCGGCCGGTGGCGCGGCTCGATCGCATCATCGTCAGCCATGATATCGGCGTCGAAAGCTGCGGCGCCCATGACAGCGCGCTTACCAAACGCGCATCCGATCATCTGCCTTTATGGGCGAGCCTGAATATTGCCTAATTTTTAATCAGTGTGTTTTTGCTGATTAAATTTTAGTCAATTTGCTTGCTGCATTGCGGCATAATGGCTCCGTTTCCCGCCTGTCCGCATTTGGCACGCCCTTTGCATTATGGTTTCCTGCAATCATCAAGGGGGCGCGTGTGAAATATATCATTGCCATCATCAAGCCACACAAACTCGATGAAGTCCGCGAGGCTTTGGCCGGACTGGGCGTATCGGGAATGACCATTTCAGAGGTCAAGGGCTTTGGCCGGCAGAAAGGCCAGACCGAAGTTTATCGGGGTGCTGAATACACCACCAACATGGTGCCGAAGATCAAGATCGAGGTCGCCTGCACAAGCGAAAGTGCCGGCGCCGTAGTCGAGGCGATCCAAGCGGCGGCCGCCACGGGCTCGATCGGCGACGGCAAGATCTTCGAGATCGATCTTGCAGCCGCGACCCGCATCCGCACCGGCGAGACTGACAGCGCCGCGCTTTAACCAGAAAAACCGGACCAATCAGGGAAGAAAATCTATGCTGAAAACATTGAAATGGATTGGTGCAACGGGGGTAGCCACACTGGCTGCGCTCCCCGCGCTTGCACAAGAGGCGGCGGCCACTGTGGCCGCAGCTGCCGACGGGCCGATAAAGGCGCCAACCGCTGAACAAATGGCGGGTATGGTCGACAAGGGTGATACGACATGGATGCTGATCAGCTCCGCGCTGGTACTGTTAATGTCGATCCCGGCGCTCGCTTTATTCTATGGCGGCCTTGTTCGCACCAAGAACATGCTCTCACTGCTGATGCAGGTGTTCATGATCGTTTCGGTCGCGGCGTTGCTCTGGGTTACCTATGGTTATAGCCTTGCCTTTACGTCAGGCGGCGACAGCGCGCTTGCACCATTTATCGGCGGCTTTTCAAAAGCGTTCCTTTCGGGGGTTGATGCTACAACTGTTGCCGCAACCTTCAGCAACAATGTCTACATCCCGGAATATGCGTTCGTCGTATTCCAGATGACCTTCGCCTGCATCACGCCGGCGCTGATCGTCGGGGCGTTTGCCGAGCGCATCAAATTCGCGCCACTGATGATCTTTACCGTCCTGTGGCTCACCTTCGCTTATTTCCCGGTCGCCCACATGGTATGGTACTGGGCCGGCCCGGACTTCCTGCCCGATGCACCGACCGATGCCGGTCTGCTCTGGGGCTGGGGCGCGCTTGATTTTGCCGGTGGAACCGTTGTCCACATCAACGCGGGTATTGCTGGCCTGGTCGGATGCCTCATTGTCGGCAAACGTATCGGATATGGCAAGGAAGCCACCCCTCCGCACAGCCTGACCATGACCATGATCGGCGCTTCGCTGCTGTGGGTGGGCTGGTTCGGCTTCAACGCAGGTTCCAACCTCGAAGCCAACGGCCTCGCCGCTCTCGCCTTCATCAACACCTTCGTCGCCACCGCAGCTGCCGCTGTCGCCTGGTGCCTGATCGAACAGTTCCACCACGGCAAACCGTCGCTACTCGGCGCGGTAACTGGTGCAGTTGCAGGTCTGGTCGCGATCACCCCAGCCAGCGGCTTTGCCGCCCCGATGACCTCGATCCTGCTCGGATTTGCGGCTTCGGGTCTGTGCTACCTGTTCGTGGCCTTTGTGAAGAATAAGCTGAAATATGACGATACGCTCGACGTCTTCGGCGTCCACGGCATTGGCGGCATTGTTGGCGCCATCGGCACCGGCATCGTTGCCGACCCGGCATTGGGCGGCCAGGGCTTCTTCGACTACACGGTCTTCCCGGCAGCCGTAGGAACCTATGACATGGCGGGTCAGGTGCTCACCCAAATCAAGGCGGTCGGTGTGACCGTGATCTGGACCGCCATCGTATCGGCTGTGCTTTTCTACGGCCTCAAATTCACCATCGGCCTGCGCCCGAGCGAAGAAGCCGAACGCGAAGGGCTCGACCTCACCGAACATGGAGAGCGCGCCTACAATTATTAAGGTTCATGGAAGGCGAGGCTTAGAACAGCGTCGCTTTCCACCACAGCTTGGCGGTGGGGTCTCTCTCCTCCCTCTCCCGATCCCGCCGCCTCCCTACGTTCCTCCCGCGAACGTCCGACTTCACAGCCCGGGTCCGAAATGGCCCGGGCCTTTTTTTGCGCATAAAAAAAGGGCGGTCGAAACCGCCCCTTCCCGTTTTGATGAAATGCCGCAGCGATCAGACGCGCATCGGCATCAACACATAGAGCGCTGCGGACTTGTCATTCTCCCGGATCAACGTCGGCGCGCTTGCATCGGCGAGGTGCAGTTCCACCGTGTCGCCCTCAATCTCGCCCAATATGTCGAGTAGATAGCGGGCGTTGAAACCAATTTCGAAACCGTCGCTGCCATAGCTGCCGGGCACTTCTTCAGCCGCCGTCCCATTTTCCGGGCTGGTCACCGAAAGCGTCACCTTATCCTTTTCAAGCGCGACCTTGACAGCGCGGGTCTTTTCAGTGGCGATCGTCGCTACACGGTCAACGCCTTCTGACAGGCTTTTCGGGTCGATCTTCAGCAGCTTGTCATTCCCGGTCGGAATGACTCGGCTATAATCCGGGAAGGTGCCGTCGATCAGTTTCGAAGTCAGCACCGCATTGTCGAATGTGAAGCGGATCTTCGAAGCCGAAAGGTCGATCTGGATCGCATTGTCACCGCTTTCGTCGAGCAGCTTGCGCAGTTCGGCAACGCATTTACGTGGGACGATCACGTCAGGCATCCCCTCTGCGCCAGCAGGGCGAGGCAGGGTGACGCGGGCGAGGCGGTGACCGTCGGTCGCAGCTGCCTTCAGCATCGGATCGCCATCGTCGGTGACATGGAGGAAGATGCCGTTCAGATAGTAACGCGTTTCCTCGGTCGAAATGGCAAAGCGCGTCTTGTCGATGATCTGCACGAGCGAGGCCGCAGGCAGTTCGAAACTGGTGGGCAGTTCCCCTTCGGCGATCATCGGAAAATCATCGCGCGGCAAAGTGCCAAGGCTGAAACGGGCACGGCCTGCATGCACTGCCATACGGCCATCGGCCGCGTTCAGCTGCACCTGGCTGCCTTCGGGCAGTTTGCGGGCAATTTCAAACAGCGTATGCGCCGATACTGTCGCTGCGCCTGCAATTTCGACATCGCCTGCAATCGTCTCGACGATCTGCAAATCTAGGTCGGTCGCTGTCAAGCGGATCGCACCATTTTCACTGGCCTCGATCAACACATTGGACAGGATGGGGATGGTGTTGCGCCGTTCAACCACCGATTGAACATGGCCCAGGCTCTTCAGCAGTGTCGCGCGCTCGATCGTCGCTTTCATCGTCCGGTCAATCCCCTAAGGCCGCCCTGTTTCAGTACGGCGCTAAAATTATTGTGCCTGAAAATCGGCGAATCCGTCTTAACAAGCTTCCGATCTAGGGCAAGCCGATTGGCTTTGCAGTGCTGATTATTCTGTGGAAGAAGGGCGCTTCGCAGAAGGGTCTGAAAATTGGTTACAAAAGGCAAAAGGCTGTTCATCGCGCGGCATGGTGAAACCGTATTCAACGCGGCCGGGCGGATGCAGGGCATGCACGCCCATACCCCGTTAACCCGCGAGGGCTGCGAGCAGGCAACCGAAATGGGAATCGGCCTTTCGCGCCATATCGAGCCGCACGAGCCGCTGGCGCTTGTCTCCTCCCCAGCCGGGCGGACGTTGCAGACACTGGCGCTGGTTGTTGAAGAACTGGACCGCGATTTTCATGATAATGCCACCGATGTACGACTGCGCGAAATCGACGTCGGCGTCTGGGAAGGCCATTATTACAAAGACATCGCCCCCGATATCACCACGTTGATGGACATGGAGCATAAGCTTTTCATCCAAAAGGCACCGGGCGGTGAAGATTATCGCGACGTTGCTGAACGGGTGCAGCAATGGCTTTCAGAACAGAGCTTTGAAAGTGACATGCTGATCATCACCCATGGCATGACCGCGCGGGTGATGCGCGGCCTTCTGCTCGGCCTGCCGCCGCTCGAACGCTTTGGCGCACCAATCGCCCCGGGCCTTGCCCAGGGCAGCATGGTGATGATCCGCGACGGCGTAGAAGAGTTGGTTGTCGACGGTGCGGGAAGGGGCGAGCGCGCTTGAGGACCATCTTCGTCCTCTTGCTTTTTCTGTCTGCGGTTCCGGCGTTGGCGCGCGACCGGCTGGGGGCATGGCAAAGCTGGGCGGCGTTTCGCGACGCAGAAACGGCGCGCTGCTACGCCATTGGCGGCCCGGAGGAAACGAACGGCTCCGGGGGGTTTGTCTCGGTGGGTTTTTGGCCGAAGCGCGGCCTGTCGCATCAGGTCTATGTCCGCCTTTCACGCAACAGATCAACGAACAGCGGCATCACCCTCAGCGCAGGCGGACGCCGATTCCAGCTTGCCGCGCGCGGCAATAGCGGCTGGGCCAAGGACAGACAGATGGATCTTGCCATCATCGCCGCGATCCGTTCATCCCAATCGCTCAGCGTGCAGAGCATCGGCCGCGATGGCCGCAACATCATCGACGCCTATCGCACGCGCGGCGCGGCAAGCGCCATTGACGCTGCTGCCTTGGGGTGTCTCGCGCGCCGATAGCGGGACTCGCTTTTCACGGTTCACGGCCTTATATGGCCGCCCATCATGCAAATCCCCGGCCATATCGATCCCGTTGTCACCCCGCGCACAATTACACCGCGCGCCGATGGTCGCATCGACCTTATTGGCTTGTCACACCTGCAGATCCGGCAGCTTTTCCTTGAAAGCCAGCTTGATGAAAAGGCTGCAAAGCTAAGGTCGAAACAGGTATTTCACTGGATCTATCACCGCGGCGTAACTGAATTCGAAGCGATGACGGATATCGCAAAGCCTATGCGCCCATGGTTGGCACAGCGCTTCGTGATCGGCCGTCCGCAAGTGATCGAGGCGCAGGTATCGAGCGATGGCACCCGCAAATGGCTGCTGCGCACCGACGATGCGCAAGATTATGAAATGGTCTTCATCCCTGATGCAGACCGAGGGACATTGTGCGTATCGTCACAGGTAGGTTGCACGCTGAACTGCCGTTTCTGCCACACCGGCACAATGCGGCTGGTACGCAATCTAACCCCCGGTGAAATTGTCGGCCAGGTGATGCTCGCCCGCGACGCGCTTGGCGAATGGCCGCGCGGCAATATGGCGAGTGTGAGCGAGGAAGAGGATGACGACGCCCCTCATTATTCTTCTGGCCATTACACATCTGACGGACGGATGCTGACCAACATTGTGATGATGGGAATGGGCGAGCCGCTCTACAATTTTGACAATGTGCGCGATGCCTTGAAAGTCGTGATGCACGGCGATGGCCTAGCGCTGTCGAAACGGCGAATTACCCTATCGACCAGCGGCGTGGTGCCGATGATGGAGCGCGCAGGAGAGGAAATCGGCGTCAATCTAGCGGTGTCATTGCATGCCGTTACCAAAGATATTCGTGACGAGATCGTTCCCCTCAACCGCAAATATGGCATTGAGGAATTACTGCAGGCCTGCGCCGATTATCCCGGAGCAAACAATGCGCGCCGCATCACGTTCGAATATGTGATGCTGAAGGATAAGAATGACAGCGACGAGGATGCCCGCGAACTGGTGCGCCTGATCAAGCAGTATAAATTGCCTGCAAAGGTCAATCTGATCCCGTTCAATCCCTGGCCCGGTGCGCCTTATGAATGCTCTTCGCCAGATCGGATCCGCACGTTCAGCAACATCATCTTTGAACATGGAATCAGCGCGCCGGTGCGCACCCCGCGCGGGCGCGACATCATGGCGGCATGCGGGCAGTTGAAGTCGGCGGCTGAGAAAAAGAGCCGGGCAGAACTCGACCGGCTGGCCGAGGAAAAACAGGCGGCATTGGGATAACCCCCCGGGATAGGTTGCTTTTCCCGACAGGCTGGGCTCTTATCTGAATGGGGGCGTCACACTGCTTGACGGAGTGCCGCATGACTCTTCTCGCCCGCTTGCTTGACGGCCGCGTTTCACATGGCCAGCTGACCATTATCGATCATCGCGGCGACATCCGTCAATTCGGCACGCCTGCATCCGGCTGGCCGGAAATCACCCTGCGCCTCCACACTGCCAATGCAGAGCGGCGCATCTTGCTAAATCCGCGCCTCGGCTTGGGAGAGGCCTATATGGATGGCTCCGTCTCGGTTGATGGCGACAATATCATGGGGCTGGTCGAGTTCGTCCGGCGCAACAACCCTTGGGAAAAGGGCGGAGAAATCGGCGATCCATCTGCAATCAAGCGGCTCGGCGACCAGTTGGTCCGGCCGCTGCGACAACTGAACAACCTCGCCCGTTCGCGCGCCAATGTTGCCCATCATTATGATCTTTCCAATGATTTCTACCGCCTGTGGCTTGATCCAGACATGCAATATAGCTGCGCCTATTGGCCCGATGCGGTTGCGGAAGAAGGCGGCGCGGCGCGCAGTACGATGACGCTTGAACAGGCGCAGCTTGCAAAAAAGGCCCATATCGCGGCGAACCTGGCGCTACGTCCGGGGCAGAATCTGCTCGACATTGGCTGCGGCTGGGGCGGCATGGCGCTCTATCTG